>NZ_ATXQ01000002.1 GCF_000421765.1 Denitrificimonas caeni DSM 24390 | reverse complement strand
TTTTTTTGAGCCGACGGTTCTCTTCTTCAAGCTCTTTCATGCGCTTCATGAGCGAAGTGTCCATGCCGCCATATTTTGAGCGCCACTTGTAGAACGAAGCTGAGCTAATACCATGCTCACGGCATAGTTCAGGGACTGGAACTCCAGCCTCATTTTGTTTGAGAATTGCCATAATCTGGCTCTCAGTGAATTTTGATTTGCGCATAGAAAACTCCTTGAGTTTATATTAATGGAATTTTCTACAAATAGCCTCTGTGGTTTTGAGGGGGGATTACACAGCCAGTCACGCAGAAACCAAACACAGATTAAAGGTAAAGCCACATGGAAATTAAAACGTTTAGAGAACTCATAGAGTGGACAGCTGATCTGCATGGGCAATTGGCACGCTGTCTTTCCCATTGCACGACATTAAATAAGGATGAGCGAGCTCGGATGCTTCTGGGTTACTTGGCACGCCACGAGACTGATATTGAACATATGGTCAATGAGTTTGTGCGCCAAGCAGGCACTAATATTTTGGAAACACGGGTATATGATTACCTGCCGCACGAATCGATGAAATTTCACCGCCCCTGTGATGAGCACTATGCATCACTTGATTTCAACGGTATCCGCAGCGAGGTATACGACTATCATGATCAAATTATTAAACTCTATCAAACACTGCTTGGGAAAATTAATATTCCTAAAATTAATGAGTTGATGGAAGATCTATTAACCATGGAACAAAATGAATTTAAACGCTTAGTTCATCAGATTAGCCGGATGGACGATCTCTAAGAACCGTGCTCGTCAGTGCAGGATGAGAGGTAAACAATCACACCTGAAATACGGGTGCGAAGCCACCGCCAGGCGTGTGGAAATTGGTGGCTTGACCTTGGTATACACGTGCAGCGGCGAGCAAACAGTTCCCAGCGTAGGTGTAAAGGCGAATATCGACCTTCCTTGTGGTTACGATGCCGTCAACTCGCATGGTTCGTTCCCCCGCAGGAGCGAACTTCTGTGCGATATAACCGCCTTTCAGAATGTTTTCGAAAACGCGTCGAGTTAGTTTGCTGCCGCGGTAAACGCCTTTGCTGCCATGGCCAGCAACCGGCTTAAAGAACAGTTCATTCCGAGCACTCCACAGTTCTGTCGAGTCGTCTGCTGAAACCAAACGGGTTTTGGGTACGGCGCACTCGAGGTGTTTTACTTCATCCTCACTGAGTCCCCAGTCGCGCAAAGTCTCAGGGTCGGACAGCAACGTCAGGTTTCGTTTATTGGCCATAAGTGCATGCACACGTGGGTTGGGTGTTACCACCACCGCACCGTCGAGATATGCCCGCCTTAACGCCTCGTGAGTGGGGGCGTCCAGTGCGAAGTCGACCAGCCGGTTGTACACCATATCGATGGGCTTACCTTGTGTGGTTAGAGCACCATCGACATATTCAAGCTCCGATGGATCGAGTATCAGGGTATCAATGCCTCTGGCCTGGAGCAGCTGTTGAGCCAGCTGAAATTCGGGCAACATAAATTGGGTTTGCGGTGAGTCATCCACGATGGCCAAGCGGCGGGGCATTGAGTTAGCACGTTGTCTTTGCCACTCCTGTTCGAACATAGCAAATACCGCGTCCTCAAATCCATCCAGCGCCTGCTTGGATTCTGCAGTTTGTTGAGATGGGTCACAGCACTTATGTTGCGCACGAGCCAGCAACGTATTCAGAAACGCGCCGCCGGCATTGGTATTGATCTCAATAAGCTGAGGGCCGTCTGGACCCAAGTGAAAGTCATACCCCATGAAAACCCCTACAGGGCCGGGATTGAAGTGTGCAATCTCCGCTGCCCAAGATAGAACCTGTTCTTGGTAGGACGAAAGTTTGACAACCGACTCGATCGTCTGAACGATGCGCTCCATCGACTCGATATCGGTACGGGGGACGAAAATCGGTGTGTTTGAAAAAAAATGCTGGAGTTCGGGAATCGCTGACAGATCGTTTCCAGTATCTACAAATTGATTTCGGAGGCTCTCGTCGAGAACTTTTCGGTCAAGAGTGATGCAGTAGCACTGTTGGTTGAGCTGGTCTGTGAGAGCACTGTTCATTTGGTCGCTTTCCTAGATCACGTCTTGCATTTGGAGTCCGCAGTTAAGATAAATCAACCTGCAGATCTCAGGTTTACTCAATAAGATGGACTGTAGATTCGGTCCTGATTCTGGTCAAGTAATTGTTTATTCAGACAAGTTTCAAAATTTTTACCAAGATCAATTTGCACCCACTCAAATGCTTAAGTTTAAAAATAGTATAATTGGTTAAGTCAGAGTTTTCCTCCTGGTGACAGCCGCAATCTGACTCGCAATAAGAAAAAAAGCTCGCTGAATCTCAGTCGTATCAGCGAGAAAAAGGTACTGATCATCTGGCACATCGGAAAAAAAGCCCCTTTGGTTGTAATGAACCAAAAGGGCTAGCTGTTAAGATTTCAGTATTCAATACTTTAAATTTAAGATCTCACAATCTTCATTGTTTACATGTTTTGTGTTTACGCAGCCAGATCAGTTTATAGGCTGCAGGGATAACAAACATAGAAAGTAATGGAGCAGTTATCATACCTCCGATCATTGGTGCTGCAATACGGCTCATCACCTCAGAGCCAGCTCCTGTTCCCCATAAAATAGGCAACAGTCCAGCAATAATTACCGCTACCGTCATCGCTTTTGGGCGCACGCGTAACACTGCTCCATGATAAAGGGCATCATCCAATCTCTTTTCAGTAAATGTGTTTGAATGCAATAAGTTCGCATCTTTTTCAATGGCTTGGCGCAAGTACATCAGCATGACTACACCAAACTCTGCTGCCAATCCGGCTAAGGCAATAAACCCTGTCCCTGTCGCGACAGATAGGTTAAACCCTTGCCAGTAAAGAAACCAGATGCCACCAATCAAGGCAAATGGGATACTGGAAATAATCAATAGCGCTTCACTTACTCGGCGAAATGCCAAATAGAGCAAAATAAAGATAATCATTAATGTCGTAGGCACCATTAACTTTAACTTCTGATTCGCACGCTCTAACAGCTCAAACTGTCCCGTGAACGAAATACTCGTGCCTGATTTTAACTGTACCTTTTGATCTATGATGGCTTTTAAATCGTTTACGACTGACACCATGTCGCGATCGCGAGTATCAATAAATACCCAGCTGGTTAAGCGTGCATTTTCTGTTTTTAACATTGGAGGACCAGACACGATCTTGATATCGGCAACATCTCCAAGCGTGATTTGCTGTTTTTGTGGTGTTAAAATAGGCAGCTGACGCAACGTTTCAGGACTTTCACGGTAGCTCTGTGGGTATCGGATGTTGATAGGATAGCGGGCAATCCCTTCAACGGTTTCTCCGACCATTGCTCCACCAATAGCCGATGAGACGAACAGTTGAATGTCCTCAATTGTCATCCCATAGCGAGCAGCCTGTTCGCGTTTAATATCGATATCAATATAACGACCTCCGACGAGTCTTTCTGCTAACGCTGAAACCACTCCTGGCACCTCCTTGGCTGCCACTTCAATCTCTTGAGCTGCCGCATCAATATCAGCCAGTATTGTCCCTGATACTTTAATACCAATCGGGCTTTTTACGCCGGTGGATAGCATGTCAATACGGTTACGAATTGGAGGAATCCATAGGTTTGCCAGTCCAGGTAAACGTACAGTTTCATCAAGTTCATCGATAATTTTGTCCATTGTCATTCTTGGACGCCACTGATCCTGGGGTTTCAGTTGAATCGTGGTTTCAATCATCTCCATTGGTGCTGAGTCTGTAGCCGTTTCTGCTCTGCCTGCTTTACCAAATACCGTTGCCACTTCGGGAATGGTTTTGATCAATTTATCAGTCGTCTGCAATAATACTGCGGCCTGCGCTGCTGATACCCCTGGCAATGTGGATGGCATGTACAGCAGATCACCTTCATTGATTTCTGGTAAGAACTCACCGCCTATCTTGCTGAGTGGCCAGATAACGGTAAATAGAGAAAGCAAAGCAACCAATAATGTCATTTTAGGCCAATGTAGAACTTTGATCAGTAGAGGGTGATAGATTTTGATCAAAAAGCGGTTTATTGGATTACTTGCTTCAGAAGGGATTTTGCCTCGTATCAAGTACCCCATCAGAATTGGAATAACAATGATAGCTAATCCTGCAGCGCCCGCCATCGCGTAAGTCTTCGTGAAAGCCAGCGGACCAAATAGTCGCCCCTCTTGTCCTTCTAGAGTAAAGATCGGAATAAATGAAAGCGTAATAATCAGTAGACTAATAAACAGGGCAGGACCGACTTCGACAGACGCATCGGTAATGACGTCCCAACGAGTTGAGTTATCCAGTGGCTTTCCAGGATACTGATGCTGCCATTCTTCGATTTTTTTATGTGCATTTTCTATCATTACAATAGCTGCATCCACCATTGCACCAACGGCAATAGCGATCCCCCCTAGAGACATAATATTTGCATTCAGCCCTTGGTAATCCATGACAATGAAAGCAATAAATAGCCCCATAGGCAGGGAAATAATTGCAACTAACGCAGAGCGGACATGCCATAGAAAAAGAGCGCACACGACGGCAACAACGATAAATTCTTCTAGAAGCTTAAAGCTCAAGTTGTCGATAGCGCGGTCAATAAGCTGGCTTCGATCATACGTTGTGACAACTTCAACACCTTCAGGAAGACTGGCTTTAAGCGTATCTAGCTTGGCTTTAACAGCCGAAATAACCTCTCTTGCGTTTTTACCTGAACGAAGGATAATCACGCCGCCAGCAACTTCTCCTTCTCCGTTAAGCTCTGATACCCCGCGCCGCATTTCAGGCCCGATTTGCACTCGTGCGATATCACGTAAATATACAGGCACACCGTGTTCATTGGTTTTTAGGACAATATGGTTGAAGTCTTCGAGCGTTTGGAGGTACCCGCTGGCACGAACCATATACTCTGCTTCGGCCATCTCAATGGCGGAGCCACCCGTTTCCTGATTGGATGCGTTAATCGCCCGTTTAACATCAGCAAGACCAATGCCATACTGAGTTAGCTTAAGTGGATTAACAACAATCTGATATTGTTTAATAACCCCACCCACCGAAGCAACTTCAGCAACGTTAGGAATGGTTTTGAGCTCAAACTTTAAAAACCAGTCTTGTAGAGAGCGTAATTCAGCCAGGTCATGTTTTCCGCTTCGATCAACCAGCGCATACTCAAATATCCAGCCAACTCCTGTCGCATCGGGACCTAATTCTGAGGTAACACCCGTAGGCAGCTTTCCTTGAATCTGGTTAAGGTATTCAAGCACTCGTGATCTTGCCCAGTATAAGTCAGTGCCATCTTCGAAAATGACATAGACATAGGAGTTTCCAAATGAGGAAAATCCACGAACAATTTTTGCTCCTGGTACTGACAGCATAGTGGTGGTTAAAGGGTAGGTTACCTGGTTCTCTACGATTTGAGGTGCTTGACCAGGGTAGCTGGTTTTAATTATAACCTGCACGTCTGATAGATCTGGGAGAGCATCCACTGGCGTGTGAATAATCGTCCAAGCGCCCCAGATACTAAGGAATAAAGCGCCCATTATCACCAAGAAGCGATTAGCGACAGATCCTCTGATAATCCACTCAATCATCTTATTCTCCTTAATGGTCTGAGCTTGAATGTGCTGAATGATCAGTCATGCCAGGAACGGTGAGCGACGGTGCTTCGTACTCCCGCATTCTTTCTAATGCGCCAGAGATATTCGCTTCGGAGTCGATTAGGAACAATCCATTAACAACAACAGATTCGCCATCAGACAGACCTGAGACAATCCCAGTTTTTTGTTGTGATTCATGAAAAACCTTGATGGTTTTAGGTATAAAGCGTCCTTCACTATTTAAAGTGATGACTCTTTGCTCCGTCCCTGTATCAATGATTGCCTGAGACGGGATCAAGAGCATCTCTTCACTTTCTGTATTGAGTGTGAGGTTGGCATACATACCCGGTTTTAAAAATTCGTCTTGATTTTCAACCTGCAAACGAAGCTGTAATGTCCGCGTTGACGCATCCACGCTGGGTAAAATGTTCCATTTCTGAATTTTAAAGTCACGGCCAGGATAAGCGGGAACAGAAATAGTGAGCTGAGAGGGATCATTGATCAGGTAAGCCATTGACTCAGGAACTGCAGCACTTAGCCAGATAGGATCGATTCCTTGGATTTTGGCGACGATGTTATCTTTGGAAATATTCATTCCGGTTCTGAGATCGAATGCTGTAATCACCCCGTCAATTGGGGCTTTGATTGTGAAATGAGTCTGTATATTTTTTGACTTTATTAAACGCTGGATATCCGTTTCCGGCATGCCAGAAAGACGAAGTCGTTCTAACGCACCTCGTAATTGGGCGTTAGTTGCCTCAGTGCTTGCTAATAATAAATATTCACTTTGAGCCTCGACCCATTCTGGGATGGTTAGCTCAATAAGGGGTGATTGTTTTTTTATTTTATCGCCAACGGTTAAAGGATAAACTTTTTCAATAAAACCATCGGATCGTGACTGCACGATAGCATATTGATACTCATTGAAATTTACATTGGCAGGAATTGTCTGTGAATAAGTCAGCTTGCCATAATGAGATTGTTCTGTACGAACTCCTAGATTTTGAGTTTGAGTTGGATCAACTCGCACACCCATTTTTGCTTCTGCGGTAGCACCATCTTCGTCTGCATATTTAGGGACAAGATCCATATCCATGAAAGGGGATTTGCCTGGCTTATCAAATTTGGTATTGGGTTTCATAGGGTCATACCAAAACAAAATTTTACGCTCAACCGTTTCTACATTATTTTTAGGGGAAGATAAATAATGGTAAGCGCTAGTGGAAATAAGCCCACCCATCAATAAACTTACTAGAATTATTACAGTATTTTTAAGTTTTACAGAGGCCATTTTAATTTCCACTAAATAATTAAGAAATTAATTAAGATGTTTGATTTCATTACCATAGAGTAGACAGTGATAAATAAATTAAACCCAAGATTATGAGGGCGTTATTTACTATCACTTCACTTTTATTTGCTTGAGTAATGATGTGTTTCCTTGCTGAACGAAACTAAAGCTCACCTCATTCCCGATTTTTATTTTATCCAGTATTTCTGGTGCTGAGAAAGTAAAACGCATAGTCATTGCAGGCCAGCTGACTGAAGGAATTTCTTCATGGGCAATGGTTATTTTTTTGTTAGCAAAATCAATATCATTAACAATTCCTTTGCTACTAATAAAATCTTCTTGAATTTTTGTCTCTGCTGTTATTAAAGTGCTGTCTAGATTTTTTTCTACGGCCTGTGTATTAAGAGAAAGAATTGAAATAAAGCTAATTGCAGTAATAGTTAATAGTTTGCGCATGATGATGACTCCAGTTTATATATATTTAATTAATTTTTATTTCTATTCAATTAACCCACCGCCTAACGCAGCAAATAAGTTAATTTCATTTACCTGCTGTGAATATAGCAGGTCAGTTATTAACTGCTGGGTTGAGAGTAAAGAACGCTCAGCGTCAAGAACCTCGATATAACCCAGAGCACCATTGTTAAATAGTGCGCTTGCTCTTATAGAAGTAATTTGCAACGACTTCAAATAACGTTTCTGAGCCTCAATTTGTTCTTGAATACTGTTTTTTAAAGACAATGAGTCAGCGATTTCTTTAAAAGCATTTTGTATTCGCTTCTCATATATAGCGATAGATTGATTTTGGCGTATCTCAGCTAATGATAAATTAGCTTTGTTTTTCCCGTAGTTAAAGATAGGAATTTCTATTTTAGGAACAAAGCTCCACACACCATTGGAAGTATTAAACAGGCTGGATAGATCAGTGCTGCTATTTGTCAAATTACCTGTTAATGATATTGACGGAAAAAATGCCGCTCTTGCTGCGCCAATATTCGCATTCGCGGCCAAAAGGGTGTGCTCGATCTCTAAAATATCAGGCCTTTGCAATAAGATTTCAGATGACAAGTTAGAGGGCAATTTCACTGTATTGAGATGATTTGAGAGTTGTACGCTGTTATCCGGCAACTTCGTATATTTCCCAAGGAGTAGTTGTAAGGCATGGTTTGCTTGGGCCAACTCCCATTCTCGTTTGGCGACCTCACTTTTGGTTGTCTCAACTAAACCTCGAGCCTGCTCTAGAGCTAATAATGTAGTACGTCCTGTTTGAGTTTTCTGTTCAATCAAAGAAAAAGAGCGCTGATAGTTTTTTAGCGTTTTTTTAACAATCATTAACTGTTGATAAGCTCGCTTTTGATTAAAGTAACTTTGAGAAACATTAGAGACCAGCAGAATATGTACGGCGCGTTGCGCTTGTTGACTAGAGAAGTAATTTTGACGATCAGCTTCACTCATGTTTTTTAAGCGGCCAAATAAGTCCAGATCAAAATTTAGCTCTACCCCAGCACTGTATTGATTAGTGGTCTCTAACCCACTGTTTAATCCACCGCGATATGTGACATCAGAGATACCATCTAACTGCGGGTAACGACTGGCATTCGTCACATTATATTGGGCTCTGGCTTCAGCAACTTTCAGAGTGGCCAGCTGTAAATCGCGGTTGTATTGCAATGACTCATTGATAAAAGACTTTAGCTGAGGGTCAGAGAAAAATGCTCGCCAACCGGTATTTTGCAATCCTGCTGTTGGAGGCTGTTTATTGTCTTTGGTGTCATTTACTGAAAAGTGTTGTGGCACGGGTAACTTTGGGCGCTGATAATCTGGAGCCAACGATGTGCATCCCGCAAGAGCAAGCAGTAAACTGAGTATCAGTATCTTAATTTTAAACATGTTATTTTCCGTCCAGAAAAGCCACATCAAAATGAATTAAAGCGATGTCTGATTAGCTGTTATGAAACACACCTTATCGATATAAGTCTGTTCAACGCGTGACGGAAGAATGACAATGTTGTCATTCTTGTGATAATCCATTGATATCAGCTATGGCCTCACTACAATGATATGACTACATCAATGTGTCGGAGGATGCGTGAAAATATTAGTCGTTGAGGATGAGGTGAAAACTGGGGAGTACCTCTGCAAAGGGCTTACTGAGGCTGGCTTTATTGTCGACCTAGCAGGCAGTGGCATGACGGGCTATCACCTGGCAATGACGGCTGATTATGATTTGATGATTCTTGACATCATGCTTCCGGATATCAACGGATGGGATGTTGTAAAATTGTTGAGGACAGCGGGGAAAGGTATGCCGATCCTGCTGCTGACAGCTCTTGGAACAATTGAACACCGAGTAAAAGGGCTTGAGCTGGGTGCTGACGACTACTTGGTCAAACCTTTCGCATTTGCTGAGCTTTTAGCTCGAGTAAGAACGTTATTGCGTCGTGGCACTGCTGTCATTGTAGAAAGTCAGTTTCAGGTCGCAGACCTGACCTTAGATTTAGTCTCTCGGAGAGTCACGCGTAGCGGAGTCAAAATCATACTGACAAGTAAAGAGTTTAGTTTGCTAGAGTTTTTTATCCGGCATAAAGGTGAGGTCCTGCCTCGTTCTCTGATTGCTTCTCAAGTTTGGGATATGAACTTTGATAGTGATACAAATGTTATTGACGTTGCTGTAAAACGTTTGCGGGGTAAAATTGATAGTGATTTTGAACTAAAACTTATTCAGACAGTGCGTGGAGTTGGCTACGTACTTGACGTATCTGATGTGAATTAATTGTAAAAAATAGGCTGTAATAAAATTACAACCTATTTTTGTATTAATTATGAAAGTTACTTAATGCTTTATCGGAACGGATAACATTAATTGAAAATTAGATATTTAATCCTGCTCTGATAGCAATATCATCAACCTTCACTTTGGCGACAACTACCCAATACCGTATAGCGAACGGCGTGTAAATCACCTTGAGAATCTTCGAAGCTCATTATTTTCTTGTAGTTTCCACAAGTTTTAATTTCTTTCGTTGCGTGTATAAGTTTTTTTACATCAATCGGCATTCCATATTTATAATCTACAATTTCCGGTACTGCTTTATTATTACTCGCAGCATACTTTTGTGTGATTTCAATATTTTTTTGTTGATTTTTTTGAGTAAGATTATCAATTGATGAGCTTGCAAAAGCCAATTGCGTTGAGCTTAGAAAAATAATTGCTACTAACAGTTTTCTTGTATTCATAACGACCTCCAGTAATTGTGAGTTAATTATAAGTTATGAATACTGTCTCGATCATGACTCTAACATTACATTGCAGTCATAAGAGTATAGCCACAACAGTAAATTTATATTGATTTTAACGAGAATTTTCGAGTTATAAACAGGCAGTAGTAGTGATCAGTAACGGGTTGCAGTTTTTACAAATTAGTAATGACTGCAACTCGCTATTTAATAACATTATGTTATTTTGATTTGCGTAATCTTAGTGCGTTAAATACTACTGAAGCAGAGCTTAGACTCATTGCGAGCGCAGCGAACATTGGCGAAAGTAATAAACCCATAAACGGATACAAAACCCCTGCAGCCAGTGGGACGCCAAGAGCGTTGTAAATGAACGCAAAACCCAAGTTCTGTTTCATGTTGGCTACGGTCAAGTCTGAAAGATGACGGGCTGTGGATATACCACGTAAATCACCTTTGACTAGCGTGATCTGCGCACTGTTCATCGCGACGTCCGTACCCGTCCCCATTGCAATGCCAACATCAGCTTTTGCCAGTGCAGGGGCATCGTTAATACCATCACCTGCCATGGCGACAATTCGGCCTTCAGATTGCAGCTTGCTGACAAGATCGAGCTTATCAGCGGGCTTAACATCGCCGTGCACCTCGTCAATCCCAAGCTGTTTAGCGACGGCATTAGCGGTAGCGATACCGTCGCCAGTTGCCATGATGACGCGAATTCCTGCCGCTTTAAGATCGTTGACTGCTTCCGGAGTACTCTGTTTAATTGGATCGGATACCGCCAGCAAACCAAGTAACTGGTCATCGCTAGCTAAATACATAACGCTAGCACCCTCCATACGTAGAGCATCTGCAGTAACCGACAGAGCATCGATGCTGATATTTTCCTGCTGCATTAAGGCCGTATTGCCTAAGATCAGCTTGGTTGTATCGACTATACCGCGTACACCTATACCGCTGCCGGACTCAAATTCGTTAACAGCGCTTAGTGTTATACCGCGTTCACGAGCGGCGTTAACAATGGCTTCGGCCAGAGGGTGTTCACTGCCTTGATCAAGACTTGCGGCAAGACGTAAGACTTCCTCAGCACTAGTACCTTCTACAGGCACTGCTTTATTAAAGGTGGGTCGACCTTCTGTCAGTGTTCCAGTTTTATCAACGATTAAAGTGTCCACCTTGCGCAGATTTTCAATCGCTGCGGCGTCACGGAATAAGATACCCTGGGTAGCACCACGTCCTGTTGCCACCATAATGGACATCGGCGTAGCTAAGCCCAATGCGCAAGGGCAAGCGATGATCAATACGGCAACGGCATTAATCAATCCGTACACCCAGCTTGGTTGAGGGCCCCAGAAGCCCCAAACAAAAAATGTCAGTAACGCAATGAACACTACGGACATAACAAAATAGCCCGCGACTAGATCGGCCATGCGTTGCATTGGAGCACGTGAACGCTGTGCCTGAGCGACAAGTTGCACGATTTGCGCCAATACCGTTGCCGAGCCAACTTTCTCAGCACGTATCACCAGTGCACCGGAGGTATTCATGGTTGCACCAATTACTTTATCGCCTGGCCGCTTACTCACGGGAAGAGGTTCACCGGTCAACATCGACTCATCCAGTGAGCTGGAGCCTTCTTCAACTATTCCATCGACAGGTACTTTTTCGCCAGGGCGTACCCGTAAGAGATCGCCTTCATGGACGTGTGTCAGAGGCACATCCTCTTCAGTGCCGTCGGTGTTAATGCGGCGGGCTGTCTTCGGAGCAAGACCTAACAGCGATTTTATTGCCGCAGAGGTCTGTGAGCGAGCTCGCAGTTCGAGCATTTGACCAAATAGTGTCAGAGAAATAATCACTACAGCTGCTTCAAAATAGACGGCGATCCTTCCCATCGACATAAATGTTTCAGGAAATACTCCTGGGGCAATGGTCGCAACCGTGCTGTATATAAATGCAGCTCCAGTTCCTAGTCCAATGAGCGTCCACATGTTGGGGCTGCGATTGATAACTGATTGCCAGCCACGCACGAAAAAGGGCTGTCCAGCCCACAGCACTACAGGTATCGAAAGCACTAGCTCGATCCAAGTTTGCGTTGCCATAGTGAACCACCCAAGCTGGTGGCCGAACATAGCGAGTACTGTGACAACAACTGTTAAGGGCAGTGTCGACCAAAAGCGCCGCGAGAAGTCTTTGAATTCAGGATTATCGTCATCGTCCAAACTTGGCATCATAGGTTCAAGTGCCATGCCACATTTAGGACAGCTTCCCGGATGGTCTTGTTGGATTTCGGGGTGCATCGGACATGTGTAGGTCGAACCAGGTACAGGCGTATCCGCTGGCGTTTCAGAGTTTTTGCTTGGATTAATGTACTTTTCTGGCTGTTGATTAAATTTGCTGAGGCATTTAGTGCTGCAAAAATAATAAGCATGACCTGAATATTCGATGTGGTGCGGTGAACTTTTTGTTACTGTCATTCCGCAAACAAGGTCATTTAATTCAGTCGTTGCTGCAAGAGGAGGAACATCTTCATTGTGGTGATGGCTATGAGAATTTGCGTCGTGTTTAGTCATGTTATTTAAGTCCTACTTTGGCTGCAAATAGAAGAGCATGGTGCAAAGCACCTTACTTTTGCTGCTGAGAGATTTCCTTCTGTCTGGCTAACGCATGCTGTGGCCAAGAGCTCTTTATATATGCGAGCACCGCTAGGATATTATGCTCGTTCAATAACGTCTTGTAAGCCGGCATATCACTCACATAGCCCTCTGGCGCTGTAACACCAGGCACTAGACCGTTTTTTGTAATATCAATTAATAGTGCATCAGGATGATGCCAAGTGTGGCCAGTTTCATCATGCGGCGGCGCGGGCAAACGACCATTAGCTTGACGTGTTCGCCAATCAGGCTGGCCCTCTAGCTTTGCACCGTGACAGGATGCGCAATTTTTAGCATAGATTTGTTTGCCGTCGGCCACGAGCTGTTTATCGGACGGGTCAATATAAGCTGACTTGTTACCCAGCGATGATCCGAACATAAAAACACTGGCGGCAAGCATAAAAATACTAATTACACAGATAATTATGGTTTTTTTTACTGTTAGAGCCATCTTAATTACTCTTACTAATTGAGCGTCCCAAGTGCAGTTATCTTTGGAGATAGGAGGCCAGTTGTTGTTTCTCTTGAATGGGATCTACAGGCTGATTATTAACCCGTAGCTCATAATGCAAATGATTGCCTGTGGCTATTCCAGTTGATCCAACGTAACCAATGATTTGTCCTTTCTCTATGCGGGTTCCTTTTTTTAATCCATTTTCAAAACGGCTTTGATGTGCATAGACCGTAGAGTAATCATTGTCGTGGCTGATGAAGATAACTTTTCCGTATCCGTTTTGCGCGCCAATAAAAGTTATCTTGCCTTGGGCCGTGGCGCGAATAGGCGTGCCTTTTGGTGCGGGATAATCAATACCTTGATGGCCTTTCCACTGCCCTGATACAGGGTGAACTCGGTAGCCAAAAACTGAGTTAGTTTGCGATCGCTCACTCAATGGCGTCTTAAGAAACATATTTTCTAAGCCCTCGAATCGATGCGCTGATTGATGTGAGTGCTTGACCGAAATGGAGTGCTGTACCCTGGGGTTTGAGACTTGTCCGCGCTCCGAGGCGATAGCGGTGTTAGCGACAAGAATACTTAATATTAGGAATAGAGATTTCAATCGTGTATGCATGCCATCAACTAAATATTTACACCGTTTTAGAGCCTATTTAGTGCTTTGTTCGGGTCGACTCTATTGGGTGTGTACTAACGATAGAGTGGCAGCATTGCATAGGCAGTGATGCCACTCTAGGGACCGCAAAAATGCGATAATTAATGAGATAACCAGGCGATCAGACGCTGTGCTAAATACTGGTTATTTAACTTGTATCTTGCCTACCATGCCGGCTTCCGTATGCCCAGGAATCAAGCAGGCAAAATCCACCGTAGTTGCCTTATCAAACTGCCAGACCAATCCACCGCGCTGCCCTGGATTTAGAGTGATCATACTCGGGTCTGTGTGCTGCATGTCTGGCATTGCAAGCATCTCAGCGGCATGGGCTTTTAGCTCGCCAAGTGAGCCAATAACCATTTCGTGAGGGATTTTCCCCGAGTTTTTAATGAAAAACCGTACGGTTTCCCCTTGTTTAACATCTATTTGACTCGGCGTAAAACGCATGCTGTCATCCATTGTCACTTCGATTGTACGGCTCACTTTGCTCGAATCGCCTGGTTGCCCGTAGATCGGTGTCGCTTGCGACATCGTTGACATGTCATGGCCTTCCATACCGTGCGCAGGCATGTTGTGCCCTCCCATGTGTTCACCAGCGGCAAACACAAGGGCTGGTAAGGTGCTTAAAGCAAGGATTGATAGTGTTTTTTTGATCATGATTTTCTCTGCATTAATCAGTGGTTAAGTACCGCGTTTCTGGCGCGGGCTCAAGGAAATAACGTTAAAAGCGAAAACTGATACCCGCGACAAAGCGCGTCTCGTGCTTGGACTCGTCCTCCTCTTGTGCATAATCGGCTGTCTGTCCAAACTTGCTGGACCACTCCACGCCAATGTAAGGAACAAACTGGCGCGTCACTTCATACTTCAGTCGCAGGCCCGCCTTAGCATCCGAGAGGCCTCTACCAATCTCACGAGCTTTGTCGTTTTTGCCGTAGAAGTTGGCCTCGACGCTAGGCTGCAGGTAGAGCTTCTGCGTCAGTAATAGGTCGTATTCTGCGTTGAGTCTCAGCGCCGTGCGGCCGCTGGGACCAGCATAAGCTGTAGCATCGACCTCGAACCAATAGGGCGTCAGACCTTGCACGCCAAGCGCGAGCCATTCTCGGTTGGGCGTACCTTGCCCGTGGTCGAAGCGAACCCCTAGTTGAGTATCCCAAAACGTCGAAACAGCATGTCCCCACAGCAGCTCAGTTCGAGACTCCTGCAGCTTACCCTGTGCGACTTCACCTTCTGCCTTAAGTACCGCTCGGTTGTAGGTGCCGCCAAACCAAGCTTGCCCTTCATAGGCGGTCCATTCATCACCGCCACGGGCTCTAACATACTCAAGCTTGTCGATACCCACAGAGGCGAAATTGTGCGCGTCAGACATGCGCAAACGGTGTTCAGCCCCTAAGGAATACTGACCAGCATTGCGCGTGTAACCACCCGAGTAAGCATCGGGATCACGCGCATCTGTTGGCGCTGACCCACCCTGCATTTGCATGGAGCCATGGTCCATAGCACCCATATCATGAGCAGGGGAAGCGCTATCTGGATCGGTTTGCGCAGGAGGCGAGTTCATAGACATCGCCCCGTGATCCATACCCGGCATCTGCATTGTGCTGTGATCCATTACGGGCACGGCGGTTTGATCGGCAAGTGATGCGTTGTCGGGTGAGGCGTTATGGCCGCTATGTTGGTGATCTGCTTGGGCATAAGCAAAAAATGGTGCAGTACCTATTGATGCTAGAGTGATAGCAAGAATTCTTTTCTTTATAGGGGTATTCACAGTTAGGATTCCCTTTTTCTGATTGACTGATGTCATGCGACCACCACTTCGCGGAACATTCCGGCATCCATATGCAGCATCAAGTGGCAATGCCACGCCCAGCGTCCCAATGCATCGGCGGTTACCAGAAAGCTAATGCGTTGGGCGGGTTGTACGGGAATGGTATGGCGACGAACCTGAAAACTACCGTCGGGCGCTTCCAGCTCGCTCCACATACCGTGTAAGTGCATGGGGTGCGTCATCATGGTGTCGTTGTGCAAAATAACCCTGACGCGCTCGCCGTAACGAAAATGTATAGGTGTAGATTTACCGTACTCCACGCCGTCAAAGGACCACGCGTAACGCTCCATATTACCGGTGAGATGGAGTTCGATCTCGCGCTCGGCGCCACGCGGATCCATGGGGCCTCCCAGTGTGCGCAGGTCTGCTAGGGTGAGTACCCGGCGGCCGTTGTTACGCAATCCGATTCCGGGGTCATCGAGGTTGGTGCGCGGCGTGTCAACGCGCATATCAATGCTTGCGCCGTATTCTGTTTGAGCGTGCTTGACAGTGCTGCTGGCTTTATTTAAATCCATACCCGCCATGGCACTGTGGTCCATGCCTGCCATGCCGCCCCCAGCCATACCGGTCATCGCGCTGTGGTCCATGCCTGCCATGCTGCCCCCTGCCATACCGGCCATCGCGCTGTGGTCCATATCTGTCATGCTGCCGCCGGCCATACCGGCCATCGCACCATGATCCATACCAGCCATGTCGCCGCTACCCATAGCGCCCATCATATCCGCCATGGCAAGCCACTCAGGCTCATCAACCTCAGGAACCTCAGCTGCAAGCCCGGTGCGGGTTGCTAGTGTGCCGCGTGCATAGCCGGTGCGATCCATCGCTTGGGCAAAGACGGTATAAGCTTCATCCTTGGGCTCGACGATGACATCATAGGTTTCACCAGGGCCGAAGCGGAACTCGTCTACTGTAACTGGCTCTAGATTGACGCCATCTGCCTGAACCACCGTTAATTTAAGGCCAGGGATGCGCACGTCGTAAAAGGTATTTGCGGCACCATTGATAAAGCGTAGGCGGACACGTTCGCCTGGACGGAACAGCCCTGTCCAGTTACCGGCCGGTGTTGTGCCGTTCATTAAGTAGGTGAGAACATTTGCCGATAAGTCCGCTAAATCGGTCGGACTCATGCGCATTTCGTTCCACATTTTACGTTTTTCGAGTGCGCCTTTCAGGCTGTCAGCTGAAACGTCTTGGAGGAAATCAACGACTGTCGGCTGATTGTAATTGTAATAGTCGCCTTGCATTTTTAGCTTAGCGAGTACCCGCATAGGGTCTTCATCGGTCCAGTCGGAGAGTTGAATCACATGGTCGCGATCACTGCGTACGGGGTCAGATTGTGCCGGTTCAATGACAATCGCTCCATATACGCCTGTCGCTTCTTGCATACCTGAGTGTGAGTGATACCAGTAGGTGCCGTTTTGCTCGAGTTTAAATTGGTAGGTAAAGGTTTCTCCGGGGGCTATCCCAGCAAAGCTGATACCGGGCACACCGTCCATTTCAAAAGGTAAAATAATGCCGTGCCAATGGATGGAAGTGGCTTCTTTTAAGTGATTCTTAACGTGAATGGTGATGGTATCGCCTTCACGCCAATGCAAGGTAGGGGCAGGCAGTGAGCCATTCACCGTTGTAGCCATGCGTGGGCTGCCGGTGAAGTTGACAGGTGATTCACCAATCTCCAAGTTGAACACAGTACCGCTGAGCACCTTTGGCGCACCGGTTTGTGTTGCGCGTGGCTGTGCTAGAACTGTGTTTAGCAGGGGCGATAAACCCAGTAAAACACCACCGCCAGCAAGCCCTTGAACAAAGCGGCGACGTGGTAAAGAAGCAATTGCAGGTGCAGCAGGCGGTTGACGATTCATGTGCGCGTATCCCGAACTGAAGAAATTGAAAAGTCGATTTGGAGACCTGACAGATAGTCGACTGATTTGATTAAAGTCACTTTAGCGAAGTGTTGCTGTCGGGCGAGTGACGCGCACATTACATTTCTGTAATGTGCGCTAAATCTTGTTTAAGAGATGCTTTATGCTCACAGTATTAAAGTGGAATGGCTGAATCGAGTCGATTGATGAGGATCGGTGCTTAATATTTAACCTCCGTTAAGTCTCAACAGCGGCATCAAAGAGTGGCTAAGTGATAGTTTTATCTGCTTGTTTCTCTTCTGTTTTTTGTTCCTTGTTGCAAGATTGCATGCTCTTCATCATGAAGAGCATGATCAATGGACAAAGCAGGAAGAATAAAAATGGCGAGCTAGTGATAATCCATACTCGGACTGAAGGGAACGTTACATATGTAGCAACGATGACGACACCTAAAGAAAGAGTTGCCTTGATCATCATTTTCATATCACATTTCATGTTAATTCCTTTTGAGAACTGAGTTGCAAGATAAGGCACTGCGTAAAGTTAATGCTTACAACTTAGCAAGGTGTTGCGCTCAATTTGATTACCTAGTTATTACATCTCTGTCATGTGAAATTAAATTACGGTGTTCTCGATAAGAAGCTCTCATCAAGATTTTTCTGAAAGGAAGTGATTGGGTTTTACGGGTTGAGCATGAATTGTGTTCGCTGTGCAGTAATCACACAATAAACCCTCTCTATTTTTATTTAGGCTCGGCAGCATTTTATAGGGATTTTTCTGATGAATAGGCTGATGAAATATGCATTACAAATTTGTAATGTGCGGGCCATGGTCATGTCATCTTGAGATGATTAAAGTAGTGCTGATACGCAACGTATATAGCTCGTAAGTGTTTTTTTACGGGCGAAAAAACGAACCAATTCGGGATGTGAGTGCATGAGACTGCTGGTGGTTGAAGATGAAATAGAAGCAGGCGAATATATTAGTCAGTGTCTGACAGAGCTAGGTTTTATTGTTGATATAGCTCGCACAGGGTTAGACGGGCACCACCTTGCGCTCACAGAGTATTATGATCTGATTATATTGAATGTGATGCTGCCAGATGTTGATGGTTGGCGGATGATTCATGCGTTGCGCGAAGCCAAGTTGACTACACCAGTGCTGTACTTGCTTGCATGTAATAACGTGGAGAAAGGAGATGAAAATCTGGAGCTGAGTGCTGATGATTATTTGATCAAGCCCTTTTCTTTTTCGGAGTTATTAGCACGAGTGCGCACATTATTACGTCGAGGTGCAACGCCTGCTTTTAATGAAAACATATGGGCGGCTGACCTTGTATTAGACCTTTCACGACGACGGGCGCAGCGACATGAGGTACGTATTAACCTGACAAATAAAGAATTTTCCCTATTAGAACTGTTAATGCGCCGCCAAGGTGAAGTGTTGCCTCGGTCTTTTATTGCATCGCAAGTATGGGGTATGAATTTTGAGAGTGATACTAATGTCATCGATGTTGCAATTAGGCGGCTGCGTGCCAAAATCGACGATGATTTCGAGCCTAAACTTATTTATACGGTACGCGGCATAGGTTATATGCTTGACGTCAGTAGTGAGGTCTAATTCGTGACACGTCGCCCTGCATCCTTAGTTCTACGCCTTACCGTATCTATCGGTGTTGTCATAACAGGTGTGCTTCTCGCATTTGGCTGGATAGTTGAACGTTCTATTGATACTCACTTTGAGCAACAGGATATTGATGAGCTTAATGCGGTCGTGCAGATAGTTTCTCAATCACTGTCCGGTCCATTGTTAGATGCAACAACAGAGAGCCTTGAGCGTCGATTAGCAAGGGCGGTCTCAGACCATCACAATGCTCAGTTTCGGATATCTGACTCTAGCGGTAAAGTAATTTACGCCACGCCTAGCTCAGATTTTGGCGGTTTTGCAGGAATGGTCCTTTCTGCAGATGTAGTCAGTATTAAGTCAGTGAAAGTCTGGCGAGATAAAGAAAAGACCTATAGGGGAGCCGTTGTGCAGCTTACGCAAACACAGGCTTTAGACGGCCAACCCTTAACGTTAGCAGTAGCAACAGACATTGATTTCCATTTGCACTATCTTGATAGTTTTCATATGTATTTGAAGCTGATTACTTTTGCAGCATGCATGGTTGCTATTTTTGCTACATGGATTGCAGTCTACCAAGGTCATGCACCTCTGCGGCGCATCAGTGCGGAAATTCGTCGAATCAAGTCTGATCATCTGTCAATTCGGCTTGCTCCCAATACTGTTCCAGTGGAGTTGACCGAACTCGCAGTATCGTTCAATGACATGCTAGATCGGATCGAAGAGAGCTTTCAGCGTCTCTCAAATTTTTCGGCAGATATAGCGCATGAGTTACGTACACCTATAACAAATTTGAGGACACAGACGGAAGTTGCACTTTCTCAATCACGTGATATAGAGCAATATCGAGAAATTCTGTACTCAAGTTTAGAAGAGTATGAACGCATGGCAAAAATGGTAGGGGATATGCTGTTTTTAGCTCAGGCTGATAACCATCAGCTTAAAGGAGAGCGGGTAAAAATTAACTTAACCACTGAAGTACAGATGCTATTTGAATACTTCGAGGCGCTGGCTGATGAACGTTCCGTTTCGCTAGTGTGCACAGGATCAGTCGTATGTATTGAGGGTGATAGGTTAATGATACGACGAGCCTTCAGTAATCTTTTATCTAATGCCATACGTTATACCCCAGCTGAACAAGCAGTCACAGTTAGCTTTGTACCGAGCAGTCACAACACCGTACTCATTCGTGTAGAAAATCCAGGGTTAACTATCAACCCTAATCATCTGCCAAAACTATTTGACCGATTTTATCGTGCCGATCCTTCGCGCCAACGCAAAGGTGATGGAGCAGGTTTAGGCTTAGCTATTGTTAAGTCGATTATTGAGGCCCATGGCGGCAACATTACGGCAAAAACCGATGGAGAGCGGATGGTTTTTGAGATGCAGCTTCCTTGCGTGTCTGTTGAGTAATGTAAAGCTACCTTGTAGCAAGCATATCGACTTCTTGGGGAGTGGGCTTCCTCTAAAACACTGAACAACGTGCAAAACAGTCGCTTTTTTCGGGAGGCCATCAAGAAGTTTTCCTTGTGATTGTTAGCATGATGACTAACTTAGTTAGCGAATATTAAGGAGCTAGCAGATACCTGGGCGGTTTCTAAAACCGAGTGCAACACTGTTAATGAATTGACGCGGAGCCATTATCGCTCAACGCCATCTCTTGTTGCATGACTTCCGTCAGCACCTCAATCGGACACCTGAAACCAAAGCGCTGGCGTGGTCGTCTATTCAGCGAAAACGCAATGTCATCCAGCTCCTCCTGGCTATGCTGCGATAGATCGGTACCTTTGGGCAGATACTGGCGGATGAGGCCATTGATGTTTTCGTTGCTACCGCGCTGCCAGGGGCTGTGCGGATCACAGAAGTAAATCGCCACACCCGTTTTCTGTGTAATTTCAGCGTGACGGGTCATTTCGCGACCCTGGTCGTAGGTCATACTTTTACGTACTGCAAGTGGCATGCGGTTCAAAGCAGCGCTGAAGCCTTCAACGGCTGCGGTTGCAGTAGCATTATTCATCTTCACTAGCATCACATAGCCGCTCGCACGCTCAACAAGAGTGCCGACGGCAGAAGCATTGCCTTTCCCTTTAATAAGATCACCCTCCCAATGGCCAGGCACCAGACGGTCCTCAATCTCGGGCGGGCGCACATGGATGCTGACCATATCAGGGATCTGGTTGCGTCGGTCAACGCCTCCTAAGCGTGGTCTGCGCGTCGTCTTGCCGTGCCGCAGGCAATGGATCAACTCCTTGCGTAGCTCACCGACCGGCAAGGCGTAGATCGCGTTATAAATCGTCTCGTGAGAAACGTAGGCATCTTTGAGTTTAGGAAACATGGATCGTAGATTACCGGCAATTTGTTCAGGGGAATAGTGAGCGCGTAGCATTTCTTTGACTAGATCAAAAAGCTCACTATCTGGCAACAGTTTACGTTTTGGGCGACAAACAATCCTGCGTGTTCTCATCTGCACTTGCGCAGTGCTGACTGTGTAGGCTCCGTTGTTATCACTGTTGCGGCGTATCTCGCGGCTCACGGTGGATGGTGAACGGCTTATCTGTCTAGCAATTTCGCGCAGGCTCAAGCTTTGTAGCAAGCCCACTCGGATAGTGATTCGTTCTTCAAGGTTAAGTTCGTGGTATGTCATGCTGCAGTACCTTACCAAATTGGTTAGGTGTTGCACTCAGAATTAGAGATCGCCAAGATTTTGGAAGAAACGAATCGCTTCGGCGCAGATAAGAGCATTATTGGTTTAAAAGCTGCTATTGCAATACTCGGAAAGTGGGGCGCTAGCTCTAAGCAGATGTGTGCCATCTTGTGCATCACTCCTAGCATCCATGCAAGTGCACAAAAGCAAACTCAAAACGAATGGACTATCAATTTTGACGAAGATGTTATTCAGCGTATTAGCTTAGTGTTGAACATTCACAGTCTGTTACGGCAAATCTTTGACAATCCTAAAAATGTGTATGGGTTTGCAAGTATGAAAAATGACAATGGGTTTTTTAATGGGCGTGCACCTCTTGATGTGATGGTACAGGGTGACCTTGCTTCATTATATGAAACGTTAAAGCATGTAGAAGCTTTACACGCAATTAGCCAGTAAAGGTTGATATGCTTGTAACTGTCAACACCACTATTCTTGTGACAGAGAATGGACTGTATCAACAGGCAGCGTAATAAGTAGCATATGACATACATATTTTAGCGCCGCCGATGAGTATTTTGTCAGAGACCCTTTTTTGTTGAGGATCTGACTTTCGTCAGGGGTTTTAAGTGATACAGCTATTCCGGTGTAGTTTGGTTTGGCTTGCTTATCAATGGAAAACCTCGTGTTGAGTTTTAGCTTTAGTTTGAGAGCTCTAGTTCTTTCAGGTGTTGTAGAGCGTAGCCGCCATTGCGCAGCATCAAATAGCAGCTCTGCTATTTGCAAGAAGCTTTTTAGATCATCAAACTCAGATCCTGAAAAGTATAGCTCTGAGCGAGTAGGCTGTGTTTTTGCAAGGAATACGTTTAAAAACCAACGAAGTCTGTCAGGCTTTTTTTCGTAGAGAATGATTGCATTATTTAGCATTTTTCCGGCCTGTACCGTTAGGCTCGTATTATGCAGTGGGGCTGGGAGTAACAAGCCGTCGGTATTGCTCTCAAAACGTTCACTACTAAACAAGCGAGGCTGCTCGTTGCGTGTCGTGAGTTCACGCAACTCAATGGCCCTGTTTTGCCACTGCTCTAAAAGCTGTTGTGGCACGCTATAGTCCTGTGAAATCGACTCTACAGAATGTTTAACTTCGAGCTGCTTGATAAGGTAGTAAGCCTCATCCATTTCTAACGGATTTCCAAAAGAGCCCGGGAGGGTCGATAGCATAAGTTCTGCAGGACTTTTATCGCCAAGCGTGGCGTTGCTTTTAGACGCTGTAAAATTACGGATACGGTTTTTTAGTAACTCCTTGCTGATGTCGTCCCAAGAGCGAATATGGTTTTTCAGTTCGCGGGTTAGTGCAGACAGCAGGTTTTGTAAGTGCAGTGTTTTGGTAGTGCTTCTTGTGGCCTTTGTGCCTTCTGATGATCGAGGCGTTATGAGTCGATAGAGTTTTCTTTCAGAAAAGCCAGTGAGTTTCTCAATTGCTTTAAATGAAATGCTGTCATTACTGCGGCAGAGCTGCCATCCAGCCTGTATATGCGCAAAGTGCACGTATGATTGAAACGTTTGCTGTGGTGTAAGGTGGCCAGCCATCTGTGCAAGAGCATTCCAGCTATCGGAGCCGCTATCTACTGTGCCTAGTAATCCCTGTTTAATACGCTCTACATCGGCTTCTGAATAATCAGTAAGGTATTTGATCAGCTCAAAATCACTCTGCAGGACAACTGCCAAGTTACTTAGGGCTGTATGACGAAACGAGTGGAAGGTATAGCCATGCTCACCCACAACTGCATTTAGCGCTGACCGCAGTACGCTGTAAGCGAAATGACCTGGTAGAGGACTGTCGCTGTTTGCAAGTGTAAATAAAGCTATATTTGGCTGGTTATGCTTGAGGCGTCTTTGCTTATACCAGTGCTCTTGCATTAAGTGCAGTTCGTCAGGCTTTAGCAGGGCTGAGAGTCGTATTCTGCGGAATGCACTTGAGGATTTTATCGAGCTAATCCGGTTTGCTCTGATCAGTAAACTGAAGCTGAGTACCTTATTATTTTCAAGTGTTACAGCCTCAATATCACGCAGCTGAATGCCCATGATTTCTTCGCGACGCATGCCAGTTCGGTAGGCCAGCGTATAAATAAGTACTAGAGTGTTTTTATCCGCCTCATTTATTATTGCTGCGGCTTTGACCGTCTGTATTAATGCAAAGAATAAAGAAGGACTGACTACTCGGGCTGAACAGATATCTTGATGGTTAACGTACTCAAGCACAACTGCTGGCGCACTACATTTCCTCATCATGAAGTAGTGAAACTGCATAAGACGGCCTGCATCGAAAGCTTTGCTTGCCACTGGCCGCGTGGCAATAATTTCATGATAGAGATCTTCATAGTCGCTGCTATCAAAATCTAATATATCAACATCGGCGGTCAGTGAAATCCACGGATGGGCGACTGAACTCATGTAACGTAAAATTGAACTGTTTTTCAGTACCTTTCCTTTTGAGCCTGTGGTCAAGCTAATAATCCAAAAGATTAATCGGCGAGATCCTTCATGTTCGATCCCTTCTAAAAGCAGTGTTAATCTATCTGTGCGGTGACTGAGTGGGGCGTCCAAACTGGTTTTTATTTTATTGAGAATGCTGTCTGATAAATGTGTAGCGCCATTATTTTTTTTGATTGGTTCTTTTTGCAGGATTAGCATCTCTTTTTCAGGCTGATATAACACAGCATTTGAAACTGGCTGGTAAGCTTTGAAAAAGCGGGCAAGCTCACGTACAGATAGGCTGCAGGTTTTAGTTTTTCCTTGCATGACGCGAATTAATGTAGGGCATAAGGTTACATTCGGTTTTAAGCCCCAAATGTAGTCAGCTGCTCGCAATAAATTTGGTGCGCGATATTTTGCGCTAATTGGCCTTAGTGCTGTTTCTAATAAAACATTTGTGTCGAGAGGTTCAGAGTATTGCTCTTCTAGAGCATAAGCTTTGCTCAACCAGATTTGGGTGAGGGTATCCGGCGCGTAGAAAAAACTACGGTATAAGCCGGTTTGCCGGATGTCGTTACCGTAGGAACTATCCTCAATATCGAGAGTTAAGCAGATGATATCGTTATCTGGTCCAAATACAGTTAATGGCTTGCGCTCGAGTACAGCTTTTACCAATGACAACAGTCCTGGCTGATCATTCAGTCCTCCCATTATTGCTGAGAATATCAGCCAGCCTAGTGTTTCTTCAGTACTGTATTTGTCTGTTTTTTCCCAATGGTCAATAGCTTTTGCTTGCAGCTGTTTAGCCTCTTTTCCGTGTTCAAACCATGAGTGGCTTATAACTGGAGGCGTGCGCTTAAGTAGTATTGGCACGCTTGGCTCAGGATACTCAGCACCTATATTGCTGCTGTTATAGTCACGAATAAATTTGAGAAACTGGTATCGTGCTGCTCTATAGTGCTTTGTTTCTGTAAATTGCATCTCAAGTTTGCTAAATATGTGACTGTATTGTCCTGGTGCATTGCCTGGAGCGTGCTCTAAGTCCTGCCAAAGACTTTTAATCGCAGTCTGTGCGTTAGCTGCAACAGTTTTAAGTCTTGTTTTTCTACGTTTTGCACGCTCTTCAAATGTATAGCTCATACTTCGCACCAGCCGTTAGGTAGCTTTAGCTGTAGGCTGTCTGCAAGCTTGTCATAGCTACCTGCAAGTTGTTTTATTTGCTGTAAAGGCATTGAGGAAAAAGGATTTAGAGTTTCTTGGTCGGGGTCCTCGTGGCCAAAAGCAGCGTTAATAATAAAGTCGGGTTGAAGGCCAGATAAAAATGAGCGCCCAAAATGGCGTGTCCAATTTAAAGGGTACACGGGTAAACCTTCTGTGAGCTTAATAATGTGTACTGGCTGAGCCGCTTCCCAGGCTGCTTCAGTACGAAAAAAAAGAAGGGGATATTTGCTATGTTCTAGCTGATCAAGAATATCGGCTAATGTGGCATCTTCTAGGCCTAGGCTGGTTTTTAAGTCATTCAAGTAATTTAGATAGCCCTTTATTGCTCGGTTTAAAAAGTCACAGATTGGAACGATTCGCCCAGCGCTGGTACTACGAGCCTCCTTGTCTGATACCCATAGTAAGCCGGTTTCTAAGTCTATTTGACTCAACATGCCTGGGATGTGATTTACAGGGCGAATAGAAGTCAGCAGTAAAATTGCGTACCAAAGCCAACATGTTAGAGCGTTGTGTTTGTTTATTTTATCTTTAGAGTTATTAGCGCTTTGTAAAAGAACGCTCATGAAATCAGTTGCTGCTTGAACTGTAAGTAAACTTTGACTACCGGAGCTAATATTTAATTTAAAACTTAAATAGTCGAGATTAAGGTTGGTATTGGCTGATAAGAATGATATTGATTTTTTGTATATTCTAAATATTTCATTTGATGAATAACTAGAATAATACAAAGCAGATGAATGTTTAGGGCTGTAGCCACATATTAAATCAGCTAGAATTTTATCATCAGTATGACGTCTAATAATGGTATGCAAGGCAGATGCTATACGACCAGCTGATAATAATACAATTCCAGAACGGTTAGCATGAAACTTTATTCGATCCTCAATGTTTTTTAGTTTATCTGAGGCGTGTAGTCCGTTTTTAATTGTTCCATGCAATAGTGGTGGTAGTGGAAGATAAAAGAACTTTTTGTTTCTTTCTAAATGATGTTGATGATATTTTCGACCTGAACTGGGTACCTCTAAGTCGACTTTCCACAACAAGTTGTTACTATTTTTTTTGTTTTTATAACTGACAATATGCTTGCTGTTGATGAATGATTTGATACTTTGCAAGTCTTTTATAGCCGTACTCGTTAGTAAACTTAGAAGTATGAGTACGTCAGCTTGGTGGTCTTCATTAGTGTAGGTGCTATCAGTTATAGACGTGTGTAGAGAGCTGAATAGAGCCTGTACCTGTTCTGGAAGTAATATACTGGGTTCGCTATAAAGTTCGAAAGAGCGGCGTGCAATATGTGCTGAAGTGAGTCTAGTAGTAAATGCTTGGGCTGCTGCTGAGTCTTTAATAAACTCTGGCGTATCTTTGCTGGCGTCAATTAATCGCTCTGTTTGTGGGTCATCAAACCTTTGCTCATCTTGATTGACCTGCAGTACAGGGTTTTTTATAGGGAAGCTCAGCCTATGTAGTGTGCTATCAGCCTCTGGTGTTAATGGTAAGCGGTAAGGAAACTTTAGCTTCTGTCTCGGTCCAGCATTAAAACGATCGATTTTAGCTTTTTTGGTTAGCGCTGTGTCATAAGCATGATGAATTTCTCCGAGTCTGGCGTATGCATCGCTTGGAATAATCTCATTGACTGCATCATTATTTAGGAAAGGATCTTTTTTTTGACTTTCAAGAAGCTCGGTTAACTGTTTCCAGTTGCACTCTATTTTGGGCAAAGTCGACCAAAGCCAGCCGTAGCGATTTGGGGTGCTCAGAGGCAGACGGAAGCGTGTACATAAAACCCTCAGTAGATCTTCACGCTCATCCATTCCTGCCAATGAGAGCAATACATGGGCATTCATAGCAGCCCAGTCCATTGCATGCTCTAGAGTAGCGTTATCATCGGCTAACCCAAGTGAGCCTATATAAGCGCTGGCAGGAAATCTAACACGTAACTGCTTTGAGACTATGTGCTGGTGCAACTCTGCAAGCTGCTCCTGGGTGATTGTTGGCTCAGGCCAGTCTAGCGGAGGATGATAAACAGGGGAGCTGGTATCTGCTGTGTTCAGCCGTAGCAAGCTATTTAAATATAATCGGACTTGCTCAAAGTCAGGAGAGCTCTCAGGAATAAGCTTGTATATGCGTTGTTCTGTCTGCTCTGCACTGATCATAAGGGTTGTTTACTCTTCATTAACCTGGGGGTGGTCTTTTCGGTAACACGCCCGCATCCGCTCATATGCGCGCTTGTCCATACCCGATAGCTGTAGAAGCATTTCAACAGTTATGCGGTCTTTACCAAAAAACTGATTGATTAATAATGGTGGCATAAGCTGATTGATGACGTCTCGGTAGGAGACCCAGCCAAGTCTGCGCTCAAGGGGTAAAAACATTAGTTTTGCTACTTCAAACCATGAATGCTGAAGAATAGCTTCAGGGTTCGGGCTTGATATAAGAGTCATGGGTAGTTTGCTAATGTCTAAATGGATGATTTGTTGAATCGTGTCAAATCCATTCAAAAAGTACAGAGTTTGCCGAGCTTGTTTATTAGTAGTAGATGATTGCTCTTCAGTGACAACGGCCACTTTATTTGCTGTTCTGACGTAGAAATCTTTTATCTGATCGGGAATAGCATCATGCTTTAAATCATGTTTTTTTACAGCGCTCCATGCTTCGAAAGCAGGTAAAGCTTCTGGATGGCAGATGAGCTTTTCTTTAGATGAGTTGAAAGATTTATTGCTGATTTTTTCGCCGAGCTTTAGCAGTTCAAGCTGTTTTTGTGAGTTTTCCATAAAGTCTAAGGTACTGATAAATAAGCTTATAGCTAGTTACCATGCTGCAATGGCCACTGTCAACTTTCTACTATGGTGAGACTGATTGTGTCGCCTAATGGCTAATCAATTGAAAAAGTTGCCAGTGAGATTTTTTCTGAGTTGTATGATGAAAACCTATTAGCCGACTGTACTCAACAGGAGTTGGTCGCGCTACATGGCTATGCTTTTGAGTGGTCAGGCGTTTCTGGCGAGCAGATGGCGCAAGCTTGTTTGGCAGCAAGACAAAAAGAGCCTGATTATCAACCACTAACTAAACTGCTCAGGTTGCATATCAAAGTAAAGCCTTAAAGGGCTAATAAATAGGGGTATACGGATTTAATGGTTGATGGGGCACCTTCACCCCATCAATCTGATACCACCCTCAGATGGTTGATAGATCGACTCCGTAGTTGAGTTCCTCTGCGAAGTCCGACAGTCCGTAACCGATGGTTTTCTTGTAGAAAGGAGAGACCTTCGCAGTCGGTGCCTTCTTCTTGTGCTTCGTGGTGTAGAGCATTCGTGCCCGCATCACCTCGAAGGAGTAACCGCGCCCTTCACGGTTCTTGTCCTTGGCCAGTCGGTTGATGGACTCCGTGTAAGCGTTGGTGACGGGCATGTCCGTCTCGAAGTAGGTCATGGTCTCTTCGCGCCAGTTTCCCACTGCCCTGACCAGATCGCTCCAGACTTCCTTTTGGCCCTTCGGGATGGTGGCTATCCACTCGTCCAGGGCGGCTTCTGCCTGGAGCCGTGTGGTGGCGTCCCAGATGCCGTAGAAGCGCTCCTTGTGCTCGTAGGCGGCCAGCAGTTGCGGGAACGCGCCTGTCCAGGTCTCCATGATGAGGCGCTCCCGGTCTGAGACTTCGTGAGCGCGTTTCAGCAGGATTTTCCGGTCTCCCTTGAGAGTCCGCTCTGGGACGGTTTCAGCTCCTTTCTGAGGCCCTTGCGCACTCTCTCTAGGGCATCGTTGGCCATGCGCACCACATGGAACTTATCGACCACGATACGGGCCTGGGGCAGCACAGCCTTGACCGCTGCCCGGTAGGGGTTCCACATGTCCATGCTGACGATCTCGACCTTCTGCCGGTCTTTCAGCTTCATCAGGTAGTTGGTCACCACGTCCTGGCGGCGGGTGGCCAGCAGGTCGAGCAGGGTTCGCTCCTCAATGTTGGTCAGAATGCAGCGGTAGCGCTTGTTCAGGTATAGCTCGTCAATGCCCAGGATGCGGGGCGTCTCGAAGCGGTGCCAGCGCCCCAGGAACTCGGCGCGGGCGTTGAAGATGTCGCGCACCGTCTTCTCGTCCAGGCCGGTCTGTGCCGCCACAAAGGTGTAGGGGTGGTTGAAGGATTCCTTCTCCACGTACTCATGCAGCCGCAGTGTCATACGGAATCCGTCCACCATCTCCGGTAGCTGGGGCCTGAATGTTGTCTTGCAGGCCCGGCAGGTGTATCGGCGGCGGACCACCCAGAGAGTGCCCCGCTTGCCGTGGATGGGCAGATCACGATAGGGAACGTCACGCTTGCCGAACCGTACGAACTCACCCTGCACGCCGCATTCCTCGCAGGCGATGGGATCGGGCACGTCCACCTGGAAGTGCATTTCGTCGTCGGTTGATTTGCAGCCCAGTACTTGGTATTGCGGCAGGTGAAGGATGTTGTCGGGAAGTTCGGTCATGGTGTTGTATAGGCGTAGGTGTCAGTCAGATCCATCCGACTCGGCATTGGTGTTTGCTTTTTTACCCAACAAGCTGCTGGAAACTAAAAGTAAGGCACCGAGGACAATTGCAATATCAGCCAGGTTGAAGGCCGGCCAATGCCAGTCTCGCCAATAGAAATCAAAGGAATCCACAACATAGCCGCGAAAGACCCGGTCAATCAGGTTGCCCATGGCGCCACCGAGGATAAGACTGTAAGCGATGGCTTCTCCTTTATGACGATTTTCAAGGATCAGCTTGATCAGAAAAATCGAGACCACTACCGCGATTCCGATAAAAAAGTAGCGCTGCCAGCCTCCACCATTCGCAAAAAGACTGAATGCGGCACCGGTATTCCATACGTGTACCCAGTTAAAGAATGAGGTCACTGAAATAGACTCGCCATATGCCATTGATTGTTGCACCAGCCATTTTACGGCCTGATCAGACGCTGCCAGCAGGCCGGAGATGGACAACAGAGCGTACGGTGACAGATGTTTGCCAAAAATGGACATTGCTTAATCCTTGAGCGCCAGAATGCGTCTAGCACCGTTAAGCACAATTACCCCCGCGATGGTGCCGATAATCAGATCCGGATAATTGGACCCGGTCCACGCGACCAGAGCGCCGGCGGTGATGACCCCCAGGTTGATCACCACGTCGTTGGCCGAGAATATCCAGCTTGCCTTCATGTGCGCCCCGCCCTCCCGATGTTTGGATATGAGCAGCAGACAACTGGTATTGGCAATCAATGCGACGAATGCGATAGCCATCATCACCAGCGATTCAGGCTCACTACCGAATACAAAGCGTCTCACCACCTCTATGAGTACGCCCACAGCCAAGATCAGTTGCAGTACACCAGCAAGATGCGCGGCACGTACCTGCATTTTCACGCTATGTCCAACCGCATAAAGGGCAAGCCCGTACACCGCCGCATCGGCAAAATTGTCCAGGGATTCTCCAATCAGGCCGGTGGACCGGGCGATCAGACCGGCAGTCATTTCCACCACGAACAGAAGTGCATTGATGCCGAGCAACCAGCGCAGGGTCCCGGATTCTTGCTTAGCAGAAGCTGCCGAAAACTCGGCGGCCTTGATGGTCTCCGGATTTGCAGCGACGGTTTCCTGAAGCGAGGCGCCTAGCCCCAAGGTCTTCAGTTTCGAGGTGACGGGCTCGACCTCGCCGTCATGCACGACCTTCAGCCGGCGGTTCGACAAGTCGAAGGACAACGCCCGAATCTCCTCAAAGCCGTTCAGGGCTAGGCGAATCATTCGTTCTTCTGATGGACAGTCCATCTTCGGCACGGCATAAACACTGACCCATCTCCCTGGCGCCTCGGAGGAGGCCTGTATATCGGTATCCGCTGCGGACGTTGCATCACCGCCACAGGCGCCACCACAGGATTTGCTCATGATACGACTCCACTTGAACAATGTTGTGGTACCATTTAAAACTATAAAGCTACTATAAGGTCAATAGAGTAAAGAATCCGTTGGGGAGGAGGCTGATGCGCATTGGTCAGTTGGCGCAGTTGGTAGGGGTCGAAACACAGACGATCCGCTTCTATGAACAGCAGGGCTTGTTGCCGCCGCCTGATCGGCAGGACAACGGTTACCGTGTCTATACCGAGAAGCATGGTGAGGGGCTGGCCTTCATCCGTCGCTGCAGAATCCTGGGCCTGTCACTGGCTGAGATTCACGAACTACAGAGCTATCAGGACGACCCTCATCAGCCTTGTACCGCCGTCAACACCTTGCTCGATGATCACATCTCTCATGTGCGGTCGCAGATAACCGCTCTGCAAGCGCTTGAGAAACAACTCGTTTCACTGAGAGCGAGTTGCAACGATGACCGGGAAGTTGAGGCGTGTGGGGTTCTTGCTGGAATTAGCGAAGGAAACATGCACCAGCAGTAGGTGAAGCATCAACCAGATAATCCGATGAGATGCCGGTCTGTCTCACTCTCATGCAAAGGTAAGATCAACCATTTAATCCGCTTACCCTAAAAAAGGAGGAGTAATAAATAATCATTAGTGATTATCTAGCTTGATAGTGAATAGGTTGTGGTTTTAATACACCGATTTTATCGGTGTCACTATTGTCAAAAGTCTTTAAATTGTCTTAAGTTGACGTTGGTGTTTTTTGAATATAAAATCACCTGCAGCCAATAGAATAGCATGATGTAGGGCTAAGTCGTTTAAAGCCATTTAGGTTGGTGGGTCTTGCCAAGGTCGGGGTCGCGAGTTCGAGTCTCGTTTCCCGCTCCAAATTTGGCGTCAAGCTAAAAGAAGAAAGAGCCTAAGGGCTCTTTTTTTTCGTCTGTTGTTTAGTTATTTACTTTAAATTTTTTTGATCCTGTCTTGGCTGTCCTAGCCGTATATTATCCAATACCTCACTTGTTCGTTTCTGTTTTCGCTCCAGCGCGTGCTTGTTGGTATTTCTGTGTTTTGAAAGAAAAAGCAACAAGTTGCCTAGTCATTAATTTTGCTGCGAGCCTCTTCCTTGGAAACTCGCAGCGGCGATGTAAATCATGGTCTAAAATTATCAAGCAGATCATTAAGTTGAATGTTGATGTTTCATTCGCCAGCAGTAAATTAAAGCATCTTCGCGTCTTCTCTATGGCCTGTTGGGTGACTTTAGTAAGTTTTAGTCTGCGCATGAGGCAGTAAAAAGCCTAGACCTATGATGAAAAAAGGAGAATGCTGCATAGGAGGATGGCACTATGATATTACCAAGAGAATTGTGCTGCTGGTTTTACTGAGATAAAGCATATGAACTCAAATGACAAACATGCCAGCCGGCAAATGCAGGAACTCATGCAGCGTAACCAGATTTTAGAAGCACAAATTGCTGAACAGGCTGTGCCAATATCTGGGCTAAATGAACAGCTGCAGATTACCAAGGAAAAGCTTGCTGGCACGATTATCGAGTACCAACTAACTGAAAAGGCATTGCGTGAAAGTGAGAGTCACTTTCGGCTGATGACGGAAAATGTCGTTGATGTTGTCTGGAAGCTGGATCATAACTATTGTTTCACCTATATCAGTCCGGCGGATGAAAAACAGCGTGGCTATAGAGCTGATGAAGTCATCGGGCATCACGTGTTTGAAATATTTGACGAAGAAGGAATTACCGCAATTAAAAACGCTTCCTTGCAGAGGCGTGATGCTCAGGACAGAGGAGTGCTGCTAGCCAATGTGACATTCGAAGCTCGGCATCGCTGTAAAGATGGCCGCTGGATATGGGGGGAAATATGCTACAACCCCGAGTTTGACTCTCAAGGCAATGTCATTGGCTTTTACGGGGTAACAAGAGAGATAACTGAGCGTAAGCAAATGGAGGACCAAATACGTCGGCTGGCTTTCTATGATCATCTGACTCATTTGCCCAATCGAAATTTGCTCAATGATCGATTAAGTCAGGCTATGGCGGCTAGCAAGCGCAAAGGGTTTTATGGCGCACTGATGTTTATTGACTTGGATAACTTTAAACCAGTGAACGACTCTCATGGCCATGCTGCTGGCGATTTACTGCTGATTGAAGCGGCGCATAGATTAAAAGAGTGTGTGCGCGCCAGTGATACGATTGCGCGCTTTGGTGGCGATGAGTTTATTGTGGTGCTCAGTGAGTTGGAGATAGACGAGGTTGAATCTTATAAGCAAGCTCAGGCTATTGCAGAAAAAATGCGCCTCACTCTGGCTGCTCTTTATCGGCTAACCGTAAATAGTGAGAGCAAGAGTTGCGCATGCGTAGAACACAGATGTACGGCGAGCATCGGCGTGACGTTGTTTACAGGGCAAGAGTCCGGCGTAGAAGAATTGCTTAAACAAGCTGATATATCTATGTATAGAGCCAAAGAAAGCGGCCGTAACTCGATCAGGTTTTATAATTTAGCAGAGTAAAAAGCTAGACTCGCTCTGAGTGAGCTCTAAAATTGGCGATATGCAGCCAGCAGTGCGTTTGGATTTATCGCTATTTTTAACGAGTTCTCGAACATAGCAATACTAAGTGCAACATGTGTTGAATTCATGCTGCACTTAGCGTCATTCAAATTAGAGTTGCTCAGCTTTAATCAGCTCAATTTGCTTATCGGTTAAATCCAGCATACAAAAACCATAGTTAACGATCCCACCAGGTGCGCTATTGCCTTGCTCGGTAAAACGACACCAACTGTCGCGGTATTTTAGCCAGGCTCTTTGGCCCTGGAGCAAGGCGTCTTTTTGCTCCATAGATAAGCTTGCTCTTAATGTCTTGTATTCGGCGTTGAGGCTGACATCTTGGCGAGCCAGTTCTTCTTCAGCGCAAGCTGCCCACTGTGAGTTTTTTAATGCACCGTAGTCAACACTGTCCATGCACGCATCATACTCGGCAGTACGCTGACTTTCTGCTTGTGCAGTTGCCGATAACATAACGAATGCAACTGCCAGTAATAATGTGTTTTTGTTGTTTTTTTCCATGATTCTTCCTTGGCTTGTCTTTATAAAAAAGTGAAAGTCGCACTACAAGTGCTGATGTATCTGCTCGTTCAATCTAGTCAGTACAGTATCACTACTGCAACTTCTCTAGACTTTTTATCTCTACATATGCAAGCAGCCTGTCATTTTTCGCAGGCTACTACGCCTTTAAAGCGATAGCAGAAGTCATGTCAAAACCGCAGTTTTATGGTTATGCTGATAGCGCAAGCAATACATATGGAGAACACGTTTATGCCTACTACAGTACGTATGACCAATTTGTTTTTGCAGTTGGGTTTGGATGCAACGCCTGAAGGGGTTGCGCGTTTTATTAGCGAGCATCGTTTAGCGCCTGAAGTGAATGTGCTCGATGCTGATTTCTGGAACGATGGGCAGCGTCAGCTGTTAAAAGAGATGCTTTGTTCTGATGGCGAGTGGGCGTTGGTTGTCGATCAACTCAATGAAGCTCTGCGTGCGCCTGACAGCTAAACCCACGCGCTGATTTTTGTCAGGTTGGAGTTGCTCAACTGTCTTGCATAAACCCCTTAGTAAGGCAGTTGTTTAAGGCTTAGTTCTCAGGTTTTAGGATAAGCTTGGTAGATTTCTGCTGCCGAGTACATGTGAGAGATCTCGCTAAAAGCGCTGCATTCTTAAAAATGCAGTAGCGCAGAAGGCTGACTCAATATTCTGGTAACGTCTTTGCTGCGGACGATCACTACTGTGCAATGCAGTTGCTCTTCCACTCTATAGCCCAGGCATTTCTCTCAGTAATTGATGCTTAACACATAGCGCTTTTAAGCTTGATTGCATCAGTTTTGGCTCCTTTTTTTGCATATAATCCTTTTTGATATACCAATACTAAAGTAAGGTCGTTTTAGGCGTTCTTGGGCTTTTGTTAAAGGTTATAGCCGTTATTATCGAAGCATACCTTTGCCTGCGGTTGGCGCTGGCATTGAAGATAATGAGGCTGACCTTATGATTTATGCACAACCTGGTACTCAAAATTCTTTGCTGACGATCAAGCCACGCTACGGTAACTTTGTCGGTGGACAGTTTGTGCCGCCGGTAAACGGTGAGTACTTTAAAAACACCACGCCGGTAACCGGTGCTGACTGTGGCGAGTTCCCGCGTTCCAACGCAGATGACATTAACTTAGCGCTTGATGCGGCGCATGCAGCAGCTGCAGCCTGGGGTAAAACCTCTGCGCAAGAGCGGGCTTTAGTACTCTTGAAAATTGCTGATCGTATTGAGCAAAACCTTGAATTATTAGCTGTCGCTGAGACTTGGGATAACGGTAAAGCCATTCGCGAAACATTAAATGCTGATGTGCCTTTGGCTGCCGATCACTTTCGTTATTTTGCCGGCTGTATTCGCGCGCAAGAAGGTACTTCGGCGGAGATTGATGAGCACACTGCGGCTTATCACTTTCATGAACCCTTGGGTGTGGTGGGGCAGATTATCCCTTGGAACTTTCCATTGTTGATGGCTTCGTGGAAGCTGGCACCAGCGCTCGCTGCAGGTAACTGTGTGGTGCTCAAGCCAGCGGAGCAAACGCCTTTATCGATCACTGTGCTGATGGAGTTGATTGGCGAGTTATTACCGCCTGGCGTGCTTAATATCGTGCATGGCTTTGGCCGTGAAGCAGGCGAGGCCTTAGCAACCAGTACGCGAATTGCCAAAATTGCCTTTACTGGCTCAACCCCAGTGGGTTCGCGGATTATGCATGCGGCGGCTGATAATATTATTCCAAGCACTGTTGAACTTGGCGGTAAATCACCGAATATTTTCTTCGCTGACATTATGGATGCTGAGCCTAAGTTCATCGAGAAAGCGGCAGAAGGTTTAGTATTAGCCTTCTTTAACCAAGGTGAGGTCTGTACTTGCCCGTCGCGAGCCTTGATTCAAGAGTCTATTTACGAGCCTTTTATGGCTGAAGTGATGAAGAAGATTAAGCAGATTCGCCGTGGTAATCCTCTAGATACCGAAACCATGGTCGGGGCACAAGCGTCTGCTCAGCAGTTTGAGAAGATCATGTCCTATATGGATATTGCCAAGGCCGAAGGAGCCGAGCTTCTCGCTGGCGGTAAAGTTGAGATGCTCGAGGGTGATTTGGCGCAAGGCTATTACATCCAACCTACGCTGCTAAAAGGCCACAATAAAATGCGCGTGTTCCAAGAAGAAATTTTTGGTCCAGTAGTGGCTGTCACTACTTTTAAGGACGAAGCGGAAGCTTTAGAGATTGCCAATGACACCGAGTACGGTTTAGGCGCAGGTGTGTGGACGCGTGATATCAATCGTGCCTATCGCATGGGGCGGGGTATTAAAGCAGGTCGCGTTTGGACTAACTGCTACCACCTGTATCCTGCACACGCAGCTTTTGGCGGTTATAAAAAATCAGGCGTAGGACGTGAAACCCACAAAATGATTCTGGGTCATTATCAGCAAACGAAAAACTTGTTGATCAGTTATGACATCAATCCTTTAGGGTTCTTTTAAACTAAATTCTATTGCAGGCTTTAAGAGCAAACTACTGTAGCGCTTAATTTAACGGTTTTTGCTTTTAAACGGCCTGTGACAGTAAACTTTTGTGTCTAAATAGAAACAATGTAACCGCTTTTGAAGACGATACTATGGTGCATAGAATATCGTTTCTAGGCGCCGGAGATGGATCGATTTAATAGATTTGTTGCTTCAAATTGCGAGAGATTGAATCGTACTTTTTGATTAATAACCTATTATTTTACTTCGGAAAACCACTCTAGTCGTCAGTTCTACTTGTTGAAACGGGTTAGAATCAGAACCTTAGTCAAAAGTCATAAACATGGAGTGTTATGCACAAATTAAATCTCACACTAATATCTTGCATCGGTGTCTGTGCGCTTTTACTCACAATCATCGCTTTGCCTACTTTAGGCGAGCGAGCGCTTGCGCATTGGGCACTGACTGTCGGTGCATTTTTCAGCGCCTTAGTCATCTCATTGCTCTATGTTATTACTGCACTGATAGCAGTGAAGAGTCATAAGGCATCACACACCATTATTTTAGCGACTTACATTCCTGCATTAGTGATTTGCAGCATTACCGGTGCGCTGTGGGGTATTGTCGGTCACTTGATGGAAACAGAAAAAGTCGATTTCAACACAGCTTTTAGCTCGATCGAATTAATACTGTATAGCGGCTATGCGCTCACCGTATTAATCCTCGCTTGCACACTCACCTATGTCGTAAAACAGCGCCGCACAGCTGCGTAAATAATTACGGTTGTATAACCGTCAGTAGCGCATACTGAGTTGTTTGTAGTGCAGTGCTGTCTTAGTCTTAAAATGACCTTAAGGAATTAGCGTTATGGTGAGCAGCAAACCTAGCAAGTTGCTCGACGCAATTTTGATTTTAATGTCTACCTTTCTTTTCAGTGCCATTATTATTGCGACAGATATTTTAGCACCTCCATATCAATATAAAACGCAGATTTATTCTCAAACATTTAAAAACGGTAATATCAGGTACATTATTCCTTATACTGGCGGCGGTGTTGGCGCATGCAATGTCTCGCCTGAATTAGCATCTGTATATCCAGTGGGCAGTGAAATTTTAATTTCAAAAACTATAATTTTTTACCGCTGTAGTGTTGCGCCTTTACCAGGAAACTGGACGGCGCCCAGACCCTATTGAGACATACTCAGGGTTCTAGCAAGATATTGAAGTCGTTTGGTTTGTTTACTGGGATAGATAAAACCCGCCTCTTTAAATGTGTAAACACACATGGAAACATTATGAGATTTTTAACATATATTGTTGTCACGATGCTTTTGGTTGGTTGCGGATCAGAAACTCTATATATCCCAGCGCAAACAGACATTCAAGAAATCAATATTTGCCAAGGCAGTTCTAATTGCAACATTGGCAAGTCCAGAATTAACGATCAAAAGGTTATAGCAAGTGCTCTCGAAGAAACCAAGGAATATAGTCAGTCATGGCAGACAGAGCTGGAAATGGCCTTAACCACCGGCTGGCTAACCTATCCGTCGGCGAACGATACTGTTGTATTCAAAGGTCGTGATGACACCATGTTGCTGGTTTTATGGTTTGGTACTGGTTGGATAGGTAGTGTGCAAATAAAAGAGGGTAAGTACACCAAACTTTTCAAAAGAGTCAGTGCTGAGGACGTTAAAAATCTTAGGCGCATCTTAAGCATGCAGGCCTCTTAGGCACAGTTGTCATCGAGATGGTGACAATCTCTGCAGTATTTACAAGTAAAATATCTGCTCTATGTACAGACCGAAACATAAGCTATTGCAGCGGTTTATTACCTTAAGACTTGGTTGCTGCAGGGCTTTTCAAAACAACACTTTGAGTTGACGCTTTTTACCGGAGTATGTATGTTTTTAGCCGCACTTAAACCAAGCTTGGCGAAGCTTGGAGCCACTGCATTGATAGTTATAACAACGCTGCTGTATGGCACTCTAAACACTGCATTCACACAAGAAACAGCGAAACAGATGAACGAGGCTTTTTTTGGTGAGCCATTTGTCACGCAGATTAAGCAAATTAATCAGACCTTTGCTTGTGAGCGTGATCAAAAACTTGCCGAGTTCGTTGTGCTGGCGCACAAGAACTCTGAAGTAATGCTGTCCGTCAGAAACGAGCGGTTTGCGATGAGTTTTCTGCTGCTTTTAACTTGCGCTTACCTGTCTGCGTGCATTATTTTACGAAAAAAAGCAGGGCCGCATGCAGCGTAGGCAATGGTTTGAGATCTTTATTTTGTTGACAGGAATGCTGCGTTAGCGCCTATGCTGAGCATACTTAAACGACTTTTTATCGCTACTGCTGTGTCTAGGCAGCATTTCTTGAGCACTAGCGCTATAACGTCTAGAATGGCGCACTTTTATTTATGGCAGGTCAAACATGAACGACACTAAAACGCTACCCGCTTTACCAGATCGACTGTCTGGTAATCCTCGCAGTCCGCACCATGTGGCAGCTATATTCGAAAACAGTATTGGTATCCGACTCAACGGTAAAGAGCGTTCTGATGTTGAAGAGTATTGCATCAGTGAAGGTTGGGTTAAAATCCCTTCGCCGAAAGCCAAAGACCGTCGCGGTCAGCCACTGATGGTGACGCTAAAAGGAACGGTTGAAGCCTTTTATAGCTAAGCTGTAATCATGTAAAGCTGCTGACTGAGTTTGTATACGAGTTAAGTAGCTTTGCCATGAGATTGACTGTAATGGACTATTTCTACGGTTCATTTTTATTGACCCGAATCTTGAGCTAGAGACTTCTAGCGTCGCACCTCACTCCGGCTCACTTCTCTTGCTGAGCTTTGCAAGTTATCCACGGCTGACTTAATGCCGATAGCTCCCTGCTCTAAGCATGTTTGCAGCCTTGCTCTTATTAAAGCTTCTGTCTTGTGGCAGAGTATTGAAGCGAATAAAAATAAGAGAGTCCGCTATGGCAATAATGACGTTCGAAGCAATGATGAAATTCCGTCGCCAATATCGTGATGGTATCTCGGCGAACTACAGTGGTTGGCTGCACATGCTTAGTGTATTGGCTGTTGGTTTAGCAGTGATTGGCTACGCTTTATCTCAACTGCAATCTGCCACACTGCTGGAGTGGTTGACCTTTCCTGTGGTGATAGTGCTGGTTAACTTTGCCGAATATTATGCGCATCGCTGGCTCGGCCACAGAAAAACTCAATATGGCAAACTGTTCTATAGCCGCCATACCGGCGATCACCATAGTTTCTTTTTAGAAAATGCCATGGCGTATGAGTCTGTAAGAGATTGGCGAGTTGTTTTATTTCCGCTGTATTTGATTTTTGCGTTTATCTTTGGCTTGATTTTGCCTGCAGCTTATTTGCTCAGCGAATGGGTCAGCATGAATGTGGCCTGCATTTATGCCGCGGCTGCTATCAGTGGTTATTTACTCTACGAAGTGCTGCACTTTAGCTATCACATCCCACGTGGCCATTGGGCTGAGAAGGTGTTTTTAGTGATTCCAGGCTGGCGAGCGTTACGTCATTTACATGTGCTTCATCATAAGCGCGATAAAATGGCAGAGGCTAATTTCAATATCACCTTGCCGATTTTTGATTTTTTCTTAGGCACGCTGTTTTGGCAAGCAATGGGTGAGTTTGAAAAAGAGCAGGAAGCTCAAGAGTGAGTTCGGGGGCTTTTATGCAGGGCGTATGTGCTCATTTAATTTGCGAGGCATGAAAAATCTAAAAAACATCATCAGTTGGGTAACACCGAAAGTGCTTCTAAAAATGAGGACGCTGTCGGTGGTTTGCTGAGAGGTAGGCGGACTTCTCTACACTCATTGCAAGCCTCTAGTTGCGTGTTTTAATTGAGTTGCCGCGCTAAGAACTATGAGCAGTCAGCTAATAAGCCAGATCAGATTTGCCGGATAATTCTTGGTCTAAATAATCGATGAGCATGCGTACTTTCGGTAATAGGTGTTTGTTATGCGGGTAAATCGCCCAAACACCTTCGTCAGGAGCGCAATAGTCTCCCAGCAGCGGCAGCAGTTGTCCTTTGCGGATATAGCCGCGCACATATTCGCCTGGTAGTTGTACGATTCCGAGCCCTTTTAGAGCAGCATCAGCCAATGCACGTCCGCTATTACAGCGTAGGTTGCCGTTGATGTGGATATTGCGTGTTTTACCGTTGTCCTGAAGGCGCCAGTGACCAAGTGAGCCTTGCAAGCAGTTATGCTGATTGAGGTCGGTGAGCTTAGTCGGCGTGCCAAATGCTGCAAGATAGGCTGGTGCAGCGCAGACAAATAGCGTACGAGTGGCCAGGCGTTTAGCCATCATGCTGGAATCCTCCAGTTGTCCTTGGCGAATACCCAGATCATAGCCTTCAGCAACTAGATCCATTTTCTGATTGCTGAGTTGCAGTTCGACTTCGAGCTCAGGATAGCGGGCGATGAAGTTGTTAATCAGCGGAGCAATGATCAGCTCGCCAAAAGTAATAGGTGCGGTAATCTTGAGCTTGCCTGTAGGTTTGCTGTGCAGATCATTAACGGCATGCTCGGCTTCTTGCAAATCGTCCAGTAATTGACGGCAGCGTTGGTAGTAAATTGTGCCGGCCTCGGTGATTGAGACTTTACGGGTTGTGCGGTGTAGAAGTTTGGTGGCTAAACGTGATTCTAAATCACTGACTTGTCGGCTGACATGGGCGGTTGATATCCCTAGTTTCTTTGCCGCAAGGGTAAAGCTTTGTGTTTCCGCCACGGTGACAAACTCAGCAATACCTTCCCAGTTATATAGCATGCACACTCCTAATCATCAGATTAAACAATAGTCACTCACTCTGGTTTGGCAACTTGCAGCAGTCACAATGACGAGCCAAAGATCTTGATCGCTCTTATTGGCCGACACGCTATACGACAGATAAGTTTCTGCTTTAAAGTCTTTGAATGGCTTTGGGTATTAACCAGCAAGATAACTTGATTGTTACCTGTTAACAAAAGTAATTTACAAAATAAGCTGATTATCTTCTATTAGTTAATAACTATAATGATTGCATAGCGCAAAAAGACATCGTAAATCTGCCAGGAAGCGTAGTGACGGGCATCTATATGATGCCTCGATACGGCGAACAATTGTCTGACGGCGCATGAAATTATCCGATATAGAGGAAAAACCAGATGACACAAAGCATAAAATCTAAAGCAGCTATCGCTTGGGGTCCAGGCCAGCCTCTGTCGATTGAAGAAATCGATGTGATGGCGCCGCAAAAAGGCGAGGTGCGTGTTCGAATTGTCGCATCAGGCGTTTGCCATACGGATGCTTTTACACTGTCCGGTGATGATCCTGAAGGTATATTTCCGTGTGTTTTAGGTCACGAAGGCGGCGGTATCGTTGAGTCAATTGGTGAAGGCGTTACCAGTGTCGCGGTGGGTGATCACGTCATTCCTTTGTATACGCCAGAATGTGGCGAATGCAAGTATTGTAAATCAGGCAAAACTAACCTTTGCCAGAAAATCCGTGAGACTCAGGGTAAAGGTTTGATGCCCGATGGCACCACGCGTTTCCATCATAATGGTAAGCCGATTTATCACTACATGGGCTGCTCAACCTTCTCTGAATATACGGTTTTGCCGGAAATTTCTCTGGCTAAAGTCAATCCCGCAGCGCCGCTTGAAGAAGTCTGCTTGCTCGGCTGCGGCGTGACCACCGGTATGGGCGCTGTGGTAAACACAGCAAAAGTTGAAGAAGGCGCAACTGTGGCTGTATTTGGTCTCGGTGGTATTGGTCTTTCAGCAATTATTGGCGCAGTGATGGCCAAAGCCAGCCGTATTATTGCCATTGATATCAATGAAAGTAAGTTTGACTTAGCACGCCAGCTAGGCGCAACCGATTGCATCAATCCGAAAAAATACGACAAGCCGATTCAGGATGTGATTGTTGAATTGACTGATGGTGGAGTTGATTACTCCTTCGAGTGTATCGGTAACGTTAACGTCATGCGTTCTGCACTGGAATGCTGTCATAAAGGTTGGGGCGAGTCTGTCATTATTGGTGTCGCCGGTGCCGGGCAGGAGATCAGTACGCGTCCATTTCAGTTGGTGACCGGACGGGTATGGCGTGGTTCTGCATTTGGTGGTGTTAAAGGCCGTTCAGAGCTACCTGAATACGTTGAGCGCTACCTGCGGGGTGAGTTTAAACTGGATCACTTTATTACTCACACCATGGGGCTGGAAGACATCAATGAAGCCTTTGATTTGATGCATGAGGGTAAGAGCATTCGCTCGGTCATTCACTTCGATAAGTAATCTGTCTCATTGCCTCGCTCTGTCCTTTTTATAAGGGCAGGGCGACTCGCTAAGTATTCGCGACTGACGAACTGGCTGTGTCGTGTGCAAAGCCAGTTCGTAGATTGCTATCGCGGAGGATTAATTGCCACGCAAAATCTGCAGTGGGCTGCTCTGCAGCACCTGACGTGTACCGAGCATGCCGACCGCGGTAATTAACAGCGCGCCCAGAACTGGCAGAACAATCAACCAAGGGTGTGGCTGCCAAGCTAAATCAAAAGCAAAGCGGTAGAGCATGAGGCTGCTGATTTCGCAGCCTAACCATGCCAATAGACCGCTGCAGGCACCGATTAGCGCGAATTCATTACGTTGTGATTGCACCAGTAGCTTGCGGGATGCACCCAGCGCGCGAATCAGTGCGCCTTGTTGCACACGCTCAGTTAGGGTGCTGTGTAAGCCTGCGATCAGCACGGTAATGCCGGCTGCCAACACAAACAGCAGAATCAGTTCAATCGCTAACGTCACTTGCGCAAGAATATCGCGCAGCTGACGCAGTACTGCATCGACTTGCAAAATGCTCACGCTCGGAAAGGCTTTGGCTAAATCAATACGTTGTTGCTCAGCGTGCTCCGGCAGATAAAAACTGGTCATATAGGTGTGCGCGGCGTTACCCATCTGCTCTGGATTGAAAATCACAAAGAAGTTGGGCTGCATGCTGTTCCAGTCTACCGTGCGCAGGCTGACAATCTGTGAAGGGTAATCGCTGCCGCCGATATGAAAAGTCAGGCGGTCGCCAACGGTTACGCCAAGCTCTTTGGCTAAGTCGTTTTCGACGGATACCTGATAGGGCGCATCGCTTGGGGCAACCGCTGAATTGCTCGACCACCAATGTCCTGCGACGACTTCATTGTCTTTAGGTAGCTGAACCGTCCAAGTCAAATTAAGGTCGCGCTGTAAGGTACGCATCACGCGCGCTTCAGGATCAATCAAGTCGGTTGCGGCTTGCTCATTAATCTTGGTTAAACGCCCTAAAATAACCGGATAGAGCGGCGCTGTATTGCTGCTGATGTTATTCAGGGTTGCGCTAAAATCAGCTTGCTGAGCAGGCAAAATATTAATTGCAAAGTGATTGGGTGCTTGCTCAGGCAGTTGCGCTTGCCAGTTATCCAGTAATTCGCTGCGCAGTAAAACAATCAAGGCCATGGATAATAGAATCAAAGCAAAGGCCATAATCTGACCGACGCTGTTGAGCGGATAACGCAGCAAGTGACCAAGACTTAAGCGCCACGCTAGGCTGCGTTTGGCCAACCAGAAACGTAAGCTTTTTAAGCCGAAAAATAACCCCGCGCCGAGCACCACAGCAGCACCGCCGCCGCCAACCAACAAGGCGCTGGTCAGGCGTATATCCAGATTCAGTTGCCACATTAAAGCTGCCAGTGCCAACAAAACGCTGCCATACAATAACCAAGTGGCTGGCGCTACCGGCAGTAAATCACGACGTAACACGCGCAGTGGCGCAATCCGTCCCAGGGCAATCAAAGGCGGTAAGGCAAAACCAGCGAGCATCACCACGCTGGTGGCAATGCCTGTGACAAAAGGTTTTAAGCTGCCGGCTGGAATGTCCTTAGGTAATAACCCTGCCAACAATTCAAACAGTGCAAATTGTGCCAGCCAGCCAATTAGCGAGCCTAAGACGCTGGCCAATAACGCCAGTAACAACAGTTGCAAACAAAATAACCAGAGAGTGTGTTTGCGCGATAAGCCAAAGCAGCGCAATAAGGCGGCCTGATCAAAGCGCTGGCGCGCGAAGCGACTGGCGGATAAAGCGACTGCCACTGCGGCCAGTAAAATAGCGGCTAAGCTGGCCAGGTTTAAATAACTGGCTGCGCGCTCAAGGGCGCTGCTGACTTGTTGATTGCCGTCTTCTAGGTCTTCAATGCGCTGGTGAGGCAGCAGGTTTTTTTCTAGGGTGCTGCGTAGGTTGTCTATGGCTTGGGCATCGCCGCTCCACAGCTGTCGATAGCTCACGCGACTGCCGGGTTGCAATATATCAGTGGCAGGCAAGTCAGCGAGGTTGATCATCGCTCTTGGCGTAAAGCTCAGTAAATTGCCAGAACGGTCAGGCTCGTAGGTCAGAATGCGACTGACATTAAAGTGCGCTGCGCCAATCTCAACGCTGTCGCCCAGTTGCAAAGCTAAGCTGGTCAGCAGTTCCGTATCCAGCCAGACTTCGCCAGGTTGAGGACGGCCGCCTTTAAGTTCTTCACCGTAAAGCTGTGTGCTACTGCGCAGTTCGCCGCGTAATGGGTAATGGTCATCAACGGCTTTAACGCTGGCGAGCTGGATGCCATCCTCGGTGGCCAGCATGCTGGCAAACTGCAGGGTTTGTGCGCTATTTAAACGCGCATTTTGCACAAGCGATAATTGCTCGGCCTGCGCTGGTTCGCTACCAGATAAAATCAAGTCGGCGGCGAGAAACTCGCCCGCGCGCAATTGCATGGCGCCTTGTAAGCGTTCTGCGAAGTGGCCAATGGTGCTGCTGCTGGCAACGGCAATGACTAAGGCAAAGAACAAAATGCGCAGCTCGGAGGTGCGGCGTTCGCGCAGCAGTTGTTTGCTGGCCAGTTTCAATAGACCGAGTAATGTCAGTTGCATGTTTGATCCACCTGACGGCCAGCTTCTAAACGTAAATGCTGCTGGCAGCGCGCGGCGAGTTTTTCATCATGGGTCACCAGCACTAGTGTTGTGCCTAACTCTTTATTCATTTCAAATAATAGGTCGCTGATGCTTTCGCCAGTTTGGCTGTCAAGGTTACCGGTTGGCTCATCGGCAAATAACACATCGGGCTGGGTGGCAAAAGCGCGGGCGAGGGCGACACGTTGTTGCTCACCGCCGGAGAGTAAATTGACCGGATGCTGTAAGCGTTTCTCTAAGCCGACACGAATCAGTAGTTCGCTGGCGCGTTGCTGTGGATTGGCGTGACCTGCCAACTCCAGCGGCAGCATCACGTTCTCTAAGGCATTTAAACTGTCGAGCAGCAGAAAAGCTTGGAAGACAAAACCTACGTGTTCGGCACGAATGGCTGCGCGCTGATCTTCATCGAGCGTGTTTAAGTTGTGCCCTGCTAAGATCACTTCGCCGCTGCTGGGTAAGTCCAGGCCTGCCAGTAGTCCTAATAAGGTTGATTTACCTGATCCTGAGCGCCCGATAATGGCCAGCGAGTCGCCTTGGGCAAGATCAAAAGAAACATTGTCCAGAATGGTCAGTTGGTCTTCTGTTGATGAAACCTTTTTGCTAAGGTGCTGGGCGCTAAGAATGGTTTTAGTCATGAGGTTTCCAATGCGTCAATGGATAGCAACGATGTGCTTGCTGGTGCTGGGTTCGTTCGGTCAAGCACAAGCGGCAACTGTTTTAGTGGTGGGGGATAGTATCAGTGCTGCCTTCGGTCTGGAAACTCAAGAGGGCTGGGTAACATTATTAGAAGAGCGTTTGCGTGAGCATAATCCTGAGTTTAAGGTTGTCAATGCCTCGATCAGTGGCGAAACCACCGGTGGTGGATTGGCACGTTTTCCGCAGTTGCTGAGCGAGCACCAGCCTGACTATGTGATCATTGAACTCGGCGGTAATGATGGCCTGCGTGGGCTATCACTGACGCAGATGAGTAGCAACCTGACCCGTATGGTGCAGCAGGCTAAGCAGCAGGATGCGGTGGTATTGTTGCTGGGGATGCGTTTGCCGGGTAATTATGGTCAGCGTTACACCGAGGCATTTTATAATGTGTATCAGCAGATTGCCGAGCAAGAAAATGTCGCTGTGGTGGACTTTTTCTTAGCTGGCGTGGGTGGTGAAGAGGGCATGATGCAGGCCGACGGTGTGCATCCCACGCAAATGGCGCAGCCGCTGCTACTGGATAATGCTTGGCAGCGTTTAGCCCCACTGTTGCCGCTGGCGCCTGCGCAGTAAGGCCAACAATATTTTTCCTGCATACTGTTATAGTGTCTGACTTTGAGCTAATGTAGCGCCCGATTTTAGGGGCTCTACATGGCGCGCTTGGTGTGGTCTTTACATGCTTATCAGATTATTTTGCCGGACGAGCAGTTGGATCTGTTCGCCTGTCAAAAAGAGCGTGTGCATGCGGTTAACCGTCAATTAGAATTAGACAGTCAGGCTGATCGCACGCTCTGCGGTAGTTTGTTACCCGCGCAGCCGCACTGGCAAGCGCTGGAGCGACAACAGTTGCGTACCGCTTATTTTTGCCCACAGTGCCGAGATGTTATTCAGGCTCAGCGCAAACAGGCACAGCCGGGCTGGCGTAGCGCATAAAGGCGTATGCGTAAGCGGCACAAATCCCGTACTATACAACGGCACATTCACTCTTTTTGGTAGGGTTACTTCGATGTTGTTAAACATGCTCACGCTTAAGTCTTTGCGTTTCTCCGGACTGGCAGCGTTGTGTTTCACGCCTTTTGCGTCAGCACTTGAGTTGCCTTTACCACCGCCAGGCGAAGATGTGGTTGGCGAAGTACAGGTTATTCAAGCGCGCTATGAAGACACTTTTGCTGATCTGGGTAAAACCCATGATTTAGGCTATCTGGAAATGGTTGCGGCCAACCCAGGTGTTGATGCTTGGTTGCCCGGTGCGGGCACAGAAATTATTTTGCCAACGCGCTACATTTTGCCGCCGGGCCCACGTGAGGGGGTGGTGATTAACTTGGCCGAATACCGCCTCTACTATTATCCAAAAGATAAGCCAGTGGTTTACACCTATCCGCTGGGGATTGGTCGTGAAGGTTGGGATTCACCGATCAGCGATACATCCATTACGGTAAAAACGCCAAACCCAGGTTGGACGCCGCCAAAATCTATTTTGCGTGAGCATGCGGAAGCTGGTGATCCATTGCCAGCCTATGTGCCGCCAGGACCAGATAATCCGTTGGGGCCGTACAAGTTGACCTTGGGTTTACCGGGTTATCTGATTCATGGTTCGAACAAAAAGTTTGGCATTGGCATGCGTGTCAGTCATGGCTGTTTCCGTATGCTTAACCACAACGTCTTAGAGTTGGCCAGTGTCGTGCCAGTTGGTACCAAGGTGCGCATTATTAATGAGCCCTATAAGTTTGGTTTTGCTCAGGGCAAACTGTATCTAGAAGCGCATACGCCGCTGAGTGATGATGGCGAGACCTCTGTTGTTGACAAGCATGCGGCGGTGGTCAATGTGCTGCTTAAGCGTGACGATATTCAAGATGCGCATCTTTTAGATTGGCAGCGTGTGCGTGAAATTGTGGCTGGCGAGGTGGGTATGCCAGTGCCTATTACAGAGCCGGTGGCAATCGCTAAAGGTAATTGAATCGAGTGTGATAATCCTTATGCATCTGACTGGCTGGCAAAAAGGATTGACAATACTTAATTTGAGTGTAGGATACGCGGCCATTGCAGGCACATAGCTCAGTTGGTTAGAGCACCACCTTGACATGGTGGGGGTCGTTGGTTCGAATCCAATTGTGCCTACCAAATATAACAAAAGGTCGCCAAGTGCGGCCTTTTGTGTTTTTACTGCAATTATTTTGCATGATTGCAATTTTCCCAGTGAATCCGATTGAAATGGAGCGGGTACAACCCTCTGCCGCAGTATGGTAGGTGTGCTTCAGTCTCAGTCGCTCTTACTGGCTCATCCCAACCCATGTGACCTATTGTAGGGGTCACCACTAGGCAGAGGAGGCGCCATGCCCGTAATTACTCTCCCTGACGGCAGTCAGCGTACATTTGAACAGCCTGTTTCTATTCTTGAAGTCGCCCAATCTATCGGTGCGGGACTGGCTAAAGCGACCGTTGCTGGTCGAGTCAATGGCCGCTTAATGGATGCCACTGATGTAATTAGCAGTGATGCGACGCTGTCGATCATTACCCCGAAAGACCCTGAAGGCGTAGAGATCATCCGCCACTCGTGCGCGCACTTGGTGGGTCATGCGGTTAAGCAGTTATTTCCTGAAGCGAAAATGGTTATTGGCCCCGTCATTGATGAAGGCTTTTATTACGATATCGCGATTGCTCGTCCTTTTACTCCGGATGATATGCAGGCGATTGAAAAGCGCATGAATGAGCTGATCAGTCAAGATTACGATGTGATTAAAAAGCTGACGCCGCGCGCTGAAGTCATCAAACTTTTCACTGAGCGTGGCGAAGATTACAAATTACGCTTGATTGAAGATATGCCTGATGAAACCGAAATGGGCCTGTATTTTCACCAAGAATACGTGGATATGTGCCGTGGCCCTCACGTGCCTAATACGCGTTTTTTAAAATCTTTCAAGCTGACCCGTTTCTCCGGTGCGTACTGGCGTGGCGACTCTAAAAATGAGCAGCTGCAACGCATTTATGGCACCGCGTGGGCAGATAAGAAGCAACTGGCTGCTTATGTGAAGCGTATCGAAGAAGCCGAAAAGCGTGATCACCGTAAGCTCGGTAAGCGCTTAGACTTGTTTCATATGCAAGAAGAAGCGCCAGGTATGGTGTTCTGGCACCCCAATGGCTGGACGATTTATCAAGTACTTGAGCAGTACATGCGCAAAGTACAGCGTGAAAACGGCTATTTAGAAATTAAAACGCCGCAAGTGGTTGATCGTATCCTTTGGGAAAAGTCAGGGCACTGGACCAACTACGCAGACAATATGTTTGTTACCCAGTCTGAGTCGCGTGATTATGCGATTAAACCGATGAATTGCCCGTGCCACGTGCAGGTGTACAATCAGGGTTTAAAAAGCTACCGCGAACTGCCGCTGCGTTTGGCAGAGTTCGGCGCTTGCCACCGTAACGAGCCGTCCGGTGCGTTGCATGGTATAATGCGTGTGCGTGGCTTCGTACAGGATGATGCACACATCTTCTGTACTGAAGAGCAGATGCAAGCTGAGTCAGCTGACTTTATTCGTTTAACCCAGAAAGTTTACGAAGATTTTGGCTTTACTGATATTGAGTTGAAGTTGTCGACTCGCCCTGAGCAGCGTGTAGGTTCAGATGAGCAGTGGGATCGTGCTGAGAAAGCCTTGGCTGATGCACTTGATTCAGCTGGTTTAGCCTATGAATTGCAGCCGGGTGAAGGTGCATTCTACGGGCCGAAGATTGAGTTTTCACTGCGTGATTGCTTAGGTCGTGTTTGGCAGTGCGGCACTTTACAGCTCGACTTTAACTTGCCGGTGCGTTTAGATGCAGAATACGTGAGTGAAGATAACAGTCGTCAACATCCAGTGATGTTACACCGCGCGATTTTAGGATCATTTGAGCGTTTTATTGGTATTTTGATTGAGCATTATGAAGGTGCATTTCCAGCTTGGTTAGCACCGACGCAAGCCGTCGTGATGAATATCAGTGAGAAACAAGGTGATTTTGCCAAGAAAGTTGAAAAAAATCTGCTAGAAAGTGGGTTTAGAGTCAATAGTGACTTGAGAAACGAGAAGATCGGCTTTAAAATCCGCGAGCATACTTTGCTCAAAGTTCCTTATTTGCTTGTTATTGGCGATAGGGAAGTTGAGACACAAACTATTGCAGTACGAACGCGTGGCGGTGAAGACCTCGGAAGTATGTCCGTCGACCAGTTCAGTGAGTTATTAAATACTGCGATTTCCCGGCGTGGTCGCCAAGATTTGGAGTGATAATTATCAAGCGAGATATGAGACAAGACAGACGAGCTGCCCCTAAGGCACCCATTAATGAGAACATCACAGCCCGCGAAGTGCGCCTGATTGGTGCAGAAGGTGAGCAGATCGGGATCGTCTCGATTGATGAAGCACTGGCCGCGGCTGATGAAGCTAAGCTGGATCTGGTTGAAATTTCTGCTGATGCAGAACCGCCGGTATGTCGCATCATGGACTACGGCAAGCACTTGTTCGAGAAAAAGAAACAAGTTGCTGCGGCTAAGAAAAACCAGAAACAAATACAAATTAAAGAAATCAAGTTTCGACCAGGGACGGAAGACGGGGATTATCAGGTAAAACTACGCAACCTGATACGTTTCCTAGAAGATGGGGATAAAGCCAAGGTTTCATTACGATTCCGCGGCCGAGAGATGGCCCACCAGGAGTTGGGAATGGAGTTGTTGAAGCGGGTTGAAGGTGACCTTGCTGAATACGGCACCGTTGAACAGCATCCTAAGATGGAAGGACGCCAGTTAATAATGGTCCTCGCCCCCAAAAAGAAAAAATAACCCCCTAGGGCAGCGGCAGGCCTTAAGGTTATGCGTATCAATCTGAATGCGGAGTATTCAACATGCCAAAGATGAAAACGAAAAGTGGCGCTAAAAAGCGCTTTAAAGCGACAGCGAACGGTTTTAAACATAAGCACGCTTTCAAGAGTCACATCTTGACCAAAATGACAACTAAGCGTAAGCGTCAACTACGTGGGACATCTATGATGCACCCAAGTGATGTTGCTCGCGTTGAACGCATGTTGCGTGTTCGTTAATTTAGGTCTGGATAAATAAAGGTAATATTTTATGGCTCGTGTAAAACGTGGTGTTGTAGCCCGTAGTCGTCACAAGAAAATCTTGAAACTTGCTAAAGGTTATTATGGTGCGCGTTCACGCGTATTCCGTGTAGCTAAGCAAGCGGTTATTAAAGCTGGTCAATATGCATACCGTGACCGTCGTCAGCGTAAACGTCAATTCCGCGCTCTGTGGATTGCACGTATCAACGCTGGTGCACGTGTTAATGGTTTGTCTTACAGCCGTTTCATTGCAGGCTTGAAAAAGGCTTCAATCGAAATCGACCGTAAAGTACTGGCTGACTTAGCAGTAAACGAAAAAGCAGCATTTGCGGCAATTGTTGAAAAAGCTAAGTCCACTTTGGCCTAAGTTTTAAAACGTTGCGACATGCGTTTTTGATAAGGGAAGGGCTTAGGCTCTTCCCTTATTTCGTATAGAATCTTTATTTTTGTAAGTCATAGCAAGAGCACCTTGCAAAGCACCCGCGCTGTGTTTTGCAAGGTCCTCTGGAGTATTGTATGGAAAATCTTGATGCGCTAGTGGCACAGGCTTTAGCAGCCATTGCCCAGAGCGAAGAATCACAGGGCTTGGAGCAATTACGGGTTCACTATTTAGGTAAAAAAGGTGAGTTGACCCAGTTGATGAAACAGTTGGGTGGATTGTCTGCTGAAGAGCGTCCTAAAGCAGGTGCTTTAATCAATGTCGCTAAAGAGCAAGTGCAAGACGCTTTAAATGCCCGCAAGCAGCATTTGGATAGTATTGCTTTAGAAAGCAAGTTGGCTGCAGAAACCATTGATGTGACATTGTCTGGTCGCGGTCAACAAAGCGGTGGTTTACACCCGGTTACCCGCACCCTTGAGCGCATTGAGCAATTCTTTACCAAGATTGGTTACGGCATCGCTGAAGGCCCAGAAGTTGAAGATGATTATCACAACTTTGAAGCGTTGAATATTCCTGGTCATCACCCCGCGCGGGCGATGCACGACACCTTCTATTTCAATGCCAATATGCTGCTGCGCACCCATACTTCACCCGTGCAAGTGCGCACCATGGAGGCTCAGCGTCCGCCGATTCGTATTGTCTGCCCTGGCCGTGTGTATCGTTGTGATTCAGATATCACTCACTCACCGATGTTCCATCAAGTGGAAGGTTTGTTGATTGATAAAGACATCAGTTTTGCTGATTTGAAAGGCACCATTGAAGAGTTCTTGCGAGTGTTCTTCGAGAAAGATCTCGGCGTGCGTTTCCGTCCATCGTTCTTCCCCTTTACTGAGCCGTCCGCTGAAGTCGATATGCAGTGTGTGATGTGCAATGGCGAAGGCTGCCGCGTGTGCAAGCAAACCGGTTGGTTGGAAGTGATGGGTTGCGGCATGGTGCATCCGAATGTGCTGCGTATGTCAGGCATTGACCCTGAAGAGTTCCAGGGTTTTGCTTTTGGTATGGGCGTTGAGCGCTTAGCTATGTTGCGTTATGGCGTGAATGATTTGCGTCTGTTCTTCGATAACGACCTGCGCTTTTTAGCCCAGTTTCGCTAGGTCGATACCCTTTAGAGTTTAGGAGAGCAGCATGAAATTTAGTGAACAATGGTTACGCAGTTTAGTTGATCCACAAGTCACACGTGACGCGTTGGTGGCACGTTTATCTATGGCCGGCTTAGAAGTCGATGCGGTCAGCCCTGTAGCGGGCGAGTTCAGCGGTGTAGTGGTCGGTGAAGTATTAAGCACTGAGCAACACCCTGATGCCGACAAGCTGCGTGTTTGCCAAGTCAGTGATGGCGAGCAGACTGTACAAATCGTGTGTGGTGCACCGAATGTGCGCCCGGGTTTAAAAATTCCGTTCGCCCGTATTGGCGCGGTGCTGCCTGGCGATTTTAAGATCAAAAAAGCCAAGCTGCGTGGCGTTGAGTCGTTCGGCATGCTGTGTTCGGCCAGCGAACTGCAAATCAGCGATGAAAATGATGGCTTATTAGAGCTGTCGGCTGACGCAGTGGTAGGGCAGTGCATTCGTGAGTGTTTGAATCTTAACGATGCCGGCATTGAAGTTGATTTAACCCCAAACCGTGGTGATTGTTTATCGCTACAAGGTTTAGCTCGTGAAGTGGGCGCGCTGTATAACGTCGCGGTACAGTTGCCTGCGATTACTGCTGTGGCGGCGAGTCATGCGCAAACAGTTGCCGTTGAGCTTGCTGCCTCACAGGCCTGCCCGCGTTATGCCGGACGGGTGATCACAGGCGTTGATTTAACTCAGCCAACTCCTGCATGGATGGTTGAGCGTTTACAGCGCAGTGATATTCGTAGTATTGATGCCGTAGTTGATGTCACCAACTACGTGATGCTTGAATTAGGCCAGCCTTTGCATGCCTTTGATCTGGCGCAAATCAACGGCGGCATTTGCGTGCGTATGGCGCAAGACAATGAAGAGATCACCTTGCTTGATGGTCAAGAAATTAAGCTAAAAGCCAATACTCTGGTGATTGCTGATCAGCAACGCGCTTTGGCGATTGCCGGTGTCATGGGTGGCGCAGACAGCGGTGTTGAAGTGGGTAAAACCACCGATATTTTCCTTGAAAGTGCTTTCTTTGAGCCAGTAGCGATTGCTGGTAAAGCGCGTTCTTATGGCTTGCATACCGATGCGTCACACCGCTTTGAGCGCGGTGTCGACTGGCAATTACCGGCGCAAGCGATTGAGCGTGCCACTGAGTTATTGCTAAGTATTGTCGGTGGTAGTGCGGGCCCTACGGTGGTCACTGAAGATGCGCAGCACCTGCCGAACACTGCGCCTATTACCTTACGTGCTGAGCGCGTCAAGCAGATGTTTGGCTTGAGCTTGAGCGATAGCGAGATTGAAACACTATTGACGCCGCTGGGCTTACAGCTTAGCGCGCAGAGTGCAGGTGTCTGGTCAGTTGCAGTGCCAAGTCATCGCTTTGATATCAGTATCGAAGTGGACTTGCTGGAAGAGATTGGCCGTTTGTATGGCTATGATCAGTTGCCTGTGCGCTACCCGGCAGCACGCTTAGCACCGCAAGCAGAATCTGAAGCGCAAGCTTCTTTACCGGTATTGCGTCGTTTGTTGGTGGCACGTGGTTACCAAGAAGCGATCACTTACAGTTTTATTGAACCTGAGCTGTTCAGCGCGTTTCATCCTGAGTTGAAAGCCTTAACCTTGGCCAACCCGATTTCAGCTGAGCTGTCGGTGATGCGCGCCTCTTTACTGCCAGGCTTGCTTAAAGCCTTGCAGCACAACCTTAATCGTCAGCAAGATCGCGTGCGTCTATTTGAAAGCGGTTTGAGTTTTGTTGGTCAGCTGGAAGATCTTAAGCAAGAGCGTATGCTCGCCGGTGTGATCACGGGTGCACGTTTGCCCGAGTTGTGGACGCACGGTAAAGAAACCGTCGATTTTTACGACATTAAAGCCGATGTTGAAGCGGTGCTGGCTGCTGCAGGTGATAGCGACAGCTTCACTTTTGTTCCGTGCCAGCAGCATGCCTTCCATCCAGGTCAATGTGCGCGCATTGAGCGTAATGGTCAGGCGGTTGGTTTTGTCGGTACGTTACATCCACAGTTGGCCACTGAGTTAGACATTGACCAGCAAGTGCTGATGTTTGAAGTACAGCTGGATGCGATCAGTTCAGGACGTTTGCCGGCCTTTAAAGAGCTGTCACGCTTCCCTGAAGTGCGCCGCGACTTGGCTTTAGTGGTTAAAGCTGAAGTGCCCGCCGAGCAATTAATGGCGGCGATGCGCAGCGCTGCCGGTGAATTTTTAACGCAAATCCGCCTGTTTGATGTCTATCAAGGTAAAGGTGTGGAAGAGGGTTGCAAAAGTTTAGCGGTCGGCTTGACCTGGCAGCATCCTTCGCGCACTCTTACGGATGATGAAGTCAGCGCAGCGACACAGGCCATCTTGGCCTTGCTGGCTGATAACTTTGCAGCCACATTGAGGATGTAAGCGTATGGGGGCTTTAACGAAAGCAGAAATGGCCGAGCACCTGTTTATGGAAATCGGTCTCAATAAGCGAGAAGCCAAAGAGTTGGTGGACACTTTTTTTGAAGAAATTCGTTTAGCCCTCGAAAACAACGAGCCGGTGAAGCTGTCTGGTTTTGGCAATTTTGAATTGCGTGAAAAAGCCCAGCGTCCCGGTCGTAATCCTAAAACTGGCGAAGAGATTCCTATTAGCGCACGGCGCGTAGTGACTTTTCGTCCAGGTCAAAAACTGCGCGATCGGGTAGAAGCCTATGTTGGAACCTAGTCATAACCACGAATTGCCAGCGATCCCAAGTAAGCGTTATTTTACCATTGGTGAAGCCAGCGAGTTGTGTGCTGTTAAGCCGCATGTGTTGCGCTATTGGGAGCAAGAGTTTGAGCAGCTTGCTGAGATTAAACGTCGTGGTAACCGCCGTTACTATCAGCAGCATGATGTCTTAATGATCCGTCAGATTCGTAGTCTGTTATACGATCACGGCTTTACTATTGGCGGCGCACGTCAGCGCTTGTCCAGTACTGACGTGAGTGATGAAGGCAGTCAGTTTAAGCAGCTCATTCGTCAAATGGTGGTTGAGTTAGAAGACGTGGTGAAGTTGCTGCGTAACTAAATAGGCAATTGGGTCAATCGGCTCAGTAGCCATATCATCGTATAGAAATTAATGGGTGTTATATGCTTTATACAATAAGAGTATGCATGCAAATACAACCTCTTAAAGTTTAATAGGCATACATCTGAGGATGCGCTGTGTCATCAGTCACTATTGTTATTTTGATTCTAGTCGGTGTTGTTGCGCTGTTTCTAATTGGTTATTTGAACCATGTATTAGAAAAAAACAAGCTTGACAAAGCGCGCCGTAAAGCTGAACTAATCGATCGCCAGCGTCGTTGTGCAAACCTATCTGAGTCGTTGCCGGGTCAGTTAATGACCGTTGAGTTAAAGCAGTTACTGAATCGTTTAGAGTTGCACTTTATTGATCAGCTCAGAGTGATTGAAAAACATGATCCTAAATATAAATTGCATGCTGAAGAGTTGCGTCAATTAATTGCTAAAGCAGATGATTTACCGATTAAAAATCCTCCGCTGACAATTATTACCGATGAGCAAGCCAAAGATGTTCGTTTTCAATTGGAAAGTTTGCAGACACAAATTATTCGTGCAGTTGAGGAAAAACTAATACCTGCCAACCAAGGTAAACAATGGTTGGTTCAAATTAAGCAAATGCTGGTTAATGTCTATATCGATTATTTCAGCAATTTAGGCTGCCAGTTACTTTCTCAGAATCAGCCGGGAAAAGCTCGTTTAGTGTTTGAACGTGCGGTGCAATACCTTAAAAAGCAGAAAGATATTAATCTTTACCAGCAACAACTGAAGCAGTTCGAAGCATTGTTAACGCGTGCCAATGCTTCAGTGCTTGAGCATACACGTCCTAACCCTGCACAAAGCACTGAATTGACTGAAGGGATTGAGCAGCAAGATCAAGAAGATGGATGGAAGAAAAAACAAATTTACGACTAAGCAGAGGTTGTTATGAGTTTGATAGTATATGGCGCTTCATTGTCGCCTTTTGTGCGTAAAGTTAGAGCGTGTTTGCTGGAAAAAGAGCTTACTTACACTCTTGAATTAATTCTTCCACGAAACCAGCCAGACTGGTATTTTCAGATTAATCCACTGGGTCGTATTCCTGCTTTGCGCGACGGTGAGTTTGATGTTTGCGATTCATCTGTGATTTGCAGTTATTTAGAGCAAAAATATCCTGCAACTGACTCCTTATGTGGCAACAATGCTGAAGAAGTAGCGCAGATTCGTTGGTTAGAAAAGTATGCAGATTATGAAGTGGCTCCGTTAGCAACTTTCACTGTGTTTTTTAACCGCACTCTAGCTAAAAGCATGGGCTTGCCCTGCGATGAAGTCGCCGTACAAAAAGCTTTGGCTAAATTAGTCCCTCATTTTGATTATTTAGAACAGCAGTTGGCTGAGAAGGATTACTTTGTTGCGCAGCGGTTTACTTTAGCTGATCTTGCAATCGTCACTCAGTGGGTCAATTTTTCTTACGGTCATGAAGATCTTGATGCAGCGCGCTGGCCTAAACTGGCTGCACACAAACAGCGCATCTTGCAAAGAGAGTCGTTGCAGAGTCTATTGGCTGATGAAGCAAAAATGATGGCGCGACTTGGCTAAATATCGCCTCGTTTAAGGTCCTTGCGCAAGATCTGACTGTTCTTGTGTATTACGTCACTTTAGAAATTTCACTTGTTTCGTGCAATTTCTACGAATGCGTTCATAATAGACTCTTCATTTTTTGACCAGACAGTCCTGATATGCAAAAAGAGTCACGAAAAGTGCGCGAATTTCGTCGTCGCGAGCAAGAAATCCTTGATACCTCCCTTACGTTATTTCTTGAACAGGGCGAAGACTCTGTCACGGTGGAAATGATTGCAGATGCGGTCGGTATCGGTAAGGGCACCATTTATAAACACTTCAAGTCAAAAGCTGAGATTTATTTACGCTTAATGCTCGATTATGAGCGAGAGTTGAATGAGTTGTTTCACTCAGAAAGTGTTGCCAGTGATAAAGAAGCATTGTCACGTGCTTACTTCGCCTTCCGGATGCGCGATCCGCAGCGTTATCGCTTATTTGATCGGCTTGAAGAAAAAGTACTGAAAGGCCATCAAGTGCCAGAAATGGTTGAGCAGCTGCACACCATTCGCGCCTCTAACTTTGAGCGTTTAACGCGTCTAATTGAAGGCCGCATTGATGAGGGCAAGTTGGAAGATGTGCCGCCTTATTTCCATTACTGCGCCGCTTGGGCGTTGGTGCACGGCGCAGTGGCTTTGTATCATTCGCCTTTCTGGAGCAATGTTTTAGAAGACCAAGAAGGCTTTTTCCAGTTCCTTATGGATATTGGTGTACGTATGGGCAACAAGCGCACCAAGCGTGATGAAACACCAAAGATACTTGCTGATGATGGTCTTTAGAGGTTGAGTTAAATGACACAGACGTGGCCTATTGATTACATTGAACCGGTATTTCGCCCACCTAGCGAAGCGCATTCGCTGATTTTGCCGCTGACCAATGGTTGCTCTTGGAATAAGTGTACTTTTTGCGAAATGTATACCGCACCGCAGAAGAAATTTTCCGTGCGTGATGAAAAACAGGTGCTGAGCGAGATTCAACGTGTTTCTGAGCAGATGATTGTACAGCGTGTGTTCCTCGCTGATGGCGATGCCTTGGCGCTGTCAACGCGACGTCTTTTGACTGTCTTACAAGCCATTCGCGAAAATCTGCCGACTGTGCAACGCGTCTCTAGTTATTGCTTGCCCAGCAACCTAAAAAATAAATCAGTTAGCGAGTTACAAGAGTTGGCCGATGCTGGCTTAAAAATGGTGTATGTCGGGGCTGAGTCCGGCGACGATGAAGTGCTAGAAAAGGTCAACAAGGGTGAGACTTTTGCATCAACCTTAAGTGCCTTAACTAAGCTGGGTGAGGCAGGGATTGCGCGTTCAGTGATGATTCTTAATGGTTTAGGCGGGCGCAGTTTAAGTGCGCAACATGCTGACCAGTCAGCAGCTTTAATGAATGCCACGCAACCTGAATATCTCTCGACCTTGGTTGTCAGCTTTCCACTGGGTGATGCGCGCTTTAAGCAGCGTTTTCCTGAGTTTGAGCCCTTGGACCAGCACGCATTGTTTGTGGAGTTGCAGCGCTTAATCAGTCAGTTAGAACTCAAGGATACGGTGTTTCGTAGTGATCATGCTTCTAACTATTTACCACTGAAAGGCACCTTGGGCACCGATAAACAACGTTTCTTAGCGCAGTTGCAACAGGCAATTGAGCACCCTGAAACCATGGCATTGCGTCAAGAGTGGCAGCGCGGATTATAAGTATTTAAAACTATCGATTGGCGCAGAACCTGCTAGTAAATAGCTAAGACTATTTTTTTGACGCTCGAGGCTGAAATTATATGCGCCAAGTATTCCTGATCTTTCTGACTGCTATTTTGGCATCTTGTATGACTGTTGGTGATTTAACTGATGGCGCCACTTATCATTTACGTGATGCAGGCCTACTGAATCATAGTGAAATCAAGCGTGCCAATAATTGGCGCTTGCAAGCTGATTCATACATTTATATTAGTCAGGGGCTCTTTATTCCGCTCGGACACCCTTCGGCAAAGCCTAATGTGGTGGCTGAAGAGACTTTTAACGCTTTTGTAGAGTACTTTCCACGACTGCGCCAAGCGAGCGTGCCGCAGGGCTTTGATGAGGCCATGCAGGTCGCGCGTAGTGATGGTGCGCATTACTTGCTCTATGTGCGCTTTGCCCAAGGTAACGACCGAATTGGTAACTGGGATGAGTTTAAAGGGCGAAAAGATAGCGGTGCGCGCTTAGGTGTTGATCGTGGCGCGCTGCAGTTGATGCTGGTTGAGGTTGGTAGTGGTTATTTAGTAGACACTGCCAATATTCGGCATCGAGGTGGCTTTCTAACCTTCTATAACACCAAACCCGAGAACTTATTGCGTCCGCCATTGCGTGAATATGCAAGACGTTTATTGGGCTTGACCCCTTAAGTATGGCCTGACGTATGCTAACTATTGAAAATGACGATGTACTGCAACGCTTAGCCAGCACAGCCGAGCGTTTATCCTATAGCGCTGATTGGAATCCTACGCAGTTCGGCGATAGCGAGATGCGCATTGCCCGTGATGGGCGCTGGTATCATCAAGGCGGTCTGATTGAGCGCTCTGCACTAGTGCAACTCTTCTCGCGATTACTCCGCCGTGAAGGTGATCAGTACTTTCTGGTTACACCGGTAGAAAAACTGACGATTGAGGTTGAAGACGCACCCTTTGTTTCGATCGAAGTGAAAGCGCAAGACGAAGACGGTCAGCAAGTGCTGTATGTAACCACCAATCTTGGCGATACCGTGCACATTAGCGCCGAGCATCCTTTGCATGTTGAAACAGATCCTGATACTCAAGAACCATCACCGTATGTGTCAATTGGCAACAATCTCGCGATTTTGCTACAGCGCAGTGACTTTTATTTGCTGGTGAACTCTGCGCAGGAGCGTATTGTGGATGGGCAAAAGGTGTTGGGCGTATGCAGTAAGGGTGAGTTTTATCCGTTAGGCACGCTGTAAAGGCTCTCTGGTTCAGCGTCTCTTGCAAAATGGCGATGCAGCCCCCATTTCTATAGATCAAATCTTATGATTGTGTGCAAATTATTATGACTTTGGCGTTATCAATTAAGCAGTTACGAAAAAGCTATGCCAATGGCTTTGAAGCCCTTAAAGGTGTTGATTTGGAGGTCGCTGAAGGCGATTTCTTCGCTTTGCTAGGCCCTAATGGCGCAGGCAAATCCACAACTATTGGTATTCTCTCTACCTTAGTCACTAAAAGCAGTGGCCGCGTGCAGGTGTTTGGCCATGATTTGGATACTGATCCTTTGGCGTTAAAGCGCTGCATTGGTTTGGTGCCACAAGAGTTTAATTTCAATCAGTTTGAAACCGCGCAAAATATCTTAACCACCCAGGCGGGCTATTACGGCATCAAGCTTAAAGATGCACGCGTGCGTGCTGAAGAGCTGCTCAAGCAATTGGGCTTATGGGATAAGCGTGATGTTGCTTCGCGGATGCTCTCTGGTGGGATGAAGCGTCGCTTGATGATTGCTCGTGCCTTGATGCATCGGCCGCGTTTGTTGATTCTCGATGAGCCAACCGCTGGTGTTGATATTGAGCTGCGTCGCTCGATGTGGGAGTACTTAACCGAGCTCAACGAGCAGGGCACGACGATTATTCTCACCACGCATTATCTGGAAGAAGCCGAGCAGTTGTGCCGCAATATCGCCATTATTGACCACGGCTGTATTGTCGAAAATACCAGTATGCGAGCTTTGTTGGGGCAGTTGTCGAAAGAGACGTTTTTGCTGGATTTAAAAGAGACACAAAGCGTGGTGCCAGAGTTGGAGGGTTATCCTGCGCAGTTGCTCGATGAGTGCACCTTGCAAGTACAGGTGGAAAAGCATCGCGGTTTAACCGATTTATTTACCCAACTGTCGGCACAAGGTATTGAAGTGCTGAGTTTGCGCAATAAAAGTAACCGACTGGAGGAGCTTTTTGTGTCATTGGTAGAGAAAAATTTGTCAGGTGATCAGGCATGAGTACAGAACTGAAATCCAACTTGGTTGCCCTGCAAACCATCGTCTATCGTGAAGCCCGTCGTTTTTTAAGAATTTGGCCGCAGACCTTGCTACCACCAGCGATCACGATGGTGCTGTATTTTGTGATTTTCGGCAATTTAATCGGCAGCCAAATTGGCGACATGCATGGCTTTACGTACATGCAGTACATTGTTCCTGGTTTGATCATGATGTCGGTGATTACCAACTCTTACAGTAACGTGGTGTCGAGTTTCTTTAGTGCCAAGTTTCAGCATTCGATTGAAGAGTTGATGGTGTCACCGGTGTCACCGCATACCATTTTAATTGGTTTTGTGATGGGTGGGATTTTGCGTGGTCTCGGTGTGGCAGTGATTGTTACCCTGTTGTCGTTGTTTTTTACTGATCTGCAGGTGCACAATTTAACCATCACGATGGTGGTGATTGTCTGTACTTCTGCGGTGTTTGCTCTGGGCGGCTTCCTTAATGCGGTGTTTGCCCGTAACTTTGATGATATCTCGATTATTCCATCCTTTGTGCTGACGCCATTAACCTATCTGGGTGGTGTGTTCTATTCGATTGATATGCTCGGTCCGTTTTGGAAAACCATTTCCTTGGCGAATCCGATTTTACACATGGTTAACGCCTTCCGTTACGGTATTCTCGGTGTTTCAGATATCGATATCAGCGTAGCCATTGGCTTGATGCTGCTGACTACATTGATTTTATATGTGGTGTGCGTGCGCTTATTGATCTCAGGACGCGGTATGCGCACTTAAAGATTCTATAAGTTGGCCTGATAATTGCTTTTATCCCAGTAAGTATCGCAAAGCGTCAAATAAGCGATGGGGGATAGAAAATGAGCCAAGGTATAGAATTTAATCGGTTGATGTTAGAAATGCGAGCTATGCAAGCTGATGCAATGGCTCGCACTAAGCCTGCTGCAGTGACGGAAACGCCAGCAGTGGGAAGCCCTAGTTTCGCCGATATGTTGGGTCAAGCAGTAAGTAAGGTCAATGAGACGCAGCAAGCATCAAACCAGCTCGCTAATGCTTTTGAAATAGGGCAGAGTGGCGTCGATTTAACTGATGTTATGATCGCGTCACAAAAAGCGAGCGTTTCATTTCAAGCAATGACCCAGGTTCGTAATAAGCTGGTTCAGGCTTATCAAGATATTATGCAGATGCCAGTTTAGGGGCAATAAATCATGGTTGACGCAACGGCAAATACACCGCAAATCACTGAGCAGCCAGCAAGACAAGCTTTTGCTGGACTCGCATTTCTTGATAATCTGGCGCAAATGCCAGCATTGCGTCAGGTCGCTTTATTAGTAGGATTAGCGGCCAGTGTGGCGATTGGCTTTGCGGTCGTATTGTGGTCGCAAGAGCCTGACTACCGTCCACTGTATGGCAGCTTAGCTGGTTTAGATGCAAATCAAGTTGTTGAAACGCTAGGTACCGCCGGTATCGCATATCGCATGGAACCAAACTCGGGCGCTTTATTGGTCAAGGCTTCTGATTTGGCCAATGCTCGATTAAAGCTAGCCACCGCTGGTGTGACGCCTACAGATAACAATATTGGCTTTGAAATCCTCGATAAAGATCAAGGCTTAGGCACAAGTCAGTTTATGGAAGCCACGCGTTACCGTCGTGGTTTAGAGGGTGAGTTAGGGCGTACCGTGTCGAGCTTAAGTAACGTAAAAGCTGCTCGCGTGCATTTGGCTATTCCAAAAAGCTCAGTGTTTGTGCGTGATGAGCGTAAACCGAGCGCCTCAGTCTTGGTTGAGTTGTACCCTGGGCGTAATCTTGAGCCTAGCCAAGTGATGGCCATTATTAACTTAGTCGCAACCAGTGTGCCTGAGCTCAATAAGACTCAAGTCACGGTTGTCGACCAGAAGGGCAATTTACTGTCTGACCAGCAAGAGCTGTCAGAGATGACCCGTGCTGGTAAGCAATTTGACTACTCACGTCGTCTCGAAGGTTTGTTTACCCAGCGCGTCCATAATATTTTACAACCCATTTTAGGTGCTGATCGCTATAAAGCCGAAGTGTCAGCAGACGTCGATTTCAGTGCTATCGAATCGACTTCAGAAACTTTTAATCCCGATCAGCCAGCACTGCGCAGTGAGCAGTCGGTGACAGAGCAGCGTCAAGTCAGCAGTGGGCCACAAGGTGTGCCGGGCGCTTTAAGCAATCAACCGCCAGGTGCGACAACAGCTCCAGAGGTTGCAGGTGGTGCTCAAGCAGCAGGCGGGCCTGTGGCTGCAGGTCAACCGCTATTGGATGCCAATGGCGAACAAATTATTGATCCGAAAACAGGGCAGGCAATGCTCGCGCCTTATCCTAGCGATAAGCGTGAGCAATCAACGCGCAATTTTGAGTTGGATCGTTCTATCAGTTATACCAAGCAAGACCAAGGCCGCTTACAACGTTTATCGGTAGCCGTGGTGGTTGATGATCAAGTCATTATTAACCCCGAAACCGGAGCCGTGACGCGCATACCTTGGACTGATCAAGACATCGCGCGTTTTACGCGTTTAGTTCAAGACTCTGTCGGCTTTAATGCCAGTCGTGGTGACAGTGTTAGCGTAATCAATGCGCCCTTTGCGCCTTTGCTAACGGAAGAAATTGTTGAAATTCCATTTTATACACAGCCTTGGTTCTGGGATATTGTTAAACAAGTGCTTGGTGTGTTGTTTATCTTGGTCTTGGTGTTTGGAGTGCTGCGTCCTTTACTGCGTAATGTCGTCGGTGGCGGGAAGTCCAAAGAGCTGACTGCGCGAGATCGCTTAGGTGATGCTGAACTGGGTGACATGGATGAGCTCGGCTCAGGCTTAGCAGATGATCGCGTTAGTCTAGGTGGGCCGCAAAGCATTCTATTACCGAGCCCTAGTGAAGGTTACGATGCCCAGCTTAATGCTATTAAAAGTCTAGTTGCTGAAGATCCAGGTCGTGTTGCACAGGTTGTGAGAGATTGGATTAACGCTGATGAGTGATAATCGTATGAGCACTAAACTAAATAAAATCGATAAAGCTGCAATTCTGCTGTTGTCGCTCGGTGAGACCGATGCTGCACAAGTGCTGCAGCACATGGGCCCCAAAGAAGTGCAGCGGGTTGGCTCGGCGATGGCGCAAATGCGTAACGTGCATCGTGAGCAAGTTGAACAGGTGATGAGTGAATTTGTTGAAGTGGTCAGCGATCAAACGGGTCTAGGTGTAGGTGCTGACGGCTATATTCGCAAAATGTTGACCCAGGCGCTCGGTGAAGATAAAGCGGGCAGTCTGATTGACCGGATTTTACTGGGTGGCAATACCAGCGGTTTAGACAGTTTAAAGTGGATGGAGCCGCGTGCTGTAGCGGATGTAATTCGCTATGAGCATCCGCAAATTCAGGCCATTGTCGTGGCTTATTTGGATCCTGATCAAGCCGGAGAAGTGCTGGGTCATTTTGATCATAAAGTGCGCTTAGATATCGTTTTGCGGGTGTCTTCGCTGAATACGATTCAGCCGGCTGCACTGAAAGAGTTGAACACCATTCTTGAAAAGCAGTTTTCTGGTAATTCTAATACCTCGCGCACGACTATGGGCGGGGTCAAGCGTGCAGCGGATATCATGAACTTCTTAGACAGTTCTATTGAAGGGCCGCTACTGGATGCAATTCGTGAGCTTGACCAAGATTTGTCTGGAAAAATTGAAGACTTAATGTTCGTCTTTGATAATTTAGCGGATGTCGATGATCGTGGTATTCAATCATTGATGCGTGAAGTATCTTCTGATGTACTGGTCTTGGCGCTCAAGGGTGCAGATGAAGCCATTAAAGAAAAAATCTTTAAGAATATGTCCAAACGGGCTTCTGAATTGTTGCGTGATGACCTTGAGGCTAAGGGTCCAGTGCGTATCAGCGAAGTTGAATCTGCGCAAAAAGAAATCCTTACCATTGCCCGACGTATGGCGGAAGCTGGCGAAATTGTACTGGGTGGTAAGGGTGGCGAAGAAATGGTGTAAATATGCCAGATAAAAAAACAAGCAGTGAGCTGATTCGTGTGCAAGCAGGCGATGTCCTCAATGTCTGGGATTTACCCAGCTTTGATGACCCTTCACACAAAGAAGAGCCGCTCACGGCGGAGCCTGACGTTGTCGATGAGGCTGTAGTGCAGGTAGAGGACGTCACAATCGAGGATGTCCAACCCTTAACCCTCGAAGACGTAGAAGCTGTGCGTCAGGATGCTTGGAATGAAGGTTTTAGCGCTGGAGAAAAAGACGGTTTTCATGCGGGTCAATTAAAAGCTGCGCAAGAAGCACAAGAAGTTTTGAGTGCTAAGGTTGCTGGATTGGATAGTATTATGCAGCAGTTTTTTGATCCGATTGGGCAACAAGACCAACAGTTAGAAGTTGCTATGCTCGACTTGGTAACTCGTATCAGCGAGCAGGTAATTCAGCGAGAATTACAACTAGATTCCAGTCAGATTAAACAAGTTGTGCGAGAGTCTTTAAAATTGCTTCCGGTCGGTAGTGCTGCGGTACGTGTCTATATCAATCCTCAAGATTTTGAACAAATTAAAGCCTTGCGTGAGCGTCACGAAGAAGATTGGAAAATCATTGAAGACGATGATTTGTTACCCGGTGGCTGTCGTTTTGAGTCGTTAGATACTCGTATTGATGCCAGTATTGAAACGCGTATAGAACATATTGCTCAACAGTTTTTAGAGCAGCAGCGTGAGTTGAAAAGTAATCCTTTAGCTGCCGACTTGCATGTTTCTACTGAGGCGCCTATACCGTCCATTGAGCAACCTGTTAAAGCTGAGTTTGATACAGTCGCAGTTGATGCCTTACAGTCAACTGAAGAGCCGGCTGTTGATACGACTGTTATTGAAAAACCAGCCTATTAAGTTTCTGCGGAGTGCTTATGTCCCTCAGTCGCACACGCTTTGCTAGCCGATTAGCCAGCTATCAATCGGCTACACAGCTTTCCAAGCATCCTTTGGTGGAAGGCCGTTTAATCCGCATGGTTGGTTTGACTCTGGAGGCGCAAGGCTTACAAGTCTCTGTTGGTAGTCGTTGTTTAGTGATTAACAATGATGGTTATCAAGCAGTGCAAGTTGAAGCCGAGGTCATGGGCTTTTCTGGTGAAAAAGTTTTCCTGATGCCGATTGGTAATCTCAATGGCATTGCTCCTGGGGCGCGCGTGGTGCCGATTGCGGGCACTGATCGCATGCCAATGGGGTTATCGATGCTTGGTAGGGTGCTCGATGGTGCTGGTCGCCCTTTAGATGATAAAGGACGCATTGAAGCTGAAGAGTGGGTGCAAATGGAAGGCCCAGCGATTAATCCATTACAGCGCCACCCCATTAGTGAACCTTTGGATGTGGGGATTCGTAGCATTAACGGCTTATTGACGGTTGGTCGTGGTCAACGACTGGGTTTGTTTGCCGGTACCGGCGTGGGTAAAAGTGTGCTGCTGGGCATGATGACCCGCTTTACTCAGGCTGACATCGTAATTGTCGGTTTGATCGGTGAACGTGGCCGTGAGGTGAAAGAGTTTATTGAAGATATTCTTGGTGAAGAAGGACTTAAGCGTGCAATTGTTGTTGCCTCTCCTGCAGATGATGCGCCCTTGATGCGTTTGCGTGCAGCGATGTATTGCACGCGTATTGCCGAATATTTTCGAGACAAAAATTATAACGTTTTATTACTGATGGATTCGTTAACCCGTTATGCCCAGGCACAACGTGAAATCGCTTTGGCCATCGGTGAGCCGCCAGCCACCAAAGGTTATCCACCGTCGGTGTTTGCCAAGTTACCTAAGCTTGTTGAGCGCGCTGGTAATGCGGCAAAAGGTGGCGGATCCATCACTGCTTTTTACACAGTACTTTCTGAGGGTGATGATCAGCAAGACCCTATTGCTGATGCGGCACGAGGCGTATTGGACGGTCACTTTGTTTTGTCTCGCGAGCTTGCGCAAGAAGGGCATTATCCTGCGATTGATATCAGTGCTTCGGTCAGTCGAGTCATGCCGCAAGTCGTCACAGCGGAGCATTTAGGTGCTGCCCAGCGTTTTAAACAGTTGTGGACACGCCACCAGCAAAGTCGTGATTTGATTAGCGTCGGTGCATATGTGGCAGGTGGTGATAAAGATACTGATTTGGCGATTGAGCGCTATCCTTATATGTCCGCCTATTTGCGCCAAGGCTTACGTGAGACGGAATCGTTAGAGAAAAGTACCGAGCATCTAATGACGGTCGTCAATCCTGCGCCTTTAGGTTAAGTGCTTATGAATAAACGTGCGCAGCGTCTGTTGCCTGTGATTGAGATGGCGCAAACTGCCGAGCAGGAAGCCGCCGGTAAGCTGCGCCAGTATAAAACGGCGCTGCAACAAGCTCAGCAGCAATTACAAAGCCTTGAACAGTACCGTGATGATTATCAGCAACAATGGATCAATAAAGGACAGGTGGGTGTCAGTGGCCAATGGTTGATGAACTATCAACGCTTTTTATCGCAGCTTGAGGTGGCGATTGAGCAGCAGCAGAAAAGCTTGGTTTGGCATGAAAATAATGTCCGCAGCAGTCAGGCCGTTTGGCAGCAAACTTATGCGCGTTTAGAAGGTTTACGTAAGCTGGTGCAGCGTTATCGTGAAGAGGCGCAAAAGACCGCAGATAAACAAGAGCAAAAGCTCTTAGATGAAATGGCGCAGCGTTTAATGATGCGCTCTGCATCGCAGGATTAGCGTGTTAGTTCGCGCAAGTAGATAGAGGAGCGCTACGAGTATGCGAGATTTTCAGTGGATGCTTGAGTACGGTATCAATCGTTTTGGCTCACTTAAAGCTTTAGAAGCGCGTTTGCCGCAACCTGCAACGAAGACGCAGTTGATTTCTGTACCTGATGATCGCTATCTGTCACTCATCGCCTTGCGGGTGTTTCGTGCGGGTTTACGTCACAGTGTGGTGGACGCTAAATGGCCGAACTTTGAGGAAGTGTTTTGGCAGTTTAACCCGGAAAAAGTGGTGCTGCTGAGCGCCGAACACATCGAACGTTTGATGCAAGATACACGGATTATTCGGCATCTGGGTAAGCTCAAAAGCGTGCCGCGTAATGCGCAAATGTTGTTGGATATTCGTCATGAGTTTGGCAGCTTTGGCGCTTTTTTAGCGCAGTGGCCTGAGGATGATATTGTTGGTTTGTGGCGTTATTTGGCTAAGCATGGTCATCAGTTGGGTGGTTTGTCGGCGCCGCGCTTTTTACGCATGGCCGGTAAAGATACTTTTGTGCTCAGTGATGATGTTGTTGCGGCGTTAGTAGCGCAGGATATTGTGACAAAACGTCCCACCAGTCAGCGTGATTTAGCACTGGTGCAAGAAGCTTTTAATGCCTGGCAAGCACAAAGTGGGCGGCCTTTATGTCAGTTGTCGATGCTGCTCGCTCTGACGGTTAATCATTAAGCAAGTCACATTAATTGACCATTAAATTTGCACTTTGTGTCAATGCAAGGCATATTGCACCGCTAAATCAGAAAGTACTTTGTATGTATGTCTAAATTAATAAAGAGCATCGCCTGCGGTGTGAGCTGTTTAGTATTGGCTTCATGTGCCAATTTAAACACCGAGCAGCGCAATACAGCTTCAGTTAAGCGAGACACTATAGAGCTCAATTCTCGAGCCTTAGTTGCAGTATTAGATCGTTTCGATGAAGCCCAGCAAGCTGCTGTAGAGCTGCAGGAAGACACTACTCTAAATGAGTATAAGTTGCCTGGCCTCAATGAAAGCTTGTTAGATCGCAGTAAAACTCTGCTTGGCACGCCATATCGCTACGGCGGCAGCAGTCGTGCTACTGGCTTTGATTGCAGTGGTTTTGTTGGTTATGTGTATAAGGAAGAGTTAGGCATAGAATTGCCGCGCAACACTCAGGGCTTGTTGAAAATGGATGCGCCTGTGGTTGCGCGTGCTGATTTAGTGCCCGGTGATTTGATTTTGTTTAATGATCGCGGCCGTGGTCGTGTTTCACATGTTGGTATTTATATGGGTGATGATAAGTTCATTCACTCATCCAGCAGCCGCAAAGGTGGTGGTGTGCGTGTCGACAAGCTTAGCAGTCGTTACTGGAATGCCAGCTACTTGCAAGCTAAGCGTGTTCTCAGCGAAGAAGAAGCGCATGAGCCTGCCAAACAAGTGCAGTTGCTGTCTAAAATCGTTCAGTAAATAGCAAAATTTTAAAAATACCGCTGCGCATCTGCCCAGCGGTATTTTTTTGTCTGGCTTATAGGTTTAGCAGGCCAGCAACATAGTCAGCATCTTTATCACCGCGACCTGACAGGCTGATTAGAATGGTTTGTTCAGGCGTCAGTGTTGGTGCTTTGCGCATTGCCCAAGCCACCGCATGCGCGCTCTCTAGTGCAGGAATAATACCTTCCACACGTGATAAACGCATAAAGGCGTCTAAGGTTTCTTGATCAGTGACGCTGTCATATTGCACGCGGCCGAGGTCTTTTAGGTAACTGTGCTGTGGGCCAACGCCTGGATAGTCCAAGCCTGAGGCGATTGAGTGCACAGAGGCAGGATTGCCCTCAGCATCTTCAAGCACGTAACAGGCCATGCCGTGTAAATGACCGGGTTTGCCTTTGGTCAGGGTGGCGGAGTGGCGTTGCGTGTCTAAGCCTTCGCCTGCCGGCTCTACACCAACCAGTTGCACATCGGCATCGTTTAAAAACGCGGTAAACATGCCAATCGAATTGGAACCGCCGCCAACACAGGCGGTGACGTAGTCAGGTAGGCGCTGATGGCGCTCAAGAAACTGCTGGCGCGACTCTTTGCCGATAATCGACTGGAAGTCACGAACCATTTTCGGGAAGGGGTGTGGGCCTACTACAGAGCCGATGGCGTAGATAAAGTCTTCAGGGTTTTTTAGGTATTCTTCAAAAGCGCTGTCGACGGCTTCTTTTAGGGTGGCTGCGCCGCGGGTCACTGGAATTAAAGTGCAACCCAAAATTTTCATTTTCACTACGTTGGGGTGTTCTTTTTCGATGTCTGATTGACCCATGTGGATCTCGCAGGGAATACCCACCAACGCGCACGCTGTGGCTAAAGCAACACCGTGTTGGCCAGCACCAGTCTCGGCAATGACTTTCTTTTTGCCCATAAACTTAGCCAGCAGGGCTTCACCAAGGCAATGGTTAATCTTGTGCGCGCCGGTATGGTTGAGGTCTTCGCGCTTTAAGTAAATCTGTGCACCACCCAATTGTTCACTTAACCGTTTGGCGTGGAAAATCGGACTAGGACGACCAACGTAATCGGCAAATAAACTGGCCAGTTCGGCTTGGAACTCAGGGCAAGCACAGATTTCTTCATAGGATGCATTGATATCATCCATGATGGCTTTTAGGTGGTCGGGCACAAATTGGCCACCATAGGGGCCAAAGAAACCTTGGGCGTCAGGCATGGCAGCGAAAGTGTCAGTGCTCATCGGTAAGTTCATCCTTCAAAACGTATTGAGCATGCGTCAACATGCTCTACAAAATAGACTTCGCGCCGCGATGAGCGCGGTAAAAATGTGCAGTGCTGTTGGATGATTAGTCTGCTTTGGCGTCTGGGCGTAAGCGCAAGGTTAAACCTTTCAGAAACTGTCGCAGCAATTGATCGCCGCAGACGCGGTAGTTTTTGTGATCGGCTTTTCTAAACAAAGCACTGAGTTCAGGTTTTGTCACGGTAAAGGCAACCGAATCCAACACTTCAAGTAAATCAGCTTCTTGCAAGGTGAAGGCTACTCGCAGCTTTTTCAGGATGATGTTGTTGGTCAGCGGCAATTCAGTGGCTGGCGCAGCTTGTGGGCTAGGGCCGCGACGGCTAATGATTAAGTTGTCTAAAAAAACCACCATCAATTCATCTGCCATTATCACAAAAGACTCATCTTCTGAACTGGCCAAGTAGCTGCGTAAGGTTGGCAGATCCATGCTTGGCTCTACGCCGTGTAGCATTTCTAGCAGAGTGCTATCACTGAGGTTAAGGGTGTAGCGAATGCTGCGTAGGACATCATTATTAAGCATAGGGTTTCTCGGTTAACAGTCTTGAAAAAGGATATTAAAACTTTTGTGTTGGTGTGCAATAGCGCCATTGGCCTAAAGGCAGTTTGCCCATGGAGACAGCGCCAATGCGGATGCGGCGCATGGCTAGCACTTCTAAGTCAATGCTGGCGCACAAGCGTGTAAGCACCTGTGGCAAAGGATTTTTAATCACAATGCGTATGTGTTCTTCATTTTGCTGGCTGGCTTTGCAGCCCGGCAAGCCGATGCCATTGAACATTTGCCCGTGAGCTAAGCGCTTGAGCTTGGCAGGGTTGATTTCACCAGAGACTTGCACGACATACTCTTGTTCAAGCCGTGTGCAATCTTCGGTGAGTTTGCGCAGGGTATGCCAGTCTTGCGTGAATGCCTGTAAGCCCGTGGCGTTGTCTTGCAGCGGCAGGGTTGTGCTGAGGCGCGCAAAGTGACCTTTGAGCTGCAAAATGCGGCTGGGGTCTTCGGCCCAGTGTGTTTCTGGAGTGAGCAGCGCCAGTTGTTGCTCCAACGTAGGATTGTGCATCACTGGTTGGTTGAGCAATAGCGTAATGGCGGGCAACGGTTCAGCAACAGCATTTGGGCGCAACTCAACCTGTTGATCAGTAATGGGGAATTGTGGTTCATCAATAATTGCGCCATTGACCAGCACCCAACCGCCCTCGATATAGAGCTGTGCTTCACGACGTGAGCAGCCAATCAGGTCAATTAAATGTTTGGAGAGGCGAACAGAATCAGTCATAAGAAAAAGCCAAATTAGAAGACCACAGTATACTGCGTCTGCCTGCTTTATACAGCGCGCCGCCAGTATTATGCCTACCGTGCGTCTATTGTAGGTGCCGCTGGCAGCCAATAAGGGTACAATCGCCGCCTTTTTACGCGTTCGCGTCTCGACTACTCAGGATTTATTTGTGATCTCCACTGCTAATATCACCATGCAATTTGGTGCAAAACCGCTATTTGAAGATGTCTCTGTAAAATTTGGCAACCGTAACCGCTATGGTTTGATCGGTGCTAATGGCAGTGGTAAGTCAACTTTCATGAAAATTCTTGGTGGCGATCTGGAGCCTTCGGCCGGTCACGTTATGCTTGAGCCTAATGTTCGTTTAGGTAAATTGCGCCAAGATCAGTTTGCTTACGAGCAGTTTACTGTAATTGATACAGTGATCATGGGTCACGAAGAGCTGTGGGCAGTTAAAGCTGAGCGCGATCGTATTTACTCGTTGCCAGAAATGAGTGAATCCGACGGTATGGCGGTGGCTGAGCTGGAAACTGAGTTCGCTGAGATGGATGGCTACACCGCCGAATCGCGCGCGGGTGAGTTATTGCTCGGTTTGGGTATTGGTGTCGATGCGCACTTTGGTCCGATGAGTGAAGTGGCACCGGGCTGGAAACTGCGCGTGCTGTTGGCGCAAGCCTTGTTCTCTGATCCTGAAGTGCTGCTGTTAGATGAGCCAACCAACCACTTGGATATCAACACCATTCGCTGGTTGGAAGATATTCTCAGTAACCGTAACTGCACCATGGTTATTATTTCCCACGATAGACACTTTCTCAACAGTGTGTGTACGCACATGGCTGACTTGGATTACGCTGAGATTCGCTTGTATCCAGGTAACTATGACGAGTACATGACGGCGGCTACGCAACTGCGTGAGCGTCTGCTCGGTGATAACGCCAAGAAAAAAGCGCAAATTGCTGAACTGCAAAGCTTTGTTAGCCGCTTCTCAGCCAACGCTTCAAAAGCCAAGCAAGCCACCAGTCGTGCCCGTGCGATTGATAAAATCCAACTGGATGAAGTTAAGCCGTCCAGTCGTATCAGCCCATTTATTCGCTTTGATCAGAGCAAAAAGTTACACCGTCAAGCAGTGGTGCTGCATGACTTGAGCCAAGGTTTTGATGACCAGGTATTGTTCGATAACTTGAACTTGCAGGTTGAAGCAGAAGAGCGTGTGGCGATTCTTGGTCCTAACGGTATCGGTAAAACCACCTTATTGCGCACCTTGATGGGTGAACTGACACCGATGCACGGCCATGTAAAATGGACTGATAGTGCTGATATAGGTTATTACGCGCAAGATCACGCCAGTGACTTCGCTGAAGACATGACCCTGTTTGACTGGATGGGTCGTTGGACCACTGAAGGCGAACAAATGGTGCGCGGCACTTTGGGTCGTATGCTGTTTTCCGGTGACGACATCGAAAAATCAGTCAAAGTGATTTCCGGTGGTGAACAAGGTCGCATGTTGTTTGGCAAATTAATTTTGCAAAAACCTAACGTGTTGCTCATGGATGAACCAACCAACCACTTGGATATGGAATCCATTGAAGCCTTGAACTTGGCGCTGGAAAACTACCCTGGCACCTTGATTTTTGTCAGCCATGACCGCGAGTTTGTATCGTCTTTGGCCACGCGCATTATCGAGTTGACCGAACACGGTATCAATGACTTCCATGGTACTTACGACGACTACTTACGCAGCCAAGGTGTGGTTGTTTAAGCATAGGCATAAGCAGAATAGCCACTTAGTCACGGAAGAAAACGTGGACTAAGTGGTATCCGAACTGTGATTTAACCGGCCCGTGAATCATCCGTACGGGCTTTTTAAAGATCACCTGATCAATCGACTTAACCAACTGCCCTGGGCGTACTTCGCCTAAATCGCCGCCTTTTTTACCGGACGGGCAGGTTGAGTATTTGCGTGCCAGTTTATCGAAAGCTTCACCTTTGGCGATGCGCTCTTTAATCGCTTCGGCCTCTTCTGCTGTTTTAACTAAAATATGTCGCGCCATTGCTTTGGCCATGTCCATGGTCTCAAGTGTCGATAAACGCAGCAGTTTAACCTATTTTGCCTCGAGCTTTGCCTGCAATCTGTACAAGGTTTGCCCTTTTGCCGAGGTATCTGCGAACATGCGCTTTTACTGATTTATCTAAAAACTATAAAAGGGGGAGGGTTTATGGCCGTTGAACAGTTTCAAGCAACCGCTCATTTGCAAAGTGGCACTTTAGTTAAGGTGCGTTCGCGTGGTTTTGAATTTACCTTAGATGAGCCGGCAGAGTTGGGCGGCACCGATACAGCGATGAATCCGGTTGAAGCGCTATTGGGTGCTTTAGGCGCTTGCCAAGCCATTGTTGCCAGTGCCTATGCAAAAAAATTTAAAGTGCAGTTGGATGACTTTTGGGTTGAGTTGGAAGGCGATTTAGATCCTGATGGTTTTATGAATAAAGCGGATGTGCGCTGCGGTTATTCGGCGATACGTTATACCTATCATATTAAATCAGAGTCAGCGCAAGCTGATATTGATGCCTTTATTGCTTTTATTGGCACTAAATGTCCAGTGGGTGACAGTCTGATGCAGCCGGTTGCTTTGCAGTTGGCTGGCGTGGTGCACGAGAAATAATTCCAGTATCTGCAGCAATTTTAATCTTACGAGGAAAAACTGTGCCTTATTTGTTACTGGCGTTGGCAGCTGTGATGTTTGGCTTGTACAACGTGTTTATCAAACTTTCAGCCGATCATATTCAAGCTGTATTGGGCGCAGTTATTCTACAGTTTGTTGCAGCTTTTCTGGGACTGGGCTTACTGCTGTATTTTAAGCAGTCACAACAACTGGTGTTGCATGTCACGCCTCGTGGGATCAGCCTTGCCGTGTTAGCCGGTGTGGCGATTGGTGTTGTCGAGATTCTAACCTTTGTTATTTATGGTCGTGGCGTTGCCGTAGCGGTTGGTAATCCGCTGATTGTCGGTGGTTCATTGTTGGTCACCACTGGGATTGGCTGGTTATTGCTACGCGAAACCTTAAATCCTTGGCAAGTGTTTGCAGTAATCTGCATTGTCGGCGGTGTTGCAGTGCTGGCTTGGCAAGCGGGGCGTTAAGATGATGCAGCAGAGTATTCAATTGTCGCCCTTGCAGGCCTACAACAAAGCTTTAACGGAAGGTTTTGTTGCTGATCCGGCGCAGCAACAAGCAGTGGTAGCCTTAGAAGAATGTTTTCAGGCGCTGCAAACGGGAGTCGGCGCTGTGCGTGGGGTGTACCTGTGGGGACCGGTTGGTCGTGGTAAAACTTGGCTGATGGAGCAGTTTTTCAATGGCTTAACTGTTCCTGCGCGTCGCCAGCATTTTCATCATTTCATTCAAGATATTCATCAGCGCTTATTTCGCTTAACTGGCACCGCAGAGCCTTTGTCGGTGATTGCTGATGAGTTGGCCAGTGAGATGCAGGTCTTATGTTTTGATGAGTTGTTTGTCAGTGATATTGCTGATGCGATGATTTTAGGTCGTTTGTTTCAAGTGCTATTTGCTAAGGGTTTGGTCATTGTCGCGACCTCTAATCAACCTCCCGATGAATTGTATTATGGCGGTTTTAATCGAGAGCCTTTTCTCCCTGCGATTGCCGCAATTAAGCAGCACATGCAGGCAGTTGCCGTGCAAGGCAAGCAGGATCACCGTTTACATGGCGGTGCTGTCGAGCAGCGTTATTGGGTTAAAACACCTGCGCAAGCGAGTGTTTTTCCTGAATTATTTAACCGGTTAAGTGCAGGTGAGCAGCAGCACACAGGCGTTGTGATGTTGGGTTCGCGAGCGCTGATAACTCAGGCCTACAGCGAGACAGTGTTGTGTTGTGAGTTTTCTGCGCTATGCGAGCAACCTTTTGCTGCGCTCGATTTTATCCGGCTGTGTGACCGTTTTAAGGTGCTGCTGTTGAGTCGTGTGCCTGCACTAAGTGGCGCGCTGCAGGATACGAAAATTGCGCGCGGCACTGAAGATGCTGTACAAAGAGTGGTGGCGGGTGATCGGCAACTACCTGCGTTAGCGCCCAAGGATGACAGTGTCAGGCGTTTTATTGCTCTGCTGGATGAGTGTTATGATCGACGTATACCGGTTTATATTGAAGCTGCGGTGGCGTTGGACGAGTTATACACTGAAGGTTATTTAACCTTTGCCTTTCGGCGTACTTATAGCCGTTTGATGGAGATGCAGACCAGCCGTTTTACCCGTCGTTAAGTCAGTATTGTGATCATTTTTAGCAGGGCTAGCGATAAAGTTGTGAAAGCGACATTGCTAGCCAAGAGGACGTAGAGCATGCATAAGACGCTACATATATTGGGTTTGTTAAGTGTGCTGTTGTTAAGCGCATGTTCTTCAAAGGGGCCGGTGAATCAGCAAGCCGTTACGCCATATCAACAACCCAGCGCTGCATTTAATCCAGCTGCTGATGAAGTGCTATTTCGCGCAATAGGCTTGGTCGGCACGCCTTATGTTTGGGGTGGTAATACGCCAAGTTCTGGGTTTGATTGCAGTGGCTTGATTGGTTTTGTCTATCAAGATGTTGCCGGTATTCGTTTGCCGCGCACGACTCAGCAAATGCTGCAAATGCAAGGTCAGCAGATTCCTCGTAGCCAGCTACAGAGTGGTGATATTGTGTTTTTCGCCACCGCTGGGCGCGGGCGTGTCAGTCATGCTGGAATCTATGTTGGTGAAGGCCGTTTCGTGCATGCCCCATCCAGTGGCGGCACCGTACGTTTAGACAGCGTTAACGCAGCCTATTGGAATAAAGCTTATTTGCAAGCCAAACGCGTGCTGAGCAGTGAGTCATTGGTGTCTAATCCTTAGTATTTAAAAACTAGCAGGGTTGTTGGCGATTTTTAGCCGCATCTGTAGGCCGTAATAGAATAAAGAGAGTTTTTATGAGTGAGCAAAGACAGCCGCGTATTGGCGTGATTGGCACCGGTGCAATTGGTGGTTTTTATGGTTTAATGCTGGCGCGCGCAGGATTTGATGTGCATTTTTTATTGCGCAGTGAATACCAAGACGTCAAGCGCAATGGTTTACGTGTTAATCATGCAGAGCTGGGTGAGTTGGCTTTGCCAGTGGTGCAGGCTTGGCATGACGTGGCGGACATGCCTAAGTGTGACTGGCTATTAGTCGGCGCTAAAACCACTAGCAATGCTGATCTTGCTGAGATCATTAATCAGGCGGCGGCAGCAGACGCTAAAGTGGTGCTGCTGCAAAATGGTTTAGCCGTTGAAGATGAGTTGCGGCCTTTATTGACCGAGCAGGTACATTTACTCGGCGGCTTGTGTTTTATTTGTGTGCATCGCAGTGCGCCTGGCGTGATTGAGCATGAAGCGCACGGTGGGGTGAATATCGGTTATCACAGCGGTCCGGCAAGCGCCATTGAGGGCATGCAAATTGCTGAACAGGCGGCTGCAATGTTCGGTAAAGCAGGACTCGATTCCAAAGCAATGCTGCAGTTAGAGCAAGCGCGCTGGCAAAAGCTGGTGTGGAATATTCCCTACAATGGTTTGTCGGTGCTACTCAACAGCAATACTCGGCAGTTAATGGATGAGCCTCATAGTCGTGCCTTGGTGGCTGATTTAATGGTTGAAGTTGTTCAGGCGGCTGCGGCTTGTGGCTATTCATTGCCTGAACACTTGGTCGCTAACATGCTTAAAGCCACTGACGCGATGCCCGACTACTGGCCGAGTATGTATCATGACTTTAGCCATAAGCGCCCCTTAGAGCTGCAAGCGATTTACGTTGCGCCTTTGGCGGCGGCCGGTGCTGCGGGTTGCGAAATGCCTAAAGTAGCGATGTTGTTGCAAAGTCTTGAGTTCTTATCGACGCGATAAATGCCGTTGCTGATGTTTACGAAGCACATCCATGGCTTGGTTAATGCGTTGTACGCGCTGAGTGCAGCCGCCGCGATCGGGGTGGTGAATGCTAACTAAGTGGCGATAATGCTGGCGCAAGTCCTTATCGCTTAAGTCATGCCAAGGCTGCTCAATGCCTAGCTCTGCCAAAGCGTCTTGCACCTGTGCAGGCGGATTCAGACTGTGTAACGATCCATATAACAGTGCCTCGGCAGCACTGCGATCGGTTGCCTGCAAATGACTGAGGTCTAAATAATAAGCGCGCAGCGGATCGCTGTTTTGCATGGCTGTCTGCGCGACGTTAGGGCTGTTGGTATCGTTGTCTAAGCGAATCAATAATACTGAGATACGCAAGTCTAATTTGCTTGTTGCGCGCAGGTGATCGCGCAGCTGGTACAACGCATTGAACAGTACAAAATGCGTGCGAAATAAGCTCAAGGGATCATGCAGATCAGCCTCTGCAAAAAAAGGGTGTTGCTGATCCTTTAATTGCTTAATCAGTTGGTGCTCAGTAAGCCCAAGCGGGTTATCAGTCAAAATGCCATGTAACAGGTTCAACACAAGTCGAGGCCTTTCAATTAGGGGGCGGGAGGCTGCTGGTTTTTTTATCCTTTTTTGGAACCTGCAGCATTTTTATTGAGTCTATGGGCTGTGCTTTTCTTCTGCAAGAAACGACTTTATTTAAGGAAAAGAATCATGTTAGAAAAAATGGCAGTTCCGCTACTGTTTTCTGCGCTGGCTTTGACTACGCAGGCTTTTGCTGCGAGTGGTGAGCAAATACAACAAGTTATTTATCAGTGTGAGCGTAATGTTCAGTTGCCAGTGACTTACGTTAATACTGCAAAAGGCAGTGCTTATGCAGTGTTGCAGATTGATGGTCAACAGATTCCCATGAGTGTTGCGGTAAGCGCTTCGGGTGCGCGCTATGAGTCGATTGATGATCAGCGCAGTTACAGCTGGCATACCAAAAGTAATCAAGGAGTGGTGGGCTGGAAATCTATTGATAAGCAGGGTGTAGAAATCTTACTGTTCAGTGAATGCAGTACGGCTGAGTAACTATGCTTGACGAATTATCATAAGCCCGTGAGACACCACTAGGGTTTGTTGTCACGAACAGGTAAAATAGCGTTTTTTACCTGTTCGGATCATGTCATGAGTAGCTTGTCGCTCGACCAGAAAAAACTACAGAAACGTTTATACCGTCTTGCCGGTGAAGCCGTTACCGAATTCAACATGATTGAAGAAGGCGACAAGGTTATGGTCTGTTTGTCAGGCGGCAAAGACAGCTATGCAATGCTCGATGTGTTGCTTCATTTACAGAAAGTTGCGCCGATTAAGTTTTCTTTGGTAGCGGTTAACATGGATCAAAAACAGCCAGGCTTTCCTGAGCATGTTTTGCCGGCCTATTTGGAATCTGTCGGTGTTGAATACCACATCATTGAAAAAGATACTTACTCGGTGGTGAAAGAAAAAATCCCTGAAGGCAAAACCACCTGCTCACTGTGCTCACGTCTACGCCGTGGCACGCTATATACCTATGCTGATGAAATTGGCGCGACCAAAATGGCGCTAGGACATCATCGTGATGACATTTTAGAAACCTTCTTCTTAAATATGTTTTTCGGCGGCACCTTAAAAGCCATGCCACCCAAGCTGTTGTCCGATGACGGCCGTAATGTGGTGATTCGTCCGCTAGCGTATTGCAAAGAAACAGATATTGCTGAATATGCTGAGCTGCAAGGTTTCCCTATCATTCCGTGCAACCTCTGTGGTTCGCAAGAGAATCTGCAGCGCCAAGTGGTTAAAGGCATGTTGCAAGAGTGGGAAACAAAAACGCCGGGACGCTTGGATATTATGTTTCGCGCCTTACAAAATGTGGTGCCCTCACAATTAGCTGATCGCCAGCTCTTTGATTTCGCTAGCTTAACCATTGATCAGCAGGCTGAGCCGCGCTTTTTAGATGTGATGAGTCTGTGATGGTCAAATTAATGACAGCTGACGCATGAAAATTCACATAAGTTATCCTAGATAGCCAGTTAGCAGTTGTATTGGTATGTTGGCTTAATAATTGCTTTGACTATGTCAGTACCCGTTAATGGCAGGAGTAAGAGCATGGCCGGCACAGATTTTTTACTGCAACTCTCGGCAGGAACAACGAGAGCGCAAACGGTAGAGCTGCAAAAAGGCTCGCATGAGCGTGCAAGTACAACAGCACCCTCGCAAAGTTTTTCTTCGCTGTATGAGCAACAACGCGCTAGTACTGCTAATCAGCAGCAGCGACGTGATGCTGTGCAGCAAGACAAACAACAACAGGCCAGCCGTCATGCAGCAGCTAAAAATACAGCTGCTGCGCAACAACATAAAGACAAACCTGTGACGACTAGTAAAGCGCGAGCAGAAGTGAAAACTGAGCAGTCGGCAAAACCAGCTGATAACGCTGCTGGCGTCAACAACAACGAATTGCCTGATCAGTCGGCTGTCGTGGACGGCAAAGATTTGCCGCCTGAGACAGTCGCGCAGGATGATGAGACAGATAACCCTCTGATTGATCCGCTGCTGCTTATGGCGTTGACCGCGCAGCCTCAAGAGATTGAAGCTGAAGTTGATGTGCAAACGCTTGATGATCAGGAAGGTGACTCTGTCAGCTTGCTACTGTCTACTGAAGGTCAAGACTCTGAGGTTGAACTTACAGCTGATGTTGTCACTGACGAAATTGAGTTGGCGCAAGAAGACGTTGTGGTTGTGGCGAATAAAGACAATCTAGACACCAGTAAAGCAAAAGGCGCAACAGATTCGGATGAAGTCCTTTTGGTTAGTATTGGCGGATTGAAGTCAGGCGAGCTAAAAGATGAAAAATTAAGCACAGATAAAAATCCTCTCGCTGCTGCTATTGGCTCAGTCAAAGCAGCGCCTGATACGTTGCTTAATAAAGCTGTTACGCCTGCTGATGGTGTGCGCGCTGATCTGCAAGCACGTCCAGAGCCGAGTCTCGCCAGCCAAACCGTCCGTCAGGTACCAGGCGCTGCGGTGGCTATGCAGCAGCCAGGATGGAGCCAGCAGGTTACCGATAAGGTAATGTGGATGTCATCGCAAAACCTGCAGTCTGCTGAAATCAAGCTTGATCCTGCCGAGTTAGGCCGTCTAGATGTAAAGATCACTATTAATCAAGAGCATACCCAAATTACTTTTAATAGTGCTCATGCTGGTGTGCGCGACTCATTGGAGTCGCAGATGTACCGTTTGCGAGAAATGTTTGCCCAGCAGGGAATGCAGGATGTTGATGTGAATGTGGCAGATCAATCACATGCTCAGCAGGACTCACGTGAGCGTTCAGCAGGCCAAGGACGACTCGAAGACGATGCCGAAAATACCGATGATAATTTACAGTATGTCTCAAATATTCGTGAACAGCATGATGGGCGCTTAGGAATGGTTGACTATTATGCGTAATCATTCCTGCATCCTGCGTTTAGGCTGTTAAACTAGCGGTTATGATTTTTAACTGGTGGTGTAGATATGGCAAAGCAACCCGATACAGCTGAACCTGCTGTTGTGGCACCCAAAAAAAATAAAATGAAAGTGGTTATTGTTGCGGTTGTGGCTTTACTGCTGGCTGTTGGGCTTTCTGTAGCGGCGACATTATTTTTCTTAGGCGGTGAGAGATCTGAGCCTGATAACCTAGTATCTGAATCAGTTAAGACGACCAAGCAGCAAGCTATTTACGAAGTGTTGACGCCAGCTTTTGTGGTTAATTTTAAAAGCCAAGGTAAGCCGCGTTACCTTCAGGTCAGTGTGGCCTTAATGGCACGCAATAAAAGTGAGCTGGACCAGTTGAAAATACATATGCCAACACTGCGCAACCAGTTGGTAATGCTATTTTCTAATCAAGATTTTGAAGAGTTGAATACTGCGTTAGGTGTTGAGCTTCTAAAACAAAAAGCCACTGTAGCGGTACAGGAGTTAGCCTTGATAGAGGTTGGTTCGACAGTGGTAGAACAAGTGTTATTTACGAATGTTGTCATGCAGTAAAAACTTGATAGGGAATGTTTAATAATGGCCGTACAAGACTTACTTTCCCAAGATGAAATTGATGCGCTTTTACATGGCGTTGATGACGGCTTGGTTGATACGGATGACGAAGCTGTTCCAGGCAGTATTAAACAATACGATTTAACCAGTCAAGATCGTATTGTTCGCGGTCGTATGCCGACCTTGGAAATGATCAACGAGCGTTTTGCCCGTTATACACGCATAAGTATGTTTAATTTATTGCGTCGTTCTGCTGATGTGTCAGTAGGCGGTGTTCAGGTGATGAAATTTGGTGAGTATGTGCACTCGCTGTACGTACCGACCAGTTTAAATCTGGTAAAAATGAAACCGCTGCGCGGCACGGCGCTGTTTATTCTCGACTCGCGTTTAGTGTTTAAGTTGGTGGATAACTTTTTTGGTGGTGATGGTCGACACGCGAAAATCGAAGGCCGAGAATTTACTCCCACTGAGTTGCGAGTGGTGCGTATGGTGTTGGATCAAGCTTTTGTTGATTTACAAGAAGCGTGGCATGCCATTTTAGATGTTAATTTTGAATACATGAACTCTGAGGTTAACCCCGCTTTAGCTAACATTGTTAGTCCTAGTGAAGTGGTAGTGATCTCGACCTTTCATATTGAGTTGGATGGCGGTGGTGGTGATTTACATATTACTTTACCGTATTCAATGATTGAGCCTATTCGTGAAATGCTCGATGCGGGCTTTCAATCTGACGTTGATGATCAAGATGAGCGTTGGAGCAAAGCCATTCGTGAAGATATTTTAGATGTTAAAGTTCCGCTCACATCTACCGTTGTGCAGCGTCAATTAAAACTACGCGATATCTTAAATATGCAACCTGGTGACGTCATTCCAGTGGAGCTGCCAGATTCAATGCTAATGCGTGCTAATGGCGTTCCGACCTTCAAAGTTAAACTGGGCGCGCATCATGGTAATTTAGCGTTACAAGTCTTGGGTCCCATTCAAAAAAACCGTTGATTTTTGACCTTATTAAGTAGTTGAGAAAAGAATATGAATGACGAAAACGAACAAACCTCAAGTGAAGATCAAGCGCTTGCTGATGAGTGGGCTGCCGCCTTAGCTGAAGCAGATACGGCGACTGATCAGGATGATATTGATGCAATGCTCAATCAAAGCAGTGGTCCGGCGAAAGCGCCAATGCAAGATTTTCCTGACCAGCACAGCGAGAATGAAGTTATTACGTCTTTAGGCGGGCCTAATTTAGATGTGATTCTGGATATTCCTGTGAGCATTTCTATGGAAGTGGGTAGCACAGATATCAGTATTCGTAACTTATTGCAGCTTAACCAAGGCTCGGTGGTTGAATTAGATCGCCTGGCCGGTGAGCCTCTCGATGTGTTGGTCAACGGCACACTGATTGCTCATGGTGAAGTGGTGGTGGTCAATGAAAAATTTGGTATTCGTTTGACTGATGTGATCAGTCCAAGCGAGCGCATTAAGAAACTACGGTAAGCCTATGCGTCTTTTAATGATGTTGATGTTAGTTTCTGCTAGTGCTTGGTCGGCAGAGCCAGCAGTGACGCAAAAAAGCGCAACCATTGTTAGTGCTCCGAGCCAATCCAAGCTTTTAGAAGCGGGACAGGTCAGCGGCCAACTGCTGCAACTGGTGCTCGGTTTGTTATTGGTGATTGGGCTGATTTTTTTATTAGCATGGGTGGTGCGCCGTATACAACAAAACATCCCCGTGTCGGGCTCGCAGCAGGCTATTTCGTTATTGGCCAGCCAAACACTAGGGCCGCGTGATCGCTTGCTGTTAGTGCAAGTTGGTAAAGAGCAAATTTTACTGGGATTAACTCCTGGAACAATTGTGCCTTTGCATGTTTTGCAAGAACCTATTGAGGTCAGCAAACCTGAAGGTCATTTAGGTTCAGCGTTTGCTCAGCGCTTAGCCAAAGCGTTGAAAACTTCAGCAAAGGATGAGCCGGAATGAGTGTACTTGCGCGCTTAATGTTGGTTTTTGGGTTGTTTGTGTTCACAACGAGTGTTTTTGCTGCGGATGCTCCTTTGTCCATTTCAGCAATTAAGTTGACGACTGATGCCGCAGGCCAGCAAGAATACTCAGTGAGTCTGCAGATTTTATTAATAATGACTGCGCTGGGTTTTATTCCAGCGTTTGTGATGTTAATGACCTGCTTTACTCGAATCATCATTGTTTTTTCGATTCTTCGACAAGCGCTCGGCTTACAACAGACCCCTTCCAATCAGATTTTAGTGGGCCTCACTATTTTTCTAACGCTGTTTATTATGGCTCCCGTATTTGATCGGATTAACGAAGATGCCTTACAGCCTTATTTGAATGAAGAAATAGATGTACAGCAAGCATTAACAGCAGCTGAAGAGCCTATCCGAGGCTTTATGTTGGCGCAAACGCGCGAGTCTGATTTAGAGTTATTTGTCAGACTTTCAAAACGTACTGATATTGTTTCTGCAGAACAAACTCCGTTGGTTATTTTGATTCCGGCCTTTGTAACCTCAGAATTAAAAACCGCTTTTCAGATCGGTTTTATGATTTTCATACCTTTTTTGATTATTGATCTGGTGGTTGCAAGTATTTTGATGGCAATGGGGATGATGATGCTGTCTCCGTTAATTATTTCTTTGCCATTTAAGATTATGCTGTTCGTTTTAGTGGATGGTTGGGCGCTGATTATTGGTACCTTGGCCAGTAGTTTTGGCACGCTATAGGATAACGATATGACTCCTGAAGTCGCAGTAGATATAATTCGCGAAGCTTTATCCATGACTGCATTGGTAGTTGCGGCGATAATCGTTCCCAGCTTATTGGTCGGATTAATGGTGGCTATGTTTCAAGCGGCAACACAAATTAACGAGCAAACCTTAAGTTTTCTACCAAGACTGATAGTCAGTTTTATGACCTTAATTGTGCTGGGCCCCTGGCTGGTAGGGCAGTGGATAGAATATACAACACGTCTCATCCATAACATTCCTTTTGTGATTGGCTGAGTTGCGCTGGTCATGCTAGAGCTCAGTAACACGCAAATTGCTGGCTGGATCAGTAGTTTTTTGTTGCCGCTATTTCGTGTTGCTGCAGTCCTCATGGTGATGCCTATTATCGGTACACAACTGGTACCGCAGCGAGTGCGCTTATATATGGCTCTGGCAATAACACTATTATTGGTGCCGATATTGCCGGAAATGCCGCAAGTTGATGCACTGAGCTTGCGCAGTATTTTGTTGATTGCTGAGCAAATCATCATTGGTGCCATGCTTGGCTTCTCTTTACAGTTGTTTTTTCATATTTTTGTCTTTGCTGGCCAGTTAGCTTCTATGCAAATGGGTCTTGGATTCGCTTCGATGATGGATCCTGCGACTGGCGTTTCAGTGCCCGTGCTTGGGCAGTTCCTGCTGATGTTGGTCAGTTTGTTATTTCTTGCTATGAATGGCCACTTGGTGGTATTCGAAGTGCTTGCAGAAAGCTTTGTCACCTTACCTGTTGGGCAAACCCTTGAGGTTGAACATTTTGCTATTCTGGCAGGCCGTTTAAGCTGGGTGATAGGTGCTGCGTTGTTATTGGCATTGCCTGCTGTAAGCGCGCTTTTGGTCATTAATATTGCTTTTGGTGTTATGACCCGTGCAGCGCCGCAGTTAAATATTTTTACTATTGGTTTTCCACTCACGCTGATAATGGGCTTGATCATTTTCTGGATGTCTACTGCTGATATTTTGGCGCAGTACCATACCATTGCGAGTGATGCCTTATTTATGCTGCGCGGCTTGGCACAAGTGCAATAGAGGTGACCGGCGATGGCTGAAAGTGAAAGTGGTGCGGAAAAAAGTGAAGATCCTACCGAGAAACGCAAACAAGATTCGCGTAAAAAAGGTGAAATAGCACGCTCACGCGAGCTTAATACGTTAGCTGTCGTATTGGCAGGTACCGGCGGTTTATTGATGTTTGGTGGCGCTCTTGGGCAAAGAATTATGCAAGTGATGCATAAAAATTTTTCTCTGCCACGTGAGCTGTTACTCGATGAACGCTATATGGCCATCAGCTTACTGCAGTCTGCTCAGATGGCTGGTGATGCGTTGGTTCCTTTGTTCTTTATGCTGTTGATGGCAGCTATTATTGGACCTGTTTCTTTAGGCGGTTGGCTTTTTTCCATGGAAGCCTTGGCACCTAAATTCAGTCGTATGAATCCGCTTTCTGGACTCAAACGCATGTTCTCAATGAAGTCGATTGTTGAGTTACTAAAAGCGCTAGGTAAGTTTTCGATTGTTTTGTTGGTGGCGTTATTTGTTTTGGCTCGGGCTCGCAATGAGTTGATTAAGTTTGCCAGTGAGCCTCTTGAGATGGCAATTTTGCATAGCATGCAAGTGGTCGGTTGGAGTGCGCTGTGGCTCGCGTGCGGTTTAATAGTCATCGCTGCAATTGATGTGCCTTTTCAAATGTGGGACAGCAAACAAAAGCTTAAAATGACTAAGCAAGAAGTGCGCGATGAATACAAAGACAGTGAAGGTAAGCCTGAGGTTAAAAGTCGTATTCGGCAGCTGCAACGTGAGATGGCTGAGCGCCGAATGATGAGCGCAATACCGGAAGCTGATGTCATTATTACCAACCCGACGCACTTTGCGGTTGCGTTAAAATATGACACAGAGAAAGGCCAGGCCCCTATCTTGTTAGCAAAGGGTGGCGACTTCTTAGCCTTAAAGATTCGTGAAATTGGTAACGAACATAAGATTATGTTGTTGGAATCTCCTGCTTTAGCACGAGCAGTCTATTATTCGACAGAGGTGGAGCAGGAAATTCCTGCAGGGTTGTATTTAGCTGTTGCACAAGTGTTGGCGTATGTTTATCAATTGCGCCAATACCATGCTGGTAAAGGGAAAAGACCAGATGCGCTGAAGGAACCTGAGATTCCAGTTGAATTGCGTCGAGATGAATAGCTGTTGCTGCTCTGAAACTACGACCCTAGCCAATTCAGCTAGGGTTCAGTTGCTTTATGGGACTATACCAATCCTTAACTCTAATGATTGCGAGTAAGCGTGTAGGGATGAGCTGTAATCATTGATACCATCTACCATTCAGACGTGAGGATCATGCATGAAGCTGCTAGTCGTTGAAGATGAAGCGTTATTACGCCACCACCTTTACATGCGACTGGGTGAGCAAGGCCATGTGGTTGATGCCGTTGCTGATGCGGAAGAAGCACTTTATCGTGTCGCTGAATATAACCATGACTTGGCGGTGATCGATTTGGGTCTGCCAGGTATGAGCGGTTTAGAGCTGATACGAACGTTGCGTGAGCAAGGTAAAGTTTTTCCTATCTTGATATTAACTGCGCGAGGAAGTTGGCAAAATAAAGTTGAAGGGCTTGCCGCTGGAGCTGATGACTATTTAGTCAAACCTTTTCAGTTTGAAGAGCTGGAGGCGCGTTTAAATGCCTTGTTACGCCGCTCGTCTGGTTTTGTGCAATCAACCATTGGTGCTGGACCATTGCTGTTAGATATTAATCGTAAGCAAGCGCTGCTAAATGATGAGCCTTTGGGTTTAACGGCGTATGAATACCGTATTCTTGAGTATTTAATGCGTTATCACCAACAAGTGGTTGCTAAAGAACGCTTGATCGAGCAGCTATACCCTGATGATGAAGAGCGTGACCCAAACGTGATTGAGGTGTTAGTAGGACGCTTGCGTCGTAAACTAGATGGTGGCATAGGCTTTAAGCCAATCGATACTGTGCGCGGACAAGGCTACTTATTTACTGAAGTCTGTCGTTAATTTAACGGGTATGAAACATGCGCAAGCATCAAAGTAATAAAACTTCCTCGCTACGCGTGCGGTTGATGCTTGGCGCAGCCTTGACTGTTTTAATGTTTATCTTGGCGCTTTTCCCTGCGTTACAACAGATTTTTACGTCAGCACTTGAAGAGTCTATTGAGCAACGTCTTGCTGCAGATGCGAGTGCATTAATTTCTGCTGCGCGGATCACTAAAGGTCAGTTGCGCATGCCTGAAAAACTGCCTGATGAAGAGTTTGAGATTTTAACAGCACGCCAATTAGGTTATATCTACGATAACAAAGGTGTGTTGATTTGGCGTTCGCGAAGTTCTGAGCTAGAAAATATAAACTATCAACCTAAATATGATGGCCGTGGTCATGAGTTTCTTCGTGTGAAAGACGCACAGGGGCGTGAATTTTTTGTTTACGATGTTGAGGTGGATTTGCTGCGAGGACAGAGTGCAGCCTTTAGTATTGTCACGATGCAGCCGGTTAATGACTATCAGGCTATGTATGACAACTTGAGGCAACAACTGTACGTTTGGCTTGGATTTGCATTACTGCTGCTGCTTGGTTTTTTATGGTTGGGTTTAGGTTGGGGAATTCGCAGTCTGCGTAGCTTGAGTGCAGAGCTAGATGAAGTTGAGAATGGTACGCGAGATTCACTTAGTGATGAGCATCCCCGAGAGCTGCTACGTTTAACCCGTTCTTTGAATCGTTTATTGGAAAGTGAGCGGCAACAAAGCGAACGATATCGACATTCTTTAGATGATCTGGCACATAGTCTAAAAACACCATTAGCGGTACTGCAAGGGCTTGGCGAGGTAATCGCCGCGCAGCCTGCCAACCATAATCAAGCAAAAACCCTGCAAGGTCAGGTCAATCGGATGAATCAGCAGATCAGTTATCAACTGCAGAGAGCAAGCTTGCGTAAAAGCGGACTCTTGCGCTACAGCGTCAAGCTTAAGCCTCTTGTTGACAGTTTAACGGAAGCCTTAGATAAGGTTTATCGCGATAAGCGTGTTGTTGTAATCAGTGATTTTTCTTTAGAGTTGAGAATACCTGTTGAGCAAGGGGCTTTGCTGGAATTGCTGGGTAATTTGCTCGAAAATGCTTATCGACTGTGCATTAATGAGATACGTATTCGAGCTCAGTTGTTAGGTAACCATTATGAACTGGTGGTTGAGGATGATGGTCCAGGCGTGCCAGAGCATCAACGTGAGCGTATTTTGCAACGCGGTGAGCGTTTAGATACTCAGTACCCAGGGCAAGGTATAGGTACTGCTGTCGTTAAAGATATTATTGATAGCTATGATGGACAGTTATTTGTTGAGGAGTCTGTATTAGGCGGCGCTCAGTTTAGGATCCTCTTTCCGCTCAATTGATTATGTCGTCCTATGTGCTATCTAGCGTCGAACTTGTTCATTTAGATAAATTAGCTTAGAACTGCACACCTTGCATATATAACTCATCCCTTTGTTAATACGCGCATGACGCTGTCCACTGAGCGCGAATGGTTCACGTTGACGACACTGACATTTATATAAGTAATGGATTTTTGCAGTGCTATTGACTGTATAAGAATGGCAACGGTGGGCTGGCAATAAATAAACCTCTTGCATCACAGCTTGCCACTGTGGGCCATGTGCGCGAATTTTCTTGCCAAATACCGCGTATGAGACCAAATGAGCAACTTCATGAGCGACTGTGTGTTGCAAAAAATGCACAGTATTTTCTGCATACAGTGTCGGATTAAAGCGTAAACGGTTCTCGTCAATATGCGCTACACCGGCTTTCTGGCCACGTAATTTAAAGCTTATCTGAGGACGTTTAAAAGATTGCTGAAAATGGCTTTCAGCCATTTGAAAGCACTCTTCAACGCGCTCTTGAATTAGGTCTGGCATATAGAAAGAAAGGTAAAATTTTTGATTAACAAGGGGGTGGCAATACTAGCAGAAATATTGAGCAGATTGGTTGCGTGTGCTAGCTACGATTGATTGTGTAAAAGATCTATAGTGATTTATTAGCACTCACCTACAATGTGTTTTGAGGTGAGTGCTTGTGCGTTTACACTTTAAATTGTGCCAATTGACGATTGAGTTCCAGTGCGAGCTGGTTGAGTTGCTCGCTGGATGCACTCAATTGGTGTGCAGCTTCGTTACTTGACTGCGACAGACCTGCTACTTGAGTAACGTTTTGATTAATCTCTTCTGCAACGTGTGATTGCTGAAGTGTTGCACTGGCAATTGAAGCGTTGAGTCCATTAATCATATGCAGAGCATTACTGATGATGGTTAAGCTTTCTTGTGCTTGCTGCGCTTGTTCAACGGTTGCTTGCGCGGTAGTGCTACTTTCATTAATCACTTGCACTGCCGCTTGAGAGTTTTGCTGCAAGCTCTCAAGCATTTTCTGTACTTCGTCTGTTGATTGTTGCGTACGTTGGGCCAGTAGACGAACCTCATCTGCGACTACCGCAAAACCACGGCCTTGTTCACCAGCGCGAGCGGCTTCAATTGCTGCGTTTAACGCCAAAAGGTTGGTTTGCTCAGCAATTGAGCGGATGACGTCTAATACACGGCCGACTTGGCTGCTTTCCTCTGCCAGTTTTTGCATCACATTGACAGCTTGCTCAATAGTTGCGGAAAGCTTGTCGGTTTGTTTGAGGCTATTGTCGATGTTGATTTGACCTGAGTTCGCCTGTTCAGTCGCTTGCGAAACTTCTGTTGCTGCTTGCTCTGCATGCTTGGCTACATCTTGCACGGCATAGGTGACTTCATTAATAGCGGTGGCAATTTGTTCTGTTTGTTGTGATTGATCTTCACTGATGTGCAGAGCTTGAGAGGCTTGATTACCTAATGCTTCAGCTGATTGTTTTAAGGTTGCTGCGCTGTTTAACAAGTGGCTGATCGTAGTGCGCAATTTAAGTGCAAAGGTATTGTAATGCAGACTCAGTTGAGTGACTTCGTCCTTGCCGTGCACGCTAAGTTCTTGAGTCAGATCGCCATCACCGCTGGCAATGTTTTGCATTGCTTCAACGACATTTTCTATAGGCTTAACAATGCTGCGCATGATGTTGATGATTAAAACAGCAATAAATAAGATGATCACAAAGCTCATGATGCTGGCACTGATCGCCACTGAACGAAACTCAGCCTGTATGTCATCAAGATATACACCAGAGCCGACAACCCAGTTCCATGGCTTGAACAATTGCACATAGGAGATTTTATCAACCGGAGCGCTCGCGCCGGGCATTGGCCAACGGTAACTTACGAAACCTGAACCCTGTTGCTTTGCGGTACGTACAAATTCGTTAAAAATTTCTATACCGTCAGGATCTTTGTAACCTGATAAGTCTTTGCCGTCCAAAGCGGGCGACATAGGGTGCATGATCATGTTTGGATTCAAGTCATTGATCCAAACATAGTCGTTACGGCCATACCGCAGTTTGCTGAGAGCGCTTTTAGCTTGCTCTTGTGCTTGTTGAGTGGTTAATTGTCCACTTTTCTCAAGTTCATGAAAATACTCAACTGTGCCTAAGGTGCTTTCAACAATGTGTTGAGTTTTAGTGGCTTTTGCAGAGTGCATGACTTCATAGGATTGTTTTAAAGCAAGCGCACCAAAAACAAAAAACATGCCTACAGTAATAAAAAATATCAGCCACAAGCGTTTGCTGATGGAAATTTGGCGAAGAAACTGCATAAAAACTCCTAGCGAAACGCGCCTAAGGCATCGTCCTGTGATGGTTATCAATATTGTTGTATGTATCGGTCGCTGCTTACAAAAGTTGATAGTAGATCAATAAAGATTTTAAACCTTTGCTTTGCAGTTGCTTTTCTAACTTGGCATTACATTTTGATTTATATACTGTACAGAGCCACCACTTTACGATTTTTTAGCTTGTTAGACTATGCGACTAAGTGCCTTGTTTTATGAATGCGCGTTGAGAGTGATTGATTTTCGTGAAAAGCACTGAGCAGAAGGGTAAGATGCGCAACTTCTGAGTAGTCATTCAATACATTTGGGACATTATGGATATTTGGTTAGCGGTACAGGCGTTTATTTTAGGTGTGGTTGAAGGTCTCACAGAGTTTTTACCGGTTTCCAGTACCGGGCATCAGATTATCGTTGCGGATGCCATTGGTTTTGATGGCCAGCGTGCCAAAGCATTTAACATTATCATTCAATTGGCCGCTATTTTAGCGGTGATGTGGGAATATCGAAGCAAAATTATCAGCGTGGTGATTGGTCTGCCGCGCGAGGCTGAAGCGCAGCGCTTTACGGCTAACTTATTGGTCGCGTTTTTCCCAGCAGTCGTCTTGGGTTTAACCTTTGCCGACTTAATTGAAAAATGGCTATTTAATCCAATCACTGTCGCCACGGCTTTAGTCGTCGGCGGGGTGGTGATGCTTTGGGCTGAAAAGCGCACCCATACAATTGCTGCTGAAACCGTTGATGACATGAATTGGAAGCAAGCCTTAAAAGTGGGTTGTGCTCAATGTTTAGCCCTTGTACCAGGCACGTCACGTTCGGCCTCGACCATTATTGGTGGATTGTTCTTTGGTTTGTCACGTAAAGCAGCAACAGAGTTCTCTTTCTTTTTAGCCATGCCAACCATGATTGGAGCGGCGGTTTATTCTTTTTATAAGCACCGTGAGCTTTTCGCTAATGGTGATGATTTACCGGTGTTTGCCATTGGTTTTGTGACTTCTTTTGTTTTCGCCATGTTGGCTGTGCGCGCGCTACTGAAGTTTATTGCTAACAACAGCTATGCGGTATTTGCCTGGTATCGGATTGTCTTTGGTTTATTGATTTTAGCGACTTGGCAACTCGGCTTTGTTGACTGGTCATCGGTCGGTGACTAAATCTTCTGCAGTTGCGTCTTTGCTGTCCTGAAGGCAATAACAGATTGAAATCAGTGCTCTTATCGATGAAATCTGTACTTGCCGGAACGATAGACTTGACAGTAAATGTGTTTCAAACGTATGTTTGAAACGTTTATTTAGAGTGGAAATTGCATGGCCCAGTCAGACACTGTAGAGCGTATCTTGGATGCGGCAGAAATTCTGTTTGCAGAGAAAGGCTTTTCAGAAACCTCATTACGACTCATTACCAGTAAAGCACAGGTGAATCTGGCTGCGGTAAACTATCACTTTGGTTCCAAGAAATCGCTGATCCAAGCGGTTTTCTCGCGGTTCTTAGGACCGCTCTGCATCAGTCTCGATGAAGAGCTTGAGCGCCGATCAGCCGTTGATCAGCCCGCTTGGACGGTCGAAAGCTTGCTGGAATTATTGGTACAGCAAACGCTGGCAGTGAAACCACGCAGCGGCAATGATCTGTCGATTTTTATGCGTCTATTAGGCTTAGCTTTCAGTCAGAGTCAGGGGCACCTGCGCCGCTACCTGAATGAAATGTATGGCAAGGTTTTTCACCGTTACATGCTTTTATTGCACACCGCGGCACCTGAGATTCAACCCATCGAACTGTTTTGGCGCGTGCACTTTATGATTGGTGCCGCAGCCTTTAGTATGTCGGGTATTAAAGCCTTGCGTGCTATTGTGGAAACTGACTATCAGGTGCACATGACAACTGAACAGGTCATGCGTTTAATGGTGCCGTTTTTAGCCGCGGGCATGCGCGCTGACAGTGCGATTGATTCTGTACAAATGCAGGTTGCTATAAAAAAGAAAGCACCCTGATCGATTCTAAGGGTGAATGAGTGATTATTGATTATCTGCACGTCTCGATTGCTGAGCAGCGTATGTATGCGTTTGCAAACCAACAGTTGTGGCGTTGCTATACTGTTTCTACTGCTTTAAATGGCCCAGGTGAGCGCAATGGCTCAGGCTGTACCCCGCGTGGCATGCATTATATCCGTGCAAAAATTGGCGCAGATTTACCTCAAGGTGCAGTCTTGCGCGGACGTCGTTGGACGGGTGAAGTCTATTCGCCACAGTTACAACAAGCTCACCCAGAACGTGACTGGATTTTAAGCCGCATTTTATGGCTAAGCGGCACTGAATTGCAGCGCAACCGACTAGGTGATTGTGATACGTTTCGTCGTTATATTTATATCCATGGCACTGCCGATGAAGGGTTGCTTGGCCAGCCTTATTCACATGGCTGTATCCGCATGCACAATAAAGACATAATTGAACTCTATAATCATTTAGCAGACGCTTGTCCGGTAGAGATCTGCGAACACACTCGTGAGGCTGAGATTTTGCGCAGCCATACAATTTAAGGATTGAGCATGCAAGGCTCGTTGATGTTGGATATTGGCGGTACTTTTTTAACCGCAGCGGATCGTCATTTATTACGCCAACCTGAAGTCTGCGGGGTGATTTTATTTTCTCGAAACATTGAACACCCGCAACAGGTTCGTGAGCTGTGTCGAGCGATACGAGCGGTGCGCAGTGATCTGTTGATTGCTGTTGATCAAGAGGGCGGGCGCGTACAACGTTTGCGCCAAGGCTTTGTTGCATTACCTGCGATGGGGCGCTTGATTGAAGCTGCAGATCCTGAGCAGCTGGCTGAAGATTGCGGTTGGTTAATGGCTTGGGAAGTCTTGGCCATGGGGATCGACTTTAGTTTTGCGCCAGTACTAGATCTTAATTACGGTCGCAGCACGGTGATTGGCTTGCGTTCCTTTGGCGCCGATGCTGATACCGTTGTGCGCTTAGCTGGCGCTTTCTTAAAGGGCATGCAGGCAGCGGGTATGCCGGCAGTGGGTAAACACTTCCCAGGGCACGGTTGGGTTACGGCTGATTCGCATGTTGCTATTCCCGTGGATGAGCGCAGCTTTGCGCAAATTAATCAAGCCGATTTACAACCCTTCAAACGCCTACAAAACGATCTGGCTGGGATGATGCCGGCCCATGTCATTTACCCACAAGTGGACAGTGCGCCGGCTGGCTTCTCAAAAGTTTGGCTGCAGGACATTTTACGGCAACAATTACACTACAAAGGCGTGCTGTTTAGTGATGACTTGTCGATGGCTGGTGCACATGTTGCCGGTGATGCGGCGCAGCGTGTGCTTGCTGCACTTACCGCAGGCTGCGATGTTGGGTTACTATGCAATGACCGTGCGGCTGCGGAGCTTGCATTAACTGCATTACAGACCCATCAGGTTAGGCCATGTCGACAATTAGTAGTGATGCAAGGCAGACATATTGCACAGCATGACTTTCAACAGCATCCACGTTGGCAGGCAGCCCGTCAGGCGCTAAAAGCACTTTAAATAAACGAATCAGTGAGAGGTGGCAGATGAGTAAATACGCGATTATCGGCGGCACCGGATTAACCCAGTTGGAAGGACTTACCATTCGTGATGCGCTGTTTATTGATACGCCGTATGGACCAACTTCTGCTGATATTTTACGAGGTGAATATGCGGGCCAGGAAGTGTTGTTCTTGGCCAGACACGGCCACCCACACCGTATTCCGCCGCATCAAGTCAACTACCGGGCAAACTTATGGGCCTTGCGCCATGCCGGTGCACATTCGATTTTAGCCATCAATGCCGTTGGTGGTGTGACCGCTAATATGCCGACAGGGCATTTCTGTATTCCTGATCAAATTATTGATTACACCTCTGGCCGCCAGCACACTTTATACGACGGCGATTTAGATCACGTCACCCATGTTGATTTTAGCTACCCCTATGATGAAGCCCTGCGTAGACGTCTAATTGCTGCCGTAGCTGCTTGTGGCTATAACTGTACTAATCAAGGCGTGTACGGCTGTACTCAAGGTCCTCGCTTAGAAACAGCGGCTGAAATTGTTCGCATGGAGCGTGACGGCTGCAATATCGTCGGTATGACTGGTATGCCGGAAACCGTCTTGGCGCGCGAGCTTGGCTTGAGTTATGCCTGTTTATCCTTAGTAGTGAATCCTGCTGCAGGCAAGTCTAGTGGGGTGATTACCATGACGCAGATTGAAGCAGCGTTGAACGATGGTATGGCGAAAGTAAAAGTAATTTTAGCGCGGATGCTTAAGCAGGCTTAAGGCCGGTAAAACGATTCTGGGCGAGACTGTGTGTCTTGCCTAGAGTGCGCTAAGCTTCCGCTGCTGCAGGCACGCTGATTAGCGTGATGACACTGCCGTGCAAGCTAGAGAACTGTCCCTCTAACTCTCGACCCGTAGGCCATCGATCCGATAAAGTCTTGCGCAGACGCAAGCGCGCAGAGCCTGCATCGGTAAGCTTAAAATCCACAACCTGCGCATCTTGAAAAGTGAAGTACACGTGGGTCAGTGGATTCAAAGCTTTAAACAAACTTTCTTTAAACGAGAACGCGCAGGTCAAATACCATGCGGCATCTTGCTTATCTAAGCTGTGATAATACTGTTGCTCGGCGGCAGTGAGAATAGTGCTGAATAAACGCTCAGCGCGCTCGACTTTAAGTGGCTTTTCAATATCCAAGCCTAAGCTGCACCAATCTTGGCTGCTGCCAACAATCGCCGCCGCAATGCCGTGACTATGACTGAGTGAGCCACAACTGTGTGCAGGCCACAGCGGGATGCGGCTGTTTTCTTGCTGGATAGGCAAGCTTGCCTTGCCTGTTTGCACCAGGAGTGCTTGGCGCGCGCACAAACGTGCAGATAAATACTCGGCTTGGCGTTTACGCACGGCATTGGGTGCGCTGATTTTGTTGCGGATAAAATCTTCATCGCTCAACTGCTGCGGATCAAATCGTGTCGACACTAGGGTGCAGTCAAGCTGTTGCGCAAATGGCCAGTGTTGTTGAAAACTGCTTAAAAACTCTGGAGGCCTAGCAAGCAAAGTCATGAATGACGCCTGTGTGAAGATGATTAAGATTAAGTAAATGGTTATAACTGTGGAAATAAAAATGCGTTGCGGTTATAAGTGCTACTAAGTTTATTTTGCCAGCATTTTTTGTCGAGGTACCTGATGAAGCTACAACAACTGCGCTATATCTGGGAAGTATCACGCAATGGTCTGAATGTTTCCGCCACTGCGCAAGCTCTTTATACCTCGCAACCCGGCATTAGCAAACAAATACGTTTGCTTGAAGACGAGCTTGGCGTTGAAATTTTTGCTCGCAGTGGCAAACATTTAACTCGGGTCACTGCGGCCGGTGAACGCATTATTAAGACTGCTGGCGAAGTGCTGCGCAAGTGCGAAAATATTAAACAAATCGGCCAAGAGTTTTCTAATGAGCGTATAGGCTCATTATCCATTGCTACCACGCATACACAAGCCCGTTATGCCTTACCGCAGGTCATTAGTGGTTTTATGCAGCAGTACCCTGATGTTGCCTTACACATGCACCAGGGCACGCCAACCCAAATTGCCGAAATGGCTGCGGATGGCACGGTTGATTTTGCCATTGCGACCGAAGGCATGGAGCAGTTTGGCGATTTAATTATGATGCCATGCTACCGCTGGAACCGTTGCGTTGTGGTACCTAAAGGACATCCTTTGGCGAGTTTGCCGAAATTAAGCCTCGAAGCATTGTCTGAGTTTCCGATTGTCACTTATGTGTTTGGTTTTACTGGGCGCTCGAAGCTGGATGAGGCCTTTACCGAAATGGGCTTAATTCCTAAGGTGATCTTTACTGCGGCGGATGCCGACGTCATTAAAACCTACGTGCGCTTAGGCTTAGGGGTTGGCATTGTCGCAGGTATGGCAGTGGATGCATTGCAAGATCAGGACTTGGTTGCTTTGGACGCCAGTCATCTATTTGAATCCAGTGTTACCAAAATTGGCTTTCGCCGTGGCACCTTCTTACGTGGCTTTATGAGTGACTTTATTGAACGTTTTGCGCCGCATTTAGACCGTGAAATTCAAGCCAAGGTGATCCAGGCGCGCAGCAAAGATGAAGTCGATGAGCTATTTAAAAATATTGAGCTGCCGGTGTATTAAAACTTTGGCAGTTGCTTGCTAGAAGATAGCCTATGATGGACTCAGCGATTTGCGTAGAGCCTGCAAGATATGCCATTTTCGCTGATACTTACCGTATAATCGCTGCAGTTTTTATTAAGAATTTTGAGGAATACTATGACCGACTACCGTGAAACGCTGCATGACAACTACGGACAGTTTTTTGAAGTAGAAAAAATGCTGCATGAAGTGCGCACCGAACATCAGCATTTAGTCATTTTTCAGAACCCGAGAATGGGGCGTGTGATGGCTTTGGATGGCGCAATTCAAACCACGGAAGCCGATGAATTTATTTATCATGAAATGCTCACGCATGTACCTATTTTAGCGCACGGCACCGCACGCAATATATTGATTATTGGCGGTGGTGATGGTGGCATGTTGCGTGAAGTGTGCCGTCATTCCAGTGTCGATCGCATCACTATGGTGGAAATTGATCAAGCTGTGGTTGATATGTGTAAAGAGTATTTACCCAACCATTCCAGCGGTGCTTACGATGATCCACGGGTGAACTTAGTGATTGATGATGGCATGCGTTTTATTGCCAACTGCACGGATAAATTTGATGTCATTATCAGTGACTGCCCGGATCCGACCGGTCCCGGCGAAGTGCTGTTCTCGGAGGATTTCTACCATGCTTGCCATCGCTGCTTAACCGATGACGGTATTTTAGTTGCGCAAAATGGCACACCCTTCTTGCAAATTGATGAGGTCAAAACCACAGCGAAAAATATTCAAGGATTGTTTGCCGACTGGCATTTTTACCATGCTGCAGTACCCACCTATATTGGCGGTAGTATGACTTTTGCTTGGGCGGCTAAGAATCGTCAATTACGTCAGTTGCCGTTGGATATTTTGCGTCAGCGTTTTGCCGGCAGTGGCATTGTCACCCGTTACTACAATGCGGAAATTCACCAAGCCGCCTTTGCGTTACCGCAATATGTTTTGCAGGCAATCGGTAAGCCCAGCAACGATTGATCAGTAACCCATCCTAGCCAAGCCAGCTCTTGCACCTTAGAGCTGACTTGTCTGCAACCGCAATCTTCGCAGCGCTTAAAGACTAATGCGTGGTGTTACATCTAAGCGTACGGTGGTGTTTAGCAGTTCTTCTAATTCGGCTTTTAAAGCAACTAAATCCTCATAAGTCACTTCAGTGTCTGAACTGACTTCCAGCTTTAGATGAGTTTCGGCATTTTTAATCTGTACTTGTAGACTATCTAAATGCAGGGTTTTTTCGTTGATTTCAAGTGATAATGCATCAATTGTTTGCTCAACTTGCCAGACCTTGTACATGGTTTGAAATGACCACGTCAGTGGTACGGCAATGGTCAGCATCAGAGCCAGGGATAAAGCTAAACCGCGGCGCGCCTTCACAATGGGTGCATAACCCAAGACTAAGAAGGTTAAGGCTGCAGCCAGAGCGATACCCACCAAGTTGGTTAAAAACAGCAGTGCTGCGCCGCTGATCACTTGCCAGTCCCACCAACCAATGCCAATTCCTGCAACACATAATGGCGGCACTAGGGCGACGGCAATCGCTACACCCGGCATGCTTTTCATAATGCTTTCGCGGGCCTGTGCATAAGCACCGGCCATGCCTGAGAAAATGGCTACGCCAAGATCGAGTAGGTTAGGATGCATGCGACCTGCCATCTCTGGGGTCACTCGTGTAATTGGAATAATCAGTGCGAGCAGTGCTGCCATACCCAGCGCTAAAGCAATGCCGATGGCGATGGTTGAAAGGGATTTTTTCAGTAAGGTCTGATCATTACGCAATAGTGCCATTGATAAAGACACAATGGGTGACATCAAAGGCGCGAGCACCATTGCACCGATAATGACCGCTGGACTGGATAAAAACAGACCAAGGCTGGCGACCAAGCTACTCAGCATCATTAAAGAAATAAAGCTGCTATGAGCTTGTGCGTTCTCGCGCAATTGCATGAACAGGTCTTTAAAATCTTCCTCAAGGGCGTGAGTGAACATCGGTAAACGCTGCTGAATCATATTCAAACGCTGCTCGTTTAATGGCAGGTTCTCGAGCTTAAGCGTGTCTTTACCGCCGCGTTGACCACCCTGGGTTTCGTAATAAGCATCAGGCAAATTGATTTGCACAGCCTCAGGATAAAGCTCCAGTTCAATCGTCTCAGCTTCACGCTTGTGGCTGTCAACATAGTAGGTCAGTGTTGTCGTACTATCGACACGTAAGTAATTACTGCGCACATAGCTCATTGAGTCAGGTAAGCGGCTGACCTTTTTATCAAAGCTAAATGAGGCCTTAATTAAAAATCCTAAGTACTGGGTAATGGATTTTGGTGCGATCAGTAAGGTCGAAACTTTACCGTCTTGAATTGAAATACTGGTATTGATCAACCGCGCAGCCGCGTTGCTGACGTTATTTTCAATTGATACCATTCCCGTGATGGCTGTTTTGACGCTGTACTCTGTGCCAATCGATAAAGTGATAGGGAAAGGATGAATGGCAAACAGGTTCCGTAAGCTGCTCCAGAGCACCGCCAGCATATAAAATAGGCGACGAATAGGCGACTCAGAACGCTGTCGATAGGTGCGGCTTCTTTGGTCAAGGAAAGGCGTTTTGCCAAGCATGATGGAGCCAAGAGCAACTTCGTTATTGCAGCGCAAGACATCAATGGCTTTCGTCGATGCATCAAAGGCTAGGGCGATATGCTGCTCAAGTTTGTCGGTGAACATAAACCATTCGCGCAAGCGAATTTGATGGTTGTCGACAGGAATAATACCTAAGCTGAAATTCAGTGTTTTCGCTTGATCAATCAGTTTGGCAAGATCGCTATCAGAGCAGAGCGCGACGACATGTTCAGCAAAGTCTAGAGGTCGTCCTGGTTGCGCTAAAAACGCACTCAGTGACATTTGCGAAAGCTTAATGTCATTAGCAGCAGCGTACTCAACCACCGCGAGTACGTGAGGATTTTCCGCATCCTCATAAATAAACAAAGCTTTAGCGCACAGCATCCGAACTCTCCATGACTTATTTTTATTAAAAAAGCCGGATAAAAATCCGGCTTTTTGTGTTGCTTAGTGCAGTGCTTAAACTGGGAATAATTCGCTCAGTTTCATCGCTAACATCATGTCGCCTTCAGCGCGCAGTTTACCGCCCATAAATGCTTGCATACCATCAGTTTCGCCAGTTGCAATGCCTTTAAAGGTTTCGCTGTCCATGATCAAAGTAACGTTGGCTGCATCGTTAACACCAGGTTGAACGTCGCAAGTACCGTCTTTAACAGTCAAAGAGTAGTTTTCAGCATCTTCGATGTTGAATTGGAATACTAAGTCTAAGCCAGCAGCTGCTGCAGCGTTAAATTTAGAAGTAAGAGTTTTAATGATCTCTGCGGTAGAAGACATAATTTATCCTTTTTAAGATTTTTGTGCGGTTTATGCCGCGTGATATTAAAAACTCAACGATAGGTGATGAGTTTTTTGTTCTTTAACAGATCAAGGTGTGCATGACTGTTAAAAGAAGCCAGTACCACCGAATCGCCACGGAACTTGAGACGGCTCAGTGAAGTGTTAACGATTTGCCAGTTAAGATCAAAGGCTTTGTCAGCCGTTAATCCAGTTAGCAGGTGTAAAAAAGCGGTAATAGTGCCACCCGAGGTAACAATGCCAATGTGATCATCTGGCGCAGCATCATTGAGAACGCGTTGTAAGCCTGCATCAACGGTCTGGACAAATGTCGACCAGCGCAAATGCGTCGGGACATCATCAATCTCTGCGGACCAACGCTGCATAATCATCGCGAAAATACGTTGAAATTCAGCTTTATCCTGTAACGGGTTGCGCAAACTGTTGATGGCGTTGGGTTCATCTTTAAGTATCAAAGGAACAATAAAGCGAATCACCGCGTCTGCATCAATTTCATTGAAGGCACTATCAATGCTTAGCTCAGGTGCAGGCAAGTTGGCCTCAGCAAAACGCGCTAAGGTTGCCATGGCAGTATCTTTTTGACGGCGTAAATTACCGCTCAAGCAAGTATTCAGCGTCACACCTGTCTCGATTAAGTAGTCACCCAGTTGCTGTGCTTGCTGTACACCGAGCGGCGAGAGTACATCATAATCATCAGCACCAAATGAGGCTTGGCCATGTCGAATTAGATAAATGCTACCCAAGGTTTTTTACACCTGTTGATGTGCGAGCTATGGAGATTATTGTGAACGGGCAAGGCTGTCAAATGAATTTCATACGATTGTTTGAAAGAGCTTGGAGGTAAGAGGATTTGCAGTTATTTCACAGTTCTTTTCGCTGCGTAATGAGTGTGTTAAAGCGACTGCTTGCTGTTAGACATAAAGCTTATGTTGCTATTTTAATGGCGATAATTGTTCTCAATACGCGGATACTCTCAGGTAAGATAGCTGCAAACATTTTTTAGGAGTAAGCAGTGGATTTTTTACTTGAGTACGCAGGTTTTTTGGCGCGAGCAGTCACGGTTTTAGTGGTTATTGTCGTTATTTTGGCGATGATGACAGCGTTGCGTTCACGTGGACGAACCCGCGCTGGCGAATTGCTGGTGACCAGTCTGAATGATTTCTATAGCGAATTAAAAGACACTATTGAGCTTAATGTGCTGGATAAAACACAGTTAAAAGCACGACGTAAAGCCCTAAGCGCGCAAGAAAAACAAGATAAAAAAGCCGGTTTAAACAAAGCTCGCGTGTTTGTTTTGGATTTTGATGGTGATATTAAAGCCTCTGCCGCCGATAGCCTGCGCCATGAGATCACCGCACTTTTAGCAGTAGCACAACCAACTGATGAAGTGGTTTTACGACTAGAAAGTGGCGGCGGTATGGTGCACAGCTATGGACTGGCCTCATCTCAATTAGCCCGTATCCGCGATGCAAAGATCCCCTTAACCGTGTGTGTCGATAAAGTCGCTGCCAGTGGCGGTTATATGATGGCGTGCATTGGCGATAAGATTTTAAGTGCGCCATTTGCAGTGCTGGGATCTATCGGCGTGGTGGCACAGCTGCCTAATATCCACCGACTGTTAAAGAAAAATAATATTGATGTGGAAATTTTAACGGCCGGTGAGCATAAGCGCACCTTGACCATGCTTGGCGAAAATACCGAGCAGGGGCGCGAGAAGTTTTTACAAGACTTACAAACAACGCATGATTTGTTTAAAAAGTTTGTTGTGCAGTATCGTCCGCAACTGGATATTGATGCGGTAGCCACTGGTGAGGTATGGCTGGGTACTGATGCACGAGAGCAGCAATTAGTTGACCAGCTGCAGACCAGTGATGAGTATTTATCCAAGCGTGCTGCCGAAGCAGATTTATATGCGTTACAGTTTGTGCAAAAGAAAAGCCTGCAAGAGCGTGTTGGCCTAAGTGCTGGTGCAGCGCTTGAGCATGTTGCTGATAAAGGCTGGGAGCGTTTGCAGCGCCGCTTTATTGGCTAAGAGCATACACAAATAACCGCAGAGGATATTTTATGAGTACATATCAAGCATTATGGGTGACTGAAACACCACAATTTCAACAGAGCGTGGTTGAGCGCTCAATGGATGATTTACCTGAGGGCGAGGTACTGATTCGTGTGCGTTACTCATCCTTAAACTATAAGGATGCATTATCCGCAACCGGTAATCGTGGCGTCACTCGCACATTTCCACACACGCCAGGTATTGATGCAGCAGGTGTGGTTGAGCACTCAAGCGTTGCCGAACTTGCCGCAGGCGATGAGGTGATTGTCACTGGTTATGATTTGGGCATGAATACTTACGGTGGTATGGCACAATATATTCGCGTACCAGCGGCTTGGGTGATCAAGCGTCCAGCAGGTCTGTCGCTACGTGAGTCGATGATTTTAGGCACTGCAGGTTTAACTGCGGCCTTATGCGTTGATAAATTATTACGTGCTGGATTAACTGCTGAGGCAGGCTCTGTACTGGTCACAGGTGCTACCGGTGGAGTTGGCTCGATTGCTATCGTGTTGCTGAAACACTTGGGTTTTCATGTGACAGCTGTTACAGGAAAAGCAGAGCAAGCAGAGTTTTTACGTCAATTAGGTGCGCAGGTGGTAATTGGCCGCGAGGAATTAACGGCAGGTACGGATAAGGCTTTACTTAAACCGCAGTGGGCAGGTGTAGTCGACACTGTTGGCGGGGATATCTTGTTTAATGCTGTTAAATCATTGCAGTATGGTGGCAGCGCAGCCTGCTGTGGACTGACTGCTGGAATTGATTTTAAAGCCAGTGTCTTGCCGTTTATTTTGCGCGGCGTGAATTTGCTCGGTGTTGATTCGGTTGAATTGCCCTTAGTAAACAAAGCGTCGATGTGGGATAAGCTCTCATTGCAATGGAAGCTGGATCTAGAAAGTTTAGTAAAAGAAATTAGCTTGAAAGATGTACCGAATGCCATTGCCACCATGTTGGCCAGTCAGCAAACAGGGCGCACCTTAGTTCGGATTGATTGATTCAGTCTTTTCGCTAGATAAAAAAACGGCCGTGCAAATCAATTGCAACGGCCGTTTTTTATTGCGGCTGAGTTATTTTGTGTAACGCTTTAGGATCAAGGTGGCGTTAGTGCCGCCAAAACCAAAGCTATTACTCATCACCGTATTTAAGGTGACGTTCTCGCGGGTTTTTTCAACAATCGGTAAGCCTTTAGCTTCTTCATCAAGCTCATCAATGTTGATTGATCCAGCAATAAAGTCGCCTTCCATCATCAGCATGGAATAAATAGCTTCTTGTACGCCGGCGGCACCGAGCGAGTGACCTGACAAACTTTTGGTGGAGCTGATTGGTGGTGCATTGTCGCCAAAGACTTCACGCACAGCGCGAATCTCAGCAACATCACCCACCGGTGTTGAGGTGCCATGGGTGTTGAGGTAGTCAATTGGCGCGTCAACCGTGGCAAGCGCTTGCTGCATGCAGCGTACCGCGCCTTCACCGCTTGGAGCGACCATGTCGTAACCGTCAGAAGTTGCGCCATAACCAACGATTTCTGCGTAAATTTTTGCACCGCGTTTTAGCGCGTGCTCCAATTCTTCAACCACCACCATGCCGCCACCGCCAGCAATGACAAAGCCGTCACGTTTGCTGTCATAGGCGCGCGATGCTTTTTCTGGAGTGTCGTTGTATTGCGTCGACAGAGCGCCCATCGCATCAAACAAGCAGCTTTGACTCCAATGCTCTTCTTCACCGCCGCCAGCAAAAACAATGTCTTGCTTGCCCAGTTGGATTTGCTCAAGCGCTTGGCCAATGCAATGCGCACTGGTTGCGCAAGCAGAAGACACCGAGTAGTTGACGCCTTTGATTTTAAAAGGGGTCGCTAAGCATGCTGATACCGTGCTACCCATGGTACGGGTCACGCGATACGGGCCAATGCGCTTGACGCCTTTTTCGCGCAGCGTATCAATGGCTTCCATTTGATTTAAGGTGGATGCGCCGCCCGAACCAGCGATTAAGCCAGTGCGCGGATTGGACACATCTTCAGGGCTTAAACCGCTGTCTTCAATGGCTTGCTGCATAGCAATGTAGGAGAAAGCCGCTGCTTGCCCCATAAAACGTAAAAACTTGCGGTCAATCAGTGCTTCTAAGTCAATATCAACCGAGCCTGAGACATGGCTACGCAAGCCCATTTCCGCATAGGAAGGGTTGAAACGGATACCGGTATGGCCTGCACGTAAGTTGGCGGCTACGGTGTTTTTGTCATTACCTAGGCAAGAAACGATGCCCAGTCCAGTGATTACAGCGCGACGCATACTGGTTATCCTTTAGAAAGAGTCTGTAGAAGAGAACAAGCCGACACGTAAGCCTTCGGCCGTATAAATTTCGCGGCCATCAACACTGACAGTACCGTCAGCAATCGCAAGAATCAGCGAGCGGTTAATGGTGCGTTTAATGTCGATTTGATAGGTGACTTTTTTAGCGGTTGGCAGTACTTGGCCAACAAATTTCACATCACCTGATCCCAGCGCACGGCCACGTCCAGGGTTGCCTTGCCAGCCAAGATAAAAGCCGACCAACTGCCACATGGCATCAAGGCCTAGGCAACCTGGCATAACTGGGTCACCTTCGAAGTGACAAGCAAAAAACCATAAGTCAGGATGAATATCCAATTCGGCAGTGATTTGCCCTTTGCCGTATTTTCCGCCAGTTTCGCTGATGTTCACAATGCGATCCATCATAAGCATATTAGGGGCGGGCAGTTGCGCGTTACCTGGTCCAAAGAGCTCTCCGCGGCTGCATTTGAGCAATTCTTCGTAGGTGAAGGCGTTTTGTTTGGTCATGCGGGCTCCTCAACGTGCCTAATCGTGTATTGCATGTGGGCGATGGATATCCATCTGTTTGTTTTTGTGATCAATCTATCTAAGTGTTTTTAACACATTTAATAACGCTTAACAAAAAAACTCTATTCAACTTAAGCCTTTTGTCAGCTTACTGCTTAATAAGCGATAGCAACAATGACAAAAAGCACCAATGCTTGGTAAGTGCATGGTTAGACCACATAATCTTGCCGTAAGTCACAGCTTTTTATAACTGACCTTTGTAATTACTCGACAAGGTTATCCCTTAGTCGCCTAAGTTGTTTTTTCAATTGTTTTAACGCTGGCAGTCATGTAAGGGGATTATCAGGGTGAAAGTTGAGCCTTCATGCATACGGCTACTGACCGAAAGTTGGCCTCCCATCTGTAGCGTTAGAGCATGAGCAATGGATAAACCAAGCCCGGTGCCACCATAGCGCCGAGAAATACTCTGGTCAGCCTGGTGAAAGGGATCAAAGATATGTGCCAGTTGCTCGGCAGCAATACCAATGCCAGTGTCAGTAATGATGCACTGCAGAATAATCTGCTGGGATTCTGAACGTGTCCAATTCAGGTTTAAGGTCACGCTGCCTTGAGCGGTAAATTTGAGTGCATTGGATAACAAATTCACTAGTATTTGCCGTAAGCGGGTGGGATCGCCCTCGACTTGCAAAGTGGCCAACTCATCAGGCAAACAAAAAATCAGCTCAACACCTTGCTGCTCAGCGCTGTATTTAAAAATACGCTGCAGTGAAGTAAATAAATCGGCTAAAGAGAAAGCGATGCACTCTAATTGTAAGGCGTCATGCTCAAGTCGTGAGAAGTCTAGGATGTCATTAATCACATCAATCATTTGCAAGCTCGATGTGTGTGCGATCGAGGTGTATTCCGTTTGTTCTTGGTTAAGCTGCGTTTGCTCAAGCAGTTGCAGCATGCCGAGCACGCCATTCATCGGAGTACGTAACTCATGGCTCATCATGGTTAAAAAGTCAGATTTGGCCTGATTGGCGCGCTTAGCTTGATGGTGGGCATGTTGCAGTTCAGTGGTGTTTTGTTGTTGAGTTCTTTGGGCATTCTGTAAGGTTTGTGCCAGCATATTAATGTGCTGGCTGAGCTCGCCTAATTCGCCGTGATGGATGTCTTGCAGTGTCGACGTTTGGTAAAGCCCTCTATCCATTTCACGTAATTTTTGGCGCATCTGATGGATAGGTGTCGAAAGGCTGCGCGCCAAGCTGTACGCCAGCGCCCAAATCAGCGATAGGGCCATACAAATCAACCAAAAAGCATGAAATAAAATATGTTGCTGTTGTTTTTTTAGCGCGCTGTCGGTCATCCCGAGTACGACATGACCGATGCTTTCTTCTGGCTGTGCAGCTTCACTGAGAAATGATGATGACAGGAATAGCGGGTCAAGTTGCACGTTTTGTCGAGTGATGTTGGCTTTAAACGTAGCGCCAACACTGTGCTGGGGAAGATCCTTTGCTACACGAGTGAGCAGCTGTTGTTGATTGTCGTAAATTTCAATAAAGGCAATGTTTGGGTTTTTTAAAGTGCCTTGTAGAAGGGAGTCTAGGACTTGCAAGTTGCCGGAGATCACACTGAACTCTGCTGCCGGTGCCAACTGGTTAGCGAAGAGTTGGCCGGTGCTAGCCAATTCTTCTTGCAAGCTTTGCAGGCGTGCCAGAGTGAAATAACCGGTCAGCACAAAGGCGACCAGTACCGCTGGTAACAGGCTGACAAATAAAGTGTAGCGGTGAATGCTGCTGCCGAGCCATTGCTTCATGGGGCATTCCTGCGCTGTTGGAGTTGCTGGTTAATACGTGACGCGTGGTTTTTTTGAATGCCGAGTGAACGTGCGACTTGGCGATTAATCATCACTTTGAAGTGGTCTGGGTATTGGCTGCTTGGCCAGCTTGTTGATGGCGTTTTCAGCACGCTGCTGAGAGTCTGTATCCAGTCGTCTTGATCACTGTAAGTAGACGCTAGGCTGCCTGCCTTGATAAAGGCTGCGGTTGGGCCTATTAGCGTCTGTTTGCGTGCGTAACTGCTAAGCAAGATGCTTTTAATGGTTGCCGGGTTGTAAATGTTACTGTCATCAATACCCAGTAAGACGTCAGTTTGTTCCAGTAAGTTGCTAAGGCTGCGCGCGTCGTAACTGTCAGGCCAGTAGTATTTGCGCATAGTGAGGTTTTCAGCCTGTAACGCGTGTTCAATTTCGGCTAATAAAAAAGTGCTGTGATTGCCGTAAAGAACGCCAACGTTCTGCAGTCCCGGCAGCATAACTTTGAGTAAGGCTATTTGCCGCTGCAGTGGCGGGTCACTCCAGAGAAAGGTGATATGACTCGGTCGACGGTTAGCGAGGCGGTGATAAACCTGCACGCGACTGACTTGTAAAATCAGTGTGGCAGGGCCTGGGGCAGTCAGTTTTAAACGCCAGTCTAAGAGTTCTGCTCCCAGTAGAATCAGCTGAGTATCCGCTGGAAATTGTGTTTGCGCGGTCAACTGCGCACGTGGCATATAGCGAATATCAAGTTCCGGTAAAGCGTGCGCTAGAGTCTTGGTAAAGCTACGCACGGTCGCGCTGTCATGCTCGGCGCTAAGAAGGATTTGCGCAATTGCAGATGTGCTTGCTCCGTAGAGCAAACAAGCTGTGCAGAGTACCAACCATATGCGCTTAAACATTGAGCGCTTAAAACTCCAACTGTACAGTCGCGTAGGCCGTATCATGGGAGTTGTCCTTATTATTAGTACGTCCTATTGGCTGGTTATTCAGTGTTTTCTGTAAGCTGCCAGCCAGTTGCAGGCGGGTACTGCCCAATTGGAATTTTCTGCTGAGACGAGCAGTCAGTAGTTGCAAGTCGTTCTGATTGAGTTGCTCAGCAGCAAAAAACATCAGGCTGCTGCTCCAATCAGCATTCCAATTGCGCAGCCAAGCTAGTGATCCGCTGTGCGCAGGTGTTACGTTTTGATCAAGGCTGTTGCTGGCCTGGTCTTTAATATAAGCGTAGCTGATGCGTAGGCGATCTTTCTCCGTGGCTTGCCAATTGCCTTCAAGTTCACTGCCGTAAAACTTAATGTGATCATCATTATTTAAGCTAAAAGAAATTAAGCTTGGTCTGTGGCTGATCATGCGAGTGATTTTCTCATTAAAAATCTTGATATCGAATGACAGTTTTTGCGGTGCAAAGTAACCATTGTAGCCAAGCTCAAAAGCACGGATTTTCTCTTGCTTTAGGTTGCCATTACCTTGAGCGCTGATAAAAAAGTCAGCGTTACTATTTTGAGCAATTGCAGGGCGTAGATCCTTCACCCTATATTGCCAGTCGGCATGGTTTTCAAACATGTCAGGTGAGCGTACGGCTTCGCTGTAAACTGCGCGAAAACCATGGGCTGGGGTGACGAGATAGTTGACCGCAAAACGAGGTGAGAAAGAGTCACCATTGCTGCTGTCGTGCTCATACATGCCGCCACCTTGTAGCAGCCAGTGCTCGCTGGCATAGAATTCAAATTGACTGAAGGCGCGGAAAATGTCTTTACGCTCGCGGCCATTGAGAAATGAGGCTGAGCGCGCTTGATCATAGCGATAACTCAGGCCACTAATTAAGCGTAACTGTTCAGAAACGCTGTAAGTGTCTTGCACTTCCACATCAAAACGAGACTCTCTACTGTTTTCGTTAATTAAGCCGCAACTGTGAGCGAGGGCGCCTGGTTGAACCAGTTGGCCGATGAGCCAGTTTTGTAATACTGCTTGGCGCGCAGAGGGGTTGCCGATGGGCTTTAAGCGGCGCAATCGCTCTCTCTGCGCAAAGGAAGAAGTTCGCCACAGCTCATTGAGCTCAGAACTGAAGCTGATTTGTGCATCACAGGCGCGCCACTCGCGTAAGCGCTCCCATTGCTGTGCATTGGTTTGTACAGAAAGGCTGTGCTGTGCATTAATATTGCTATTCCAGCGTAAGCTTGCGGCGTAGTCTTTGGCTTGCTCATCAGAGTTGCTGTCTTGCTCCCAAGGCTGAGGGTTTATTTTTCCAGCAAAAGCCGATTGGTAATTGTTGTTGATTTGATTGCTGCCTTCTTTAAAAGCCAGTTGCCAGTCCAAGCTGTTCTGTTCATTGAGTTGATGATTGGCTCTTAAGTTGAAGCGACTTAAACGGCGGCTGTCACGAAAGTCACTGCCGTCTTTACGCAGTTCAAAACCGTCATCGGTCAACGAAGAAATCGACAAGCGCATATCAGAGTAAGTGCTGTGCCAGGCTTGGCGTGCATAGCTGTCACGAATGCCATTGTTGCCAATATTGCCTTTAATTAGAGTGCCATGCGTGTCTTTGCCGCTGTGGGTGATGATATTAATCACGCCCAACAGTGCGTTGGCGCCGTAGCTGACAGTGTTGGGGCCGCGAAACACTTCAATGCGCTGAATATCCTCGAGCGCAATCGGCAGGTCAGACCAGTCCACCTGAGCAAAGGCGCTGCGGTATACCGAGCGACCGTCAATTAATACTTGTAAGCGACGCGCTTGTCCTGGGCTGGTGCCATGGTAGTTCACTGTACCTAGATTGCTGCTGTCGGGCACCACCAGCATGCCGGGTACCAGTCGTAATAGGTCAGTAATATTGCGTGCGCCACTTGCCTCGATTAACTCTTGATCAATAGTGCTGACACTGCCCGGTACTGCTGCGGGGGCTTGGTAAAGATGAGTGGCCGTCAGCACTTCAGGCAGTGCGTCATCACTGATGAAAAGATCATCTGTGTAACTGGCATAAGCTGCATTAAACAGTCCTGGAATAGCGACAGCACAGTTTAAAAGAATCCACAGTAAGTTGATGCGCCGCAATGGACAGCCTCTTAATTGAATAAGTAAAAATAGCACATAGCTTAACTGATAAAGTTAAACACTGGTTATGCTTGAGCAGCACCGTATAATGATGCAATCGCCGTTTTCGGCAGAAGAGAACAAAAGCATGACAATAAAAAAACCAATCGCTGTATTAGGTGGTGGCAGTTTTGGTACTGCAGTAGCAAATCTACTGGCCAGCAACCAGCACTCAGTACGCTTGTGGATGCGCGATGCCCAGCAAGCACAAGCGATTAACGACAACAGGCAAAATCCGCGTTACTTAAAAGGTGTCACGGTGCTGGAGGGGGTTGTTGCAGTTACCGATTTAGCGGCTGCGCTGGCTGAGTGTGATTTGATTTTTGTGGCGTTGCCCTCGACTGCACTACGCAGCGTATTGACGCCTTATGCCGAAGCTTTACGCGATAAAATGCTGGTTAGCACCACTAAAGGAATTGAGGCGCAAACCTTTCTGTTGATGAGTCAGATTTTAGAAGACATTGCGCCGTTGGCGCGAGTTGGCGTGTTATCTGGACCTAACCTTGCGCGTGAAGTTGCCGCTCATGCGTTAACCGCCAGTGTGGTTGCCAGTGAAGATGAAGACTTGTGCCGTACGGTGCAAGCGGTGCTGCACGGGCCTACTTTCCGTGTCTATGCCAGCCGTGATCGCTTTGGTGTCGAGTTGGGTGGTGCGTTGAAAAATGTCTATGCCATTATCGCTGGGATGGCCGCGGCAATGGGGATGGGCGAAAACACCAAAAGCATGCTGATTACCCGTGCGCTGGCAGAAATGACTCGTTTTGCGGTGAAGTTGGGCGCGAATCCGATGACATTTTTAGGGCTGGCCGGTGTCGGTGACTTGATTGTGACTTGCACATCACCGAAGAGTCGCAATTATCAGGTAGGCTTTGCTTTAGGTGAAGGTTTAAGTCTTGATGAGGCGGTTGAACGCTTAGGTGAAGTGGCTGAAGGGGTAAACACTTTAAAAGTGCTCAGAGCTAAATCACAAGAACTGGATGTGTATATGCCATTAGTTGCAGGCTTACATGCCATTTTATTTGAGGGACGCACCCTTGAGCAGATTATTGGCGGCTTGATGACGGGTGAGCCAAAAACCGATGTTGATTTTATTTCCATTGATGGCTTTTAGACGAGGAGTTATAGAATGACTACGCCAGAAAAAACCATTCGACGTGAGTCCATCCTGTTGCGGGTTTTATGGATGCTGTTATTTCTCTTGGTATGGCAAGTTGCTGTGCCGTTGCTCGCGCTCTTAGTGGTCGCGCAGTTGTTGTACCGTTTGTTTTATGGCGCGCCCAGTGGACTATTTATGAGTTTTGGCGACAGCCTTAGCCAGTATTTGGCGCAGATTGGTCGCTTTGCCGTATTTAACACGGATGAGAAGCCTTGGCCGATTGCGGACTGGCCAACTGCGCGCGCTGCCGAAGGCGAACCTGCGCACAGAATTAAAGAAGTAGAGGCTGATGAAGATGCTGCAGAGCCTGTAGTTGCTGAAACAGACACGGGAACTGATGAGTCGGCTGTTGATGCCGAGGACGTACCTGTGATCACTGATGTGGTCACAGCAGATGAAGTAGCTGAGTCAGAAAACCCAGCGCTGAGAGCTGAGGATCAACAGTCTGACGAGCCTAAGCAATGAAACTGTGGCTGTTAAGGCATGGCGAGGCAGAAGCCTATCAGCGTCATGACGCTGACAGGCAGTTAACTGAGCAGGGGCGTCAGCAAGTTGTGCAGGCCGCACAGTTTTTGCTTGATGTGAAATTTGATCGGGTGTTGTCCAGTCCTTATGTTCGTGCCAAACAAACCGCAGAGTTGCTGTGCGCCACGCTATCGCATCATGGAAATATTGAAATCGTGCCTTGGCTGACTCCGGAAGACGATGTGCGTGAAGTGGTGCGCAAGCTCGATGGCTACCCGGTAGAAAATTTATTGATCGTCGCCCATCAGCCTTTATTAGGTACTTTAGCCAGTTGGTTGATGGATGCCGATCGTTTGCATGGCTTGCCTATGGAAACGGCCAGTGTTGCCTGCCTAGAAGGCGATTTTATTGGCGCTGGTACGATGCAACTACGCTCTTTACAGCATGTGCGCGGATAATCGCCACACTCTTCCTTATAAAATAGATAAAAGAACTTAGGAGTACTGAGTGTCTGCTTTTGCTCAAGAAATACGTATTCAATTACCGCATATTGATTTGGCAGCACGGGTCTACGGTCCTGAAGATGGTCAGCCGGTTTTAGCCTTACATGGCTGGCTCGATAACTCGATGACCTTTGATTTACTGGCACCCAAACTGCAAGGTTTAAGGATTGTCGCCATTGACATGGCGGGTCACGGCCACTCGGGTCATCGCGCCCCGGGGGCAGGTTATCAGTTATGGGATTATGCGTTAGATGCCTTGATGGCCACGCAGCAACTGGGTTGGGAAAAATTTTCTCTACTTGGACATTCTTTGGGCGGCATTATCAGTGTGCTGATTGCTGGCGCTGTCCCTGAGCGTATTGAGCGAGTGGCTTTGATTGATGGCTTAGTGCCTGATACGGGTGAAGCGGATAAAGCACCAAAGAAACTGGGTGAAGCATTACTGGCGCATATCAGTTTGGCTGAGAAGAAAAAAACCATTTATGAAAGTGTTGAGCAAGCGGTACAAGTGCGGATGCGTGGTTTTATGCCCGTCAGCCAGTTGGCCAGCGAGTTACTCGCGCAGCGCGGACTCAGTCCGGTCGCGGGTGGCTATTGCTGGAGCACCGACTCACGTTTGACTTTGCCGTCACCGCTGCGCTTGACCATGGCGCATGCCGTGGCTTTTGTACGAGCGGTGCAATGCCCGATGAGTTTAGTCTTAGCAGAGGAAGGTGTTTTGACTGTAGAACCTGATTTTATGAAGATTCTCAGCAGTTTGCCGTTAGATGTGCAACGCTTAGCAGGCGGCCACCATTTGCATCTTGATGATGAGCAGGGTGCGCAAGCTGTAGCGGATTGTTTTCAAACGTTTTTAACCGCGCGTTGAATGTAATAAGTGGCGTGAACTGTTACGTCACTGTTGCTGCGCAAAGGAGTCATTATGATTGATTTATATACTGCGGCCACACCCAATGGTCATAAAGTGTCCATCGCCCTTGAAGAGCTTGGGTTACCTTATCAAGTGCATGAGTTGTCCTTTGATCTGCAGCAGCAAAAAGCACCTGAGTTTTTAAAGATCAATCCCAATGGTCGGATTCCAGCGATTGTCGATCGTGACAATGATAATTTTGCGGTCTTTGAGTCAGGTGCGATTTTGCATTATTTGGCGGAAAAAACTGGAAAGTTATTGCCGGCCGATGCCAAAGGCCGCTCAGTTGCTTTGCAGTGGTTGATGTTTCAAATGAGCGGGGTGGGCCCAATGCAAGGGCAGGCTAACGTGTTCTACCGCTATTTTCCGGAAAAAATTCCAGCCGCTATTACTCGTTATCAGAACGAAACACGCCGCTTGTATGAAGTGCTTAACAGCCGTTTAGAAGAGGTTGAATACCTCGCAGGTGAATACAGTATCGCCGATATCGCCACTTACCCATGGGTTGCGATACATGATTGGTCAGGTGTGAGCGTCGACGCTTTGCCCGCGTTACAGCGCTGGATGGACGCTGTTGCTGCGCGCCCAGCCGTGCAAAAAGGCTTATGTATTCCAGTTCGCGCAGAAGCGGATGAGAGCTCCCTAAAAACAGCACAAACTATGTTGGTAAAGTGATAATGCACAATTGGATGTATAAAACGTTGTTGGCTACATTACTGACAGTTTTGCTCAGCAGTGTGTCGGCAAGTGAGTTTTCGACATTGCTGCAACTTGAACATTTGCGCGATGCTGAAGTCATTACTCAAGAGCATCGTGATAGTTTAGAAAAAATCTATCCGAAAGGCTCGGTGCGGCGTATCAGCGGCAAAATGCGCTATAGCGGTGAAGTATTAGTGCGCGGTTCAGTGGATGTGTTAACTGTGCAACTGGCACCGACCCATGAGGCGCTTGCGGCTTTTAATGCCAGTCGCCAGTTGTTGCAAGATCAGCACGCACAAATGTTGTATTGGTGTGCTGGGCGCGAATGTGGTTCTAGCAGTCTTTGGGCCAATCAAGTGTTTGCTAACTCACGCTTATACGGCCCTGATGATCGGCAAGCCTATGCGCTCTTTCGTTTAGCCGGAGAGCAGCAGGCAAGCTTAGTGGCGATGTATGCGATCACGCGTGGCAATGGTCGTGATTTTTTGCATTTTGAGCAGTTTCAAGCAGAGCAGTTAGCGACTGATTTGCTGCCGACGCCAACGACGTTAGAGCGTCAGTTGAATGTAGATAATCGTTTAGCGCTACCAGCACTGGTTGGTGAGCCTGATCCTGTTTGGGTTAAGTTATTGGTGCGCGCATTAAACCAAGATATCACCATGCGTATCAGTATGGCCGGTGAGAATGCTCAAGCATGGCGTGATGCAATGGTTGAGCGTGGACTTAGAGCAACACGAATTGAGCTGGAAGCCGAGTATGCTCAGCCAGGGCTCGTACTGCAGCGTTTACCTTAGCAATCACTTTTTCAATGGATAAAGCGCATGTTCAGTAATGACCGATTGTTAGCACAGATTTTACTGTTAGCGTTATTAGGTGCTTGTTTATGGGTGCTGGCACCCTTTATGACCGCTTTGTTCTGGGCGGCGGTACTGGCGTTTGCCAGTTGGCCGGTCATGCGCATGTTGACCCGAGCGTTGAATGGTAACGTATCCTTAGCAGCGGGTTTATTGACCGCCGGTTGGGTATTGATTGTTGCCGGGCCTTTAGTCTGGTTAGGTTTTAATATCGCCGACAATATACGTGTTAGCACTGAATTGATTAAAGATCTGCGCGTGACCGGTTTGCCTGAAGCGCCAGCTTGGCTGGTCGGGGTGCCGATGGTCGGAGAGCGTTTGCAAGAAATCTGGCAAACCGTCGATCAGCAGGGTGCAGCGTTATTTTTAACGATCAAACCTTACATGGGGCAAATGGGTAACTGGCTACTGGCGCGCAGTGCCAGTATTGGAGCAGGTATTCTTGAGTTGGCCTTGAGTTTAGTACTGGTTTTTTTCTTTTATCGCGACGGCCCGCGCTTAGCTCTGTTTGCCAAAGAGCTTGTTGAACGTTTGATCAAAGATCGCGCAGACTATTACATTGATTTGGTCGCAGGCACCGTGCGACGTGTGGTGAATGGTGTTATTGGTACCGCAGCAGCGCAAGCGGTGGTGGCTTTATTTGGCTTTTTAGTTGCCGGAGTGCCAGGTGCTTTACTATTAGCCGCAATGACTTTTATGCTCAGTCTGATTCCGATGGGACCGCCGTTAGTGTGGGTGCCCGCTGTTGCTTGGCTGTTTTGGCAACAGGAATATGGCATGGCGATTTTCTTGCTGTTATGGGGCTTCTTAGTCATAAGTAGTGTCGATAATTTCTTAAAACCTTACTTGATTAGCCGTGGCGGGAACTTACCCCTTGTTGTTGTTCTAATGGGTGTATTCGGTGGTTTGTTTGCGTTTGGTTTTATGGGGTTATTTCTCGGTCCTACTTTACTGGCTGTCGCCTACAGCTTAGTCAGTGATTGGATCGCTAGTAATCAACCTAGAATCGAACATCCTTAGCTTATAACAACAGAGGTGTATTTTATGCGTTTACATATCGTGTGTGTATCGTTACTGGCTGTGCTGATGGTCGGTTGTGCGGCTAAAACCAATCATCGCAGCGGATGTGCACAGCAACTGGATGCGGCGTGGGCTGAGTTGGATTTAGCCAAAGCCGAAGGTTTTGCTGGCACAGTGAGCTACTCAAAAGCGTTAACGTTAATTACTGGGGCGAAAACTCAGCAGCAGTTTGAGGGTTATAAAGGCTGCACCCGTAAAGCTGAAAAAGCCCGTTTCTATATCCGCGAATCACGCGCTGGACGTTAAAGCGTCTGAGTTCTGCGTTTAATTGCGCAAGTTTCTGGTTTTGGCTTTGCCTGCTGAGCGATTGCTAGCTAGCATAGCCAAACACTAGAAATGGAGTTTTACGATGCGCACTCAGCTAGAAGCCTGCATTCATGCAGTCAATCAAGTCATTTTAGGTAAAGAGCACGCTGTACGCTTAGCGATGACGTGTCTGCTAGCGCGCGGCCATTTACTGATTGAAGACTTGCCGGGTATGGGTAAAACCACCTTAAGCCATGCCTTGGCACAAGTGTTAGGACTCAGTTATCAGCGTATTCAGTTCACTTCAGATTTATTACCTGGCGATATTCTCGGCACTTCGGTATTTGATCGCGAGACTGGGCAGTTTATTTTCCATCCTGGTCCCGTTTTCACTGAGCTCCTTCTTGCCGATGAAATCAATCGGGCGACGCCAAAAAGCCAGAGTGCTTTGCTTGAGGCGATGGAAGAAGGACAGGTCACCATTGAGGGTGCAACACGGCCTTTACCCGAACCTTTTTTCGTCATAGCAACACAAAACCCCGTCAGCCAAGGCGGCACTTTCAATCTGCCTGAATCGCAGTTGGATCGTTTCTTAATGCGCTTGTCGTTAGGCTATCCAAGTGCTGCGGCTGAGCGCCAGTTATTACAGGGCGCTGCGCGTCGTCAGTTATTGACCCAATTACAACCGTTGATTGAGCGTGCCGACTTATTGGCCGCTCAGCAGCAGGTCAGTGATGTGCGAGCCAGTGAAGCGCTGATCAGCTATATCTTGCGTTTAGTCGAAGCGACACGCACCCATGCACAGTTGGCCTTTGGTCTTTCACCACGGGGCAGCTTAGCGTTATTGGCAGCGGCTAAAGCTTGGGCATTTTTAGCAGGACGTGATTACGTTATTCCAGAAGATGTGCAAGTGGTGTTACCGGTCGTGGTGGGTCACCGTCTGCGTGAGCAAAACAGCGCAAGCGGTGTTGGCAGCTCGGCAGTGGTGCAAAGCTTGTTGACTGACGTACCTGCTTTGTAATGCGAGAAACATTCTTTAAATTACCTCGGCAGTGGTTTGCTGCATGGCTGGCGCGACGCTTGCCGCCGGTGCAAAGTATTAGGCTGCAGCAACAGCATATTTTTATTGTGCCGACACGCACTGGGATTGCCTATGCAGCAGCTCTGCTGTTGATGCTGTTAGTGGCGATTAACTACCAAAACAGTTTGGCCTATGCGCTGACGTTTTTGTTGGCGTCATTGGGTTTGTTGACCATGTTTCATACCTGGCGCAACCTTGCCGGTTTAACCCTTAGCGCTGCAGGCAGTTCACCGTGCTTTGCCGGTGAGTATGGCAATTATCGTTTGCGCTTACACAGCGCTAAAAATGCTTATCAAGCCATTGCAGTGGGTTGGCATGCCAAGCAACTCACGCTTGTTGATGTTGAGCAACAGAGTGAGCAGTTGCTTGAGTTGAGTTTGCTTGGAAAACAACGTGGCTGGCAGCACGCGCCGCGCTTGCGTATTGAAACGCGTTTTCCACTTGGTTTATTTGTCGCTTGGAGTCAGATCGATTTGGCGCAAAGTATTTTGGTCTATCCGCAGCCGTTACATGATGTTGATTTGCTTGTTTCCGGTCAGGGCGATGAAAACGATGCAGAACAGGCCAGCCCAAGTGCTGGAGTTGATGACTATCAAGGCTTAGCTGCTTGGCAAGAAGGCGATTCATTGCGACGCATCCACTGGAAGGCTTGGTCAAAAGGTCAAGGATTATTAGTTAAGCAGTTTACTGAGCAGCAAGGTCAGCAGCAGGTTTTGGATTTTACTCAGGTGCCGGGCGATCTGGAGTTTCGCTTGTCGGTTCTCTGCGCGCAGGTGTTAAAAATCAGCCAAACCGATCAGCCTTATAGTTTGTTATTACCTCATCAAGAGCTTGGACCTGATTCAGGCGTCGAGCATCGCCAGCGCTGTTTGCGCGCTCTAGCATTGTATGGAGTGGAGCAGCCATGACTACGGCAGCGCAAGTGCGTGATGATATCCCGCGCATCAGTCTGATGTGGTTACTGATTGCGCAAGCCTTGGTGATTATTCCGCACTTGTTGCATGTGCCGTTATGGTTGATTGGCGTGTGGTTAGGCTGCGCGGCATGGCGGGTGCAAGTGTTTCGGATGCGTTGGCCATTCCCAAATGCTTGGGTGAAAGCCGCTTTAATGATAGGCAGTGGTTTTGCCGTGTATTTAAGTCGTGGCGGCTTGGTTGGCTTAGATGCCGCGGTGGCGCTATTAATCACGGCGTTTATCTTAAAACTCTTGGAAGTGCGCACGCGCCGGGATGCCTTGGTGCTGATCTTTTTAGGCTTTTTTACGGTTGTTACCAGTTATTTGTTTGCTGATAGTTTACTGGCGGCGTTGTACAGCCTATTGCCGGTTCTTGCTTTACTTGCGGCCTTGGTGGGTTTGCAACAAAGTGGTTTTGCTAGAGAGCCATTGGCACCGTTAAAGCTGGCCAGTAAGTTACTGGCTCAAGCCATACCTTTAATGCTGTTGCTGTTTGTCCTATTCCCGCGCCTTGAACCGCTGTGGAGTTTGCCGCAGCCAAAAGATAAGGGCACTACTGGTTTATCCAGCAGTATGACTCCCGGTGATTTGGCTGAGCTTGGTCAGTCGGCCGCCTTAGCTTTTCGTGCACGCTTTGATGGGGCAATTCCAGCGCAGTCGCAACTCTATTGGCGCGCCTTGACCCTGCCGAATTTTGACGGCCGCAGTTGGTCGATCAGTGAGCGCTTTGAGAGGAGTGAGCCGCAGTGGCAAGCGCAAGGTGAGTCGATCAGCTACAGCATTATCATGCAGCCCAGCACTCAACCTTGGTTGTTTAGTTTAGATGTGGGCAGCAGCGAACAAGAAGACATTCGTTTGATGAGTGATTTCCGTTTGCAGCGGCGTACACCGGTCAATCGCACCTATCAATATCAAGCCACCTCATGGCCGCAAGCATTACGCCAGCCGCAGTTAAATCAGCGTCAGCAACAAGAGTTTTTGCAGTTACCGCGCACGGGCAATCAGCAAACACGTGATTGGGCGCAACGCTTACGAGGGCAGTATCACGACGATGATGCGCTGGTGTCCGCATTGTTGCGTCATTTTAACCAAGAACTTTATCACTACACGCTAAAACCGCCGTTGTTGGGACGTGACAGTGTTGATGAGTTTCTCTTTAGCAGTTTACGTGGCTTTTGTGCGCATTATGCCGGTGCCATGGTGTTTACTCTGCGAGCGGCTGGTATTCCAGCGCGGGTGGTGGCGGGTTATCAAGGTGGTGAGATCAATCAAGCAGGACAGTTTGTCCAAGTGCGTCAGTTTGATGCCCACGCTTGGGTTGAATATTGGCAGCGAGGACAGGGCTGGCGCAGTGTTGATCCAACGTTCGAGGTGGCACCTGAACGTATTGAGCGCGGCCTGCAAGAGGCTTTGCAAGATGAATCTGAACTGTTTCAGGGTGATATCTTCTCGCCGTTGCGCTATCAGCATATTGCTTGGGTCAATCAATTGCGCATGAGCTGGGAAAACCTCAATCACAGCTGGCAAACGAAGATCCTTGGCTATCAACGGGATAGTCAGCAAGCGTGGCTGAAACAATGGTTCGGCAAAGTGGATTGGCAAGTTTTAGGATTAACCTTGGTAGCCAGTGCTGCGTTGATTATTGCGCTGATAGTGTTGTGGATGTTTAAACCATGGCAGCGACAAACTGATCCTGTGCAGCGGGTCTTGAATCATTTTCAACGGGTACTGCGTCGTCGTGGTTTTAAGCGTGAAACAGGCGAGGGCTTGCGTGATTTTTACCAACGTATCCATCAGCAGTTGCCTCAGTCGCAGCAACAGGCTGTGAGGGTTTTTATCGAAACCTATGAACAGCAGCAATATGCAGAACAAGGACAGGATCTTGCGACCTTGCGCCGTGCTTTAGCTCAGGTGAAAAAATAATGCTGGATAGCTTACAGCTCATTGCTTTAGCGCCGATTTTATTATGGCAAGGTCGCAAGGTTCGCCAGCGTACCTTACGTTTGCCGGAGGCGGCTGGCGCACGCACGGGCAGTTTAGGACAGGGTTTGCCGTTGCGAGTGTTGCTGCTGGGCGACTCAGCGGCCGCTGGGGTGGGTGTTAGCCGTCAAGAAGATGCTCTGGCTGGCCAGCTTGCGGCGCAACTCAGTAGCGAACATCAAGTCGAGTGGCAGCTGCTTGCTGAAAGTGGCTTAAAATGTCAGCAATTGCTCAGTAAGTTGGATGATTTAACCGTGCAGCCTTACGACTGTGTGGTGTTATCCATTGGCGTTAATGATGTGACGGCTGGCACTAAAGATCAGCAATGGTTGGCGCAGCTAAAACAATTGCAAGAGCGCTTGCGCAGAGACTTTCATGTACAGCATATTTTTATATCGGCCATTCCACCGATGCAGTACTTTACTGCCTTGCCTGCACCCTTAAATGGTTATTTGGGACGTCGTGCCCAGCGTTTAAACCGTCTGACTGCGCAATTGGCCGAGTGTGCTGATGGGCTCTATTTTATGCCGATCGAGCTTGGCGTTGATCCGCAAATGCTCGCTGCTGATGGTTTTCACCCAAGCGGGCAGGCCTATCGTTTGTGGGCCGAGCAAGTTGCCGCACGGATTAAAACAACCGCGTTTACCTGAGTGCTCAGCACAGATTCGTCTTTTCATATAATATGCGCGGGCATATTAATTCAATAGTGGAGGCCAGCGTGCCGATTAGCGTGTGGGGGTTGGCGATTGCGCAAGCATTGTTGACCACTGGGAATATTTTGTTGGTGGCGGTGTCTGCGCTGATTGGTAAGCAACTCGCCAGTCATCCTGCTTTAATTACCTTTCCAGTCGCGATGCAGTTTCTTGGCTTAATTATGGCCACGCTACCGGCCGCTCATTTGATGCACAAGATGGGGCGTAAGGTTGGCTTTATTCTGGGTAACTGCATTGGCTTAGTGGGTACTTGGGTGGCCTTGCAAGGCTTGGAAGCTAACAGCTTGATGCACTTTGCCTGCGGTACTTTTCTGATTGGTATGGCAATTGGCACCGGCCAGCAATACCGTTTTGCTGCGCTTGATGTCTGTTCGGTTGAGCAAAGGCCGCGAGCAATCAGTATGGTTATGGCAGGCGGTGTTTTAGCCGCTATTTTAGGCCCGAATTTAGCGATTTGGTCGCGCCAATGGTATGACGGTAATGCGTTTGTTGGTGCGTTTTACGGTTTGTTTGTGATCTATGTGTTGGCTTTGTTACTGATCAGTAGCTTGCCTTTAGCTGCACCGTTGAAAACAACCAGTCAGCAGGTGGCTCGCAGTTATGCTGAGTTGTTTAAGCAGCCGCTATTGGTGGCAGCAATGGCTTCTGGGGCTATTGGTTATGCGGTGATGGTGCTATTAATGACTGCTACGCCGATCGCGATGCAGCATGATGATTTTCCCTTTAGTAATATTGCTTGGGTGATTCAATGGCATGTGTTGGGAATGTATGTGCCGTCATTTTTTACCGGCCGTTTGATTCGTCGTTACAGTTCGCGTCGTGTCATTCTTTGGGGTTGTGCAGTGTTGGCGCTGTGTGTGCTGGTCAATGTGCTGGGTAATAGCTATTGGCATTATTTTATTGGTTTGATTCTGCTTGGTATCGGTTGGAATTTTACTTTTATTGGCGCCACGCATTTGCTGACCTTTACCTATGAGCCGGCTGAGCAAGGCAAGGTGCAGGGCATTAATGAGTTTATGGTGTTTACTGCGGCTGCGCTTGGCAGTTTGTTAGCGGGTGTCGGTGTCGATAAATTGGGTTGGGCTTGGCTCAATATCGCGTCGTTACCGCCGATTATTATCGTCGCTTGGTGGATCTCGCGGCTAGCGGATCAGCGTGCACGCGTTAGTGTGAAAAACTAAAACGTCGTCGCTCAGTGTGGCTGGTGTGCAGCACTGAGCGACGAGGGTGTCTAGCTGTCGTTGTTATTGTGGCCAGTAGTAGCTGTCGGGTTGCGCTCGCGCACCGAAGATTGCTTGGCCAATACGAACAATGGTTGCGCCTTCGGCAATGGCTAATTCAAAGTCGCCAGACATACCCATCGACAACTCTGTGAGTTGCATACCTTGCGGTGCGATGGCTTGTAAACTGTCGCGTAACTCACGCAGTTGGATGAAGCAGCCGCGCACGGCTTGGTCGTTTTCGGAGTTCATTGCGAGGGTCATTAAGCCGCGCACACGTAAGCGGGAAAACTGTCCCAGCTGGGTAATCAGTTCTGGTGCTTGCTCTGGGTCGATGCCGTATTTGCTTTCTTCTCCAGAGGTATTGATTTGTACCAGCACATTTAAATAACGGTCTTCAATGATTAAGCGCTGGTCGAGGGCTTGGGCTAAACGTAGGCTATCCAGTGCATGAAATTCGTTGGCAAAGCGGGCAACGTATTTGGCCTTATTGGTTTGCAGGTGGCCGATGACGCTCCACTCTAGGTCTTTTAAATCCTCGAGCTCTTGCCACTTTTGATAGGCTTCTTGCACTTTGTTTTCGCCGAGCATGCGGCAGCCTGCGGCGTAGGCTAGGCGCAAATAGTCGGCAGGGTGAGTCTTGCTAACGGGCAATAAGCGTACTTCTTGTGGGTCACGTCCAGCTTGTACGCAGGCTTGATCAATACGGGCGCGAACAGTGGCGAGGTTCTGACGCAGTTGTTCGATGGTTTCGGCTTGAGGAAAAACGCTGCTGTCGTTCAAGGTGGACTCCTATAAACAGGTTACAAGTATGTTTGTCAGTCTATCAGGCTTGGCTGCTTTAGTGATGTGGATACTGCTTGGCCTGTTCATCGATAACGATATGCGCATGCTTAACCCTGCAATACTCTAGAAGCGCGGGCAGCCTGCCCGCAGTGGTTTGATTGCTCAATGATTGGTGTTGCTCCATCATCGCATTGAACCCTGTATGAACTAGCCATGCCAGCGACAGCGCCTTAACCCAAAGCACGACTTGCACAGGATTTATGTTTTTAACCAAGCAAAGTACCCAGAACGATATGCGCATGTCGTACCTTGTTAGTATCGCTTTTCCCTCAACGGGTCATCCTGACCCGATTCTGGGCTACGTCATCCATGACTCCGCTGATCGCGACACTAACAAGATACTCATTGATCAGTGATGTTGTTTGCGAGTCTTTAGTGCGACTCTTTTAAGCCATCATTCTATGGAGTTTTATTAAGACCTGTTGGTCTGCAACAAGTAAAAATCTGCACAGTTGATTAGAGCTGCAATAGTGCAAGCACTACACATGGTCAATGAGTGCTTCGGGGTGGGTGTGGTGAGCGAGTCAAGGATGACGAGCGCCGGAGTTGAACCCTGGATGGGTTCATCGACGGATAAACACCTACCTCGAAGTACGACATGCACAGGCAGATGCTTCTAAAAAACATACAGAACGATTTGCACATGCCGTACCTTATTAGTATCGCTTTTCCCTCAATGAGGCATCCTGCCTCGATTCGGGGCTACGCCATCCATGGCTACGCTTGTCGCCATACTAACAAGATGCTCATTGAGCAGTGATGTTGACTGTCTAGTACGGCATACGCAAAATTAAAGTTAGACGGTACTGTTAAAAACTGAACTTAACACCCGCAGTCAGATTACGGCCGGGTAGTTGCACATCATCTTTAATAAAAGAAGAGTGCTCGCGCGCCTTAACGTTTAACAGGTTATCTGCACGCAAATACAGGGTGTAATCACTGCTGGATAGCTGTCCTTGATAGTTCAGCGCGGCACCCAGCATGTTATAGCCTGACGTTTTAGTTTCGTAATCAGCAATATTGTTTTGCTGTTGTACTCGCCATAATTCAACCTGACCATCCAGTGCAGAAGTAAAGGTATGCTGTAAACGCAAGCCCACTCTATCCGCAGGGATACGCGCTAAATCACCCCCTTTGCCGCGTAACTTTCCGCGCACATGGTCAGCCAATACTGTGCTAGTAAAACCATTGCTGAATTGATAAGCCATTTGACCTTCAACACCACGAAAAACCGCATTGTCCTGCTGGTAGGAAATAACCCGATAATCAGCTCCAGGGCGTTTACCAGTATCTTTGCCGTAAATATAATCATTGATCCGGTTTTGATAGAGACTCAGGCTATAGGTTAAAGCACCTTGGTGTTTGCGTAGAGTGAGCTCAATGTTGTGTGATGTTTCTTTATCAAGCTGAGTATTGCCTTGCTCAATAGTGCGACTCGCTGCGTGCGGACCAAAGGCATATAACTCCTCAGCTTCAGGTAAGCGTTGCGAGCGTGAAAACGACGCACCAAGGTTGTAATCAGCAGCGAAGTCCCACACTGCACCTATAGATACTGAAGTGCCATGGTGATTTCTATTGGGTTTTGTACCTTTACGCACATCAATGTTTTGCCATTCATGACGTAAACCGAGCTCATAACGCAAATCCTTCCATTGGTATTCCTCTAAAACAAACACTGCATGATTGTTGGTTAAAGTGGCGGGTACATAGGCTTCTTCACCTGACGCTTTAAAATTACGACGAGTACTTTGTCCGCCGATGGTGCCACGCCAGCCAAATAGGGGGTCATGGGTCAACTCTAAACGCGCGTCAGTGGCTTTATTATCAAAGCGTGTCGCGACATCCTGACCTTCAATTTCTTCGTGCTGATAATCGGTGTGCGCCAAGCGTAGTTTAGCCAAGCTAAATCCAGCAAAAGGATTGTTATATTCACCACGCACATCCCAGCGTTTTTGCACCATATCAATATAAGGTGCGCCGTGATCATGATCATGGTTGTGTCCACCGCCGTGGCTGCCGCAATGCCAGTGCAGTGTTGCGCCATGCCCGTGGGTGTGGCAATGACCTTCTTCGTGCGCGAGCAAACCGTATTCATTGGCTTGGCGGGTATAGGCCACGCCTAAATAACCCTCATCACCAATCCAGCTCAAACCTAGAGTCCCAGTGCTGGTGTCGTTGTACGAACCTGTTTGTTTTTTCGAGCGAGAGCCATCTTCATGACCCGCTAGACGATAAGGATCAGCATCGCGCTTTAAACCCTCGACTCGCAGAGCAAAATCTTCTAAGCCTAAGGTTGCACCAGCGATAGCGGTGCTTTCTTTAGCCACTGTGTTGCCTTGCCATTCAAGATCAACTTGATGGCCATTTTCAGGTTGCTGGGTGGGGATTTTTTTATCAATCAGATTGACTACGCCGCCAATGGCACCGCCACCATACAGCAGGGTAGCTGGGCCTTTAAGAACCTCGATGCGCTCCAGTAGCAGTGGCTCGGTGGTCACCGCATGATCAGCGCTTAGCGTTGAAGCATCCAGCATACCGACGCCATCCGACAGCACTCTGACACGTGCGCCATCCATACCGCGGATCACCGGACGGCTGGCACCGGCACCAAATGAGCTGCCACGCACCCCAGGAATATTTTTCACCGTATCGCCTAAGGTGGCTTGCCGCTGCAGTAAGAGTTGCGAGCCTTCGAGTACCTCTGATGCGCTGACCATTTGCGTGGCAGATTGAGCCAGCGCACTGGCGCTGATAACAGTCGTGGGCAGTTGTGCGGTGCCGGCATTTTGCGCATGAGATTGAGCTAAAGGTAGTGCCGCTAGGCTGATAGCAAGCACAAGAGGGTGTCTATTGGGCAACATCTTAAAACCTATATGATTTTGATAAGAGAAAGGATGTTTCTGGCCAGAAACTGCGTAACGATTAATATGTTATACTATAACAATTGAGTTTGAGTAGCTTTTGTTGTGAATAAATCAATAGCGTTAAAAATGCGTTTATGTCGTTTTGAATAAACTGGCTTGTGCTGTGAACGGGCTGTGCTTTAGCTAATCTGCTAAACTTCGTAAAATTTAGCGCGATGATCAGCTATGAAGTTTGTAATCAATGTATTGTCTTCAAGTAACGCACCTGCGACGCGTCGGGCGCTGCGTTTTGCCCAAGCCGTGTTGGCAGCAGGGCATGAAATTGTGCGGGTGTTTTTCTATCAAGACGGTGTGTTAACTGCCTCGAATAATCTTGTGGTCGCGCAGGATCAGCAGGATATTGCCAAGCAGTGGCAGGCATTTATTACGGAAAATAAACTCGATGCGGTGGTGTGTATTGCTGCGGCGTTACGCCGTGGTGTGCTCGATCAGGCCGAAGCACAACGCTATCAGCGCGAAGCGGTCAATCTTGCCGATGGTTATCAATTATCAGGATTAGGCCAATTGCACGATGCTTTACAACAGGCTGATCGCTGTATCAGCTTTGGAGGCGAATGATGGCTAAGTCTGTGTTATTGATCAGTCGTCAAGCGCCTTGGGCAGGGATCGGTGCAGCAGAAGCCTTGGATATTGCCCTCGCTGCTGGCGCTTTTGATTTGCCGCTGAGTATCTTGTTTATGGATGATGGCGTGTTGCAGTTGCTCGATCAACAACAGCCGCAAGCACTTGAGCAAAAAGACCTGTCGGCCAATTTACAAGCACTGCCGATGTTTGGCATTGAGCAGCTCTATGTCGCGCAGCATTGTTTAACTGTGCGAGGTTTAGCGGACAACCCGTTAGCACTGACGGCCGAGCGCGTGGATGATCAACGCATCCAACAATTGATCCGCCAACATGATTATGTGATGACACTGTGATGACGACCTTACATATTATAAATGCTGCACCCACGCAAACGACGCAATTGAGCAGTTGCTTGCGCGTCTTGTCTGCGGGTGATGGCATTGTTTTCTGTGGTGAGGCTGTACAGGCTTTGCGCGCGGGTAGTCTGGCTGCTCAGCAACTGCAAGGTATTGATCACAGCTGCAAGGTATACGCCCTGGAAGAAGATGTGCTGGCGCGCGCTATTGATGCAGAGGCTCTGCCGGTAACTTTGCTGGATTATCCTGCTTTTGTTGCCCTGTGCGTTGCATACTCACGGGTGAGTAGCTGGACATGAGTGTGGATACTTTAGTTGTTGAAGGGCGTGAGATTGCTCTCGATCAAGATGCCTGTCTGTGCAGTCTTGCGGATTGGTCACCCCAAGTGGCGCAGGCGCTGGCCGCACGTGAAGGCATGGAACTGACCGATGCGCACTGGGAGGTTCTGTATTTATTACAGCAGTTTTACACTCAGTTTCAGTTGTCGCCAGCCAATCGTGCGTTGGTTAAATATGTCGCGTTGAATTTGGGTAAAGACAAAGGCAATAGCTTGTACTTGAACGGTTTATTTAATGGCATGCCAGCTAAGTTAGCTGCGCGTCTGGCAGGGCTGCCTAAACCTGCCAATTGCTTTTAAATAAGCCTGCGCAACAAAGCTTGATATAGGTCAAACCATGTCAATGCTTGCTGCGAATAAACCACGTATGCTGTGCCAGTATTAATAAATATTAGCGGTTTGGAGTGCGGTAATGAGTGAGTCGATGGAACATCCTTTTGCTTCTTTTGTACGTATTTTAGGTAAAGGACAAAAAGGCTCACGTGGTTTAACCCAAGAAGAAGCCTATACAGCGATGGGCATGATGCTCGATGGCAAAGTGGAAGACACCCAGTTGGGTGCTTTTTTAATGCTGTTGCGCTTTAAAGAAGAAACCCCAGAAGAATTGGCCGGTTTTACTCTGGCTGTGCGCGAACGTGTGACTGCACCGGCGATTGCTGTGGATCTCGATTGGCCTGCCTATGCTGGTAAGCGCCGTCAGTTGCCTTGGTTTATGTTAGCGGCCAAAGCGCTGGCCAATAATGGCGTGCGCATTGTGATGCACGGTGGTGGCCGCCATAGCGCGGGCCGCATGTATGCTGAAGACTTGCTCGATGCGTTAGCGATTAAGTCCTGTAATTCATGGGATGAAGTGGCTGAACATATTGAGCGCGATAATATTGCCTTTATCCCCTTAGGCGTTTGGATGCCGCGTTTGCAGCGCATGATTGATTTGCGCAATACCTTAGGGCTGCGTTCTCCGGTGCATTCGCTGGCGCGTTTACTCAATCCGTTGTCGGCACGCTGCGGCCTGCAAAGTATTTTCCATCCGGGTTATCAAGTTGTGCATCAACAAGCCAATGTCATCCTTGGTGATCATGCGTTAGTGATTAAAGGTGATGGCGGTGAAATTGAAGTACGCCCTGATGCTACCGATCAGTTGCTGGGAGCCACTGACGGCCAGGCTTGGACTGAGGAGTGGCCAGCGCAAATTGGACGTCAGGTGAAAGCGCAAAGCTTAGATGCCGAGCGTTTATTAGCGGTATGGCAGGGGACAGAGCAGGACTTGTACGCTGAGCAAGCGATTCTCGCGACTATGGCCTTAGCGTTACGCGGCTTGGGCCGTGAGCGTGATGCCGCCTTTAGCGAAGCAGCGCAAATGTGGGAAAAACGTCACTCAGCATAAGAGTAAAGTGACGCCGTGCGCAAAGCGCGGCGTCACTGGCATAGCAAAAGATTAACCACCTAAATAGGCTTGGCGCACTGCTTCATTGCTTAGCAGGTTCGCTCCGGTATCTTCTAAGACGATACGTCCGTGTTCCATCACATAACCGCGATCGGCCAGTTTTAACGCTTGGTTAGCATTTTGCTCAACCAAAAATACGGTGACGCCATCATTACGCAGTTGTTCGAGAATCTGGAAGATCTGCTGAATGATAATTGGCGCTAAACCCAAAGAAGGCTCGTCGAGTAGTAATAAACGCGGCTCACTCATTAATGCGCGACCAATCGCCAGCATCTGCTGTTCGCCACCACTCATGGTGCCGGCGCGCTGTTGAAAGCGCTCATGCAGCCTTGGGAATAAGGACAGCACACGATCCAAGCGTTCATTTTTGACATGTTTGTCATCACAGAAGAACGCACCCATGGCAAGGTTTTCTTCAACCGTCAGACGGGCAAACACGCGACGACCCTCCGGCACAATCGCCATACCCATACGCATGATTTGCGCGGTGGTTTTGCCGCGCAAATGCTGGCCTTCATAAATGATTTCGCCACTGGCGGCTTGCGGATCGCCACACAGCGTCATCATTAGCGTGGTTTTTCCGGCACCATTGGCACCGATCAGTGTAACAATTTCACCACGATTAACCTGAATCGAGACATCATGCAGTGCTTGGATTTTGCCGTAATAGGTGCAGACATTGTTCATCACCAGCATGGTTATTCTTCCCCCAGATAAGCTTTGATCACCGCAGGATTATTGCGTACTTGCTCTGGTGTGCCAGAGGCTAACGGTGTGCCTTGGTTGATCACGACAATATGGTCAGAGATATCCATCACCAGCTTCATATCATGCTCGATTAACAACACGCTAATCTCGTGGTTATCACGTAAATCTTTAATCAGCTGCTTTAACTCATCGGTTTCACTGGGGTTCAAGCCGGCCGCCGGTTCATCTAGCATCAGTAGCGATGGGCGGGTGACCATGCAGCGCGCGATTTCTAAACGGCGTTGCTGGCCGTAGGCGAGGGTACCGGCTTCACGGTTCGCGTCTTCAACTAAACGCACTTTCTCCAGCCAGAATACGGCGTTATCCAGCGCCTCTTTTTCAGCTTGGCGATAACTACGGGTTTTGAACAGACCGGCTAATAAGCTGTTATTGAGATGCTGATGCTGGGCGACTAATAAGTTTTCCAGCACCGTCATGTCTTTAAATAAGCGCACATGTTGGAAGGTGCGAATCATGCCTTTGCGGGCGATTTTATAGCCCGGCAAGCCTTGGATTTCTTCGCCAGCAAAGACAATTTTACCGCTGGTAGGCTGATAAAAACCGGTGAGGCAGTTAAATACGGTGGTTTTTCCCGCACCGTTTGGTCCAATCATCGAGACAATTTGTCCTTGCTTGATAGTCAAACCAACGCCGTTCACCGCTAACAAACCGCCAAAACGCATGGTCAAGTCTGAGACTTCTAAAATGCTATGACTCATGGCTTCAACTCCATGTGCGGTCGCTTCATCGGTAGCAAACCTTGTGGTCGCCAAATCATCATCAGCACCATCATCAAGCCAAATAACAGCATGCGGTATTCATTAAACTCACGGGCCATCTCGGGCAGTACGGTCATCACAATAGCTGCCAAAATAACGCCAATTTGCGAGCCCATACCACCGAGAACGACAATGGCTAAAATAATCGCTGACTCAATAAAGGTGAAGGACTCGGGGCTGATAAAGCCTTGGCGCGCGGCAAAAAAGCTGCCAGCAAAACCTGCAAAGGTTGCACCGATGGTAAAAGCGCTGAGTTTGATATTAGTTGGGTTCATCCCCAGTGCACGGCAAGCAATTTCGTCTTCGCGCATGGCTTCCCAAGCGCGACCAATTGGCATCCGGATCAGACGATTAATCACAAACACGGTGATCAGTACCAATACCAACGCGAGCAAGTAGAGAAACATCACGCGGTGATTGGAGTTAAAGGCAATACCGAAAAACTCATGGAAGGTTTGCGAGCCTTCGCTGGCGCGTTTACTGAACTCTAGGTTGAATAATGTCGGTTTCGGAATGTTACCAATACCACGCGGACCACCGGTCCAATCGGTGAGGTTATTGAGCATGATGCGAATGATTTCACCAAAGCCCAAGGTAACAATAGCTAAATAGTCACCGCGCAGGCGCAACACCGGAAAGCCTAAAATAAAGCCAAAGAATGCCGCCATAATCCCTGCAGCGATTAAGCCGGTCCAAAAGCCCACGCCAAAGTACAAGGCCAGCATGGCGTAGGTGTACGCACCGACCGCATAGAAACCGACATAGCCAAGGTCGAGCAAGCCGGCTAAGCCGACAACAATGTTGAGACCCAAACCAAGCATCACGTAGATCAGCACCAGCGTCGCTAAATCAATTTGACTGCGTGAGCCTATGAAAGGAAAAATCAGTGCTGCGGCGATTAAAAAACACCAGACGATACGCTGTACAAACTGACGTTGACTGATGTCACGTATGCCTGCGGATAGGGTTGGTTTTGGGATCAGACCGAGTACACGTTCAATCGGATCGCGAAATAGATTATAGAAAAAAATCAGTAGACTGGCTGCAGCGACTTTCCATAACACCGAGTCTTCTGCACCAACTAAAGTCAGTTCTGTCCCGACTTGAGCGAGGCGTACACCGAGTAATACCGCGCTTAAAATCAATACCACTATTGCGGAAAAAATCGCCGATTTAAAATACAAGCGCATCAGACTTTCTCCACTTCTGGGCGTCCCAAAATACCGGTCGGACGAAATAACAGAATTAGAATCAGCAGAGCAAAAGCCACTGCGTCTTTATATTGGCTGCTGAAATAGCCTGAGGTCATCGCTTCAGTCACTCCGAGTACCAGTCCACCGAGAACTGCGCCAGGAATACTGCCAATACCGCCCAGTACCGCTGCAGTAAAGGCTTTGAGGCCGGCCATAAAACCGATGTAGGGATTGACCACACCGTAATAGAGGCTGAGTAGTACGCCGGCAACCGCCGCTAAAATCGCTCCAATCACAAATGTGATGGCAATAATGGCATTACTGTTAATACCTAAAAGCCCAGTCATCTTAATGTCTTCAGAGCAAGCACGACAGGCGCGGCCGGTGCGAGAGCGGGAGATGAAAATGCTCAAAGCAATCATCGTGATCAAAGTGGTAGCGAAAATAATAATTTGCATGTACGACAAGCTGGCGTGAAAGCTGGCTTCATCGCCAATGGTAACGCCGCCGGTGACTACGCTTGGCATCGCGACATCACGAGCGCCTTGGGCAATGCGCACAAAGTTCTGTAGCAGAATCGACATACCGATCGCAGAGATCAGTGGGATTAAACGGTTACTACCGCGCAGTGGACGATAAGCCACGCGCTCAATACTGTAACCGTAAGCACTGGTGACAATAATACTCAGCGCAAAAGCGCCAAAAATCATCAGCGGTAAACTTTCTAGGCCGAGCATGGCCAGCCCAGTCAGCGCAATAAAAGTAACGTAACTGCCGATCATATACACCTCGCCATGGGCGAAGTTGATCATGCCAATAATGCCGTAAACCATGGTGTAGCCAATGGCAATCAAGGCATAGGTGCTGCCGACGGTTAGGCCGTTGAGCAACTGTTGGAGGAAGTAAAAAAATGCTTCGTTCATAAGAATATCCGGCAAACAAAACAGCCTCGCACGCTCAACCACTGAACGGCGAGGCTTAAGACAGTTAAATTACTCGGTTAGAGCTGTTTTGCTGCCGTCAGCGTGCCACTCGTAGACTACAAAGCTGAAGTTTTTAAGGTCACCTTTGTCGTCAAACTCAAGGACGCCTGTTGGTGTGTCGAAGCTGTTGCTGCGCAGCGCTTGTGCAACTTTTTCAGGGTCTTGTGATTTGCTGATGGTCATCGCATCAGCCATCACTTGTACCGCTGCGTAGGCAGGGAAGACAAAGGCGCCACGTGGATCTTGCTTTTTAGCTTTAAAGGCTGCAACTAAATGTGCGTTCTTTGGGTCTTCATCAAAGGCTTTTGGCAATGTCACCAGCATGCCTTCGGAGGCGTCACCAGCAATTGCTGAGATGTCGCTGTTACCCACACCTTCAGGACCCATAAAGCGTGCGCTGAACTTGTTTTCTGCCGATTGGCGCAGCAGCATGCCCATTTCTGGGTGGTAACCACCGAAGTAAACGAAATCAACGTCTTCTTTTTTCAGTTTAGCAATCAGTGCCGAGAAATCTTTATCGCCAGCGGTCACACCTTCAAATAAAACCACTGGAATCTTGGCATCATCCAACGCTTTTTTAACCGAGGTGGCAATGCCTTCACCGTACTGCTGTTTATCATGCAAAATGGCCGCGCGCTTGGGTTTGAGTTGTTCAACCACGTAGTTACCCGCCGTTGGGCCTTGCATGGTGTCGAGGCCGATTGTGCGGAAAATCAGGGTGTGGCCTTTCTCCGTCAACTCAGGTGCGGTTGAGGCGGCAGTGATCATCATGATGCCTTCTTCATCGTAGATGTCCGCAGCAGGCTGGCTTGAGCCTGAGCACAGGTGACCGACGACGAATTGAATACCGTCATTGACGATTTTATTGGCGACGGCTACCGCTTGCTTAGGGTCGCAAGCGTCATCATAGGTCACAGCTTCCAGCATGCTGCCATTGACGCCACCGGCTTTATTGATTTGCTCAATGGCCATTAACGCACCCATGGATTGCATATCGCCATACTGGGCAACAGGACCGGTGACAGGGCCGGCTAGGGCAATTTTAATCGGCTCGGCGGCCAGTGAATAACTTGCTACGCCTGCTAAAGCCATCGCAGCGAACAGTGTGCTGATACGTTGAGTGGTTTTGCTCATAAAATTGGCACCTTTTAATAATATTTTTATAGTTCCAGCGCTTAAATGTGGCTAAGTGCTGTATTGCAGCGATCATCAGTGTAGAGAACTTCTCTGGTAAGTGGAACTGTGTAATATAAGCTTTAAGTCGTTAATTAAAATTGCTGCGCAGCTGACCCGCAAGTCTGCAGCGAAAGCTGCGCCAAGCGCTGGTGCTTACCCGCAGAGTTGCTCAGGAGAGCGTTGTTAATGTATGAGTCGAAAGATCAGCCACTCTTAAGTCGCATCGAGTTTTCCTGGCGCTTAGCCTCCCATGCAGTTGTCGCGGTGTTGGTGATAGTCGGTTCGATCGCTATTGGGGTTTTAGGCTTTATCTACTTTGCTGAGATGTCTTGGCGCGATGCTTTATTGCACGCGGTGTTTTTGCTGGGAGGCTTGGGAGCCATCAGCGTGCCGGTAACTGTCTCAGGAAAAATATTCCTAGCCTTATATGGTTTATATGCCGGATTGGTGTTTGTCACAGCGCTGGGTATTGTTTTTGCACCTGTAGCGCACCGGATTCTGCATCGCTTTCACTTGGATGAGCAAAACTAAAGCCTGTTTACCTGCAGCACACAGACGTTTAGCTGTCTGCTGCAGGTAAACCAAGTTTTATACTGTGCGCGAGAACTCGCCGCGTTGCTTTTCGCCGAGGTAAGCATCAAAGGCCATCGCGACACTGCGCATCATTAAGTTGCCTTGATCTAACAGCACAATGGCTTGATCGCTGATGGTCACTAAACCATCCTCAACCTGTTCTTGCAGTTGCACCAGCGCATCAGCAAAGTACTCATTGAAGTTGATAGCGTGCTTGGCTTCGATCGCAGCAATATCAATGCGGTTATGACACATCAGTGCACTGATCACATCGCGGCGCAGTTTGTCATCAGCATTGAGCTGATAGCCGCGGTGCAGGGGTAACTCAGCTTTGTTTAGATAAGCGTAGTACTGCGACAACTCTTTGACGTTTTGACTGTAGGTGTCGCCCACTTTACCGATCGACGACACGCCTAAACCGATCAAGTCGCAATCAGCGTGGGTTGAATAGCCTTGGAAGTTGCGCTGCAAAGTATCATTGATGCGCGCTTGTGCCAGTTCATCTTCTGGCAGAGCAAAGTGATCCATACCAATATAAACATAGCCTGCGCTGCATAAGCGGCGAATGGTTAACTCAAGCAGTTCGAGTTTGCGCTCGGGTGGCGGCATGTCTTCAGGACGGATCAAGCGCTGTGCGCGTACCAGTTTAGGTAAGTGCGCATAGCTGTAAGCGGCAATGCGGTCAGGGCGCATAGCGATGATTTTGTCTAGCGTGGTATCAAAACTCTCTACTGTTTGCAGCGGTAAGCCGTAAATTAAGTCAGCACTGATTGAGCGAAACTCAGCCTTGCGTGCTGCATCGATTAAGTTTTGTACTTGTTCTTCGCTTTGAATGCGATTGACCGCTTCCTGCACTTTTGGATCAAAATCTTGAATACCAAAACTGATGCGATTAAAGCCTAGGTCACGTAGCAGTTGGATTTGAGCTGGGGTAATGGTACGCGGGTCAACTTCTAGCGAGAACTGGCGCTGCTCGGTTTCATCCAGATTGAAGGCGCTGCGCAAGGTGTCCATCAAATCAGTCAGTTGCTCTTGGGTCAGGTAGGTCGGTGTGCCACCGCCAAGGTGCAATTGTGTGACCAAGCGCTTTTTATCAAATAAACTGGCTTGTAAGTGAATCTCTTGTTTCAGATACTCAAGGTATTCCACCGCTCGGCTGGTCTTTTGCGTAATGATTTTATTGCATGCGCAGTAGTAGCAAAGACTTTGGCAGAAAGGAATATGGATATATATCGATAACGGTTTCGCTGATTCTTGGGTATTGCTGCGCTCAGTTGCTTGACGATAATGATCGACAGCAAATGCTGTGTGAAATTGTGGCGCAGTTGGATAGGAAGTGTATCGTGGACCCGGACGGTCATATTTTTCCACAAGTGCTCGATTAAAGCTTGGCATTTGCTCCATTGGCCAGACCCCTTTATAGAGAAAGATTAGATGCTCAGTTTTGCTGATCATTATGAATTAGGGCTAGACTACCTGATAGACACAGATTTGCGGCAAAAGAGCAGCAAGATCTTGATTTAGCGCAATTTATTCAGCAGCGGTAATGTAGAGCAATCATTTTGTGACCTTATATGACTAAAAAATTAATACGCTGGGGATTCATGAGTCTAAGTGCTCTGCTACTTGGCTGCAGTAATTTGCCTTCTTTAGAAGGACGTAGTCAAACCTATGCCTATACAAAAGAACAGGTCGCTGATACCTATTTCGCCAAGGCACTGGCACCCTTGGAAGCGCAGTATGGTGCAGGACGAAGTGGTGTTTTTCCGCTGATCGAGGCTGACGATGCTTTTGCGGCGCGCATGATGCTGGCCAAGCATGCGCAGCGCAGTCTTGATGTGCAATATTACATTTGGCAGCGCGATATGACTGGCACCATGCTTTTTGAGGCTTTACACGAGGCGGCTGATCGCGGCGTGCGTGTGCGTTTATTACTGGATGACAATAACACCAGCAATACCGATGCTGTGCTGGCGGGTCTGAACGGCCATGAAAATATTGAAGTGCGTCTGTTCAATCCTTTTATGTTGCGCAAGCCGCGCTGGTGGGGTTTTCTCACTGATTTCACTCGGCTTAATCGGCGTATGCATAATAAGTCGATGACCGCAGATAACTCCTTGAGCATTATCGGTGGACGCAATGTCGGCGATGAGTATTTTGGTGCAACCAATGATGTGCTATTTGCTGATCTAGATGTGTTAAGCGTTGGCGAGGCGGTGCGCGATGTGTCAGCGGACTTCGATAAATACTGGCACAGCGCCTCTAGTTATCCCTTAGAGCGAGTGGTCTCCAGTAGTAAGGCTTTACCTCTAACTACTTTACGTGAGCATGCTGAGCAAATTGCCGCCAGCAAAGGCGCGCAGCAGTATGTTGAGTCATTACGTGAATCCCCCTTTATTACTCAACTGGAACAGGGTGAGGTTCCTTTTGAGTGGGTCAATGTACGTATGGTCAGCGATGATCCGCGTAAAGGGCTCGGTAAAGCTGAGAAAGAATCATTATTGATTCAGCAGTTGCAAGACATTATTGGTGATCCACAAGTCGATGTGGAGTTGATCTCGCCTTATTTTGTACCAACCGAGTCCGGCGTTGAGGCGTTTGCTTGGTTGGTGCGCAAAGGGGTTGAGGTTAAAGTGCTAACCAATTCGCTATCGGCCACCGATGTCGCTGCGGTGCATGCAGGCTACGCCAAGCGTCGACAGGCGTTGCTGGAGTCAGGTGTAATTCTCTATGAGATGCAGCGCAACCCCAGTCAAGTGAAGCGTTCAAAGGGTAAAAAGCGCTTTTTAGGCAGCTCAGGCTCTAGTTTGCATGCAAAAACCTTCTCAGTGGATCGTCAGCACGTCTTTGTTGGATCGTTTAATTTTGATCCGCGCTCCGCAAATTTAAATACTGAGCTGGGTTTTGTAATTGACAGTCCACGCTTAGCGCAGCGAATTAATCATGCGTTTTATGATGAGATTCCGGCCCATGCTTATCGAATCAAAACGATGCCCAATGGCCGGCTTTACTGGACGGAGCAGCAAGAGGGTGGAGTCAAAACCTACACCAATGAGCCCAATAGTAAACTCTGGCGACGCGCTGCCGTGCGTGTACTTTCATGGCTGCCAATTGAAGGATTATTGTAATACTGCAAATTCTCTGCCGGATTGAATGGATATTTCTGTTCGAGACCACTAGAATGCATGCCCTTGATTCTAGGGTCGGTATGTCTGGCCACGTCTATTCAACGAGGAATAACCATGCAAGTTTCCGTAGAAAGCACTTCCGCCCTTGAGCGCAAAATGAACATTAGCGTTCCAGCTGAGCGTATTGAAAATGAAGTGACTAAGCGCCTTCAGCAAACCGCTAAGCGCGCCAAAGTACCAGGCTTCCGTCCTGGTAAAGTGCCAATGAGCATCATTCGTCAGCGTTATGAAGCTGATGCACGCCAAGAAGTTTTAGGCGATGTGATCCAAGCAACTTTTTATGAAGCTGTTGTTGCTGAGAAGCTTAATCCAGTGGGTCAGCCTGCGATTGAGCCGCGTGTATTCGAGAAAGAGAAAGGTCTTGAATACGTCGCAACCTTTGAAGTGTTCCCAGAGTTTGAAGTTAAAGGCTTAGAAGGCATTGAAGTTGAGCGTCAGAGCGCTGAAGTGGCTGAATCTGATGTTGATAACATGCTGGAAATCTTACGTAAGCAAAACACTCGCTTTGTAACTGTAGAGCGTGCTGCTGAGCTGAACGACCAAGTGACCATCAATTTTGTAGGTCGCATTGATGGTGAGCCATTTGCTGGCGGTACTGCTGATAACGTACCTTTAGTTCTAGGTTCAGGCCGTATGATTCCTGGTTTTGAAGACGCTCTAGTGGGTTGCAGCGCTGGCGAAACCAAAGAAATCGCGCCAACCTTCCCAGAAGATTACCAAAACCTTGATTTGGCCGGTAAAACAGCTGAGTTCACTGTGATTGTGAATAAGGTTGAAGGTCCAGAGCTGCCAGAGCTGAACGAAGAGTTCTTCGCGATGTTTGGTAACGCTGAAGGCGGTTTAGAAGGTTTCCGTGCTGAAGTAACCAAGAACATGCAGCGTGAACTGAATCAAGCCATCAAAGGCAAAGTAAAAAGCCAAGTGATGGATGGCTTGTTAGCTGCCAATGAGATCGAAGTGCCAAGTGCATTGATTTCTAACGAAGTTGATCGTTTGCGTGTGCAAGCCGTTCAGCAGTTTGGTGGCAACATCAAGCCTGACCAATTGCCAGCTGAGTTATTCACTGAGCAAGCTAAGCGCCGTGTTGCTTTAGGTTTGATCGTTGCACAAATGGTTAAGCAGTTTGAAATCAAAGCTGACGATCAACGCGTGCGTAGCACCATTGAAGAAATGGCTGCAGCTTACCAAGAGCCACAGCAAGTGATTGAGTGGTACTACAAAAACGAACAGCAGTTAGACGACGTTCGTGCGGTTGTGCTTGAAGAACAAGTTGTAGATACTGTTTTAGCGAAAGCCAAAGTAACTGATGTTACTGTTGCTTACGAAGAAGCAGTTAAACCAGCAGCAGCGCCTCAGGCTGAAGAAGAAGCCAGCGCTGAGTGATTTTACTCTGCTGACACCCAAGTGCTAGCAGGCCTGTGAGGTCTGTTAGCCAATAAGCCAGCCTTAGTGCTGGCTTGTGTGTCTTTATGACGATGAGCATTAATCTGGGAGCTACGGCAGATATGTCACACAATACTTTTATGCAAAACCCACAAGAGATTCAAGGCGCTGGCGGTTTGGTGCCAATGGTTGTCGAGCAGTCATCACGCGGTGAGCGTGCTTATGATATTTACTCGCGCCTGCTCAAAGAGCGCATTATTTTCTTAGTTGGCCCAGTCGAAGACTATATGGCGAACTTAGTGGTTGCGCAGTTGCTATTCTTGGAAGCTGAAAACCCAGACAAAGACATTCACCTGTATATCAATTCACCAGGTGGTTCAGTCACGGCTGGGATGTCAATTTACGACACCATGCAGTTTATTAAGCCTGATGTGTCGACTACTTGTATTGGTCAAGCGGCCAGTATGGGTGCGTTATTGTTAGCTGGTGGTGCTGCAGGCAAGCGTTATTGCTTACCGCATTCACGCATGATGATCCACCAGCCGTTAGGTGGGTTTCAGGGCCAAGCATCTGATTTTGAAATTCATGCGCGCGAGATTTTAACCATTCGTGATCGTTTGAATAAAATTTTGGCCGATCATACGGGTCAGCCAATTGACATTATTGCCAAAGATACCGATCGTGATAACTTTATGAGCGGTGACGAAGCAGTGAAATACGGTTTGATTGACCATGTGGCAACCAAGCGTCAAATGCCGGTTTAATCAACATTAAAGTACTGCTGTATATGTTTTATGTGGGTCTATGGGTTGAAAAAGCCGACTGAAGGCTTCATCTTATATTCATAGCCTACCAAACTGGAACGAACGAATGACTGATAAGCGTAGTGGCGAGGACAAAGGCAAGTTGCTGTATTGCTCCTTCTGTGGCAAAAGCCAACATGAAGTGCGCAAGCTGATAGCTGGCCCCTCGGTTTTTATTTGTGATGAATGCGTTGATTTGTGCAATGACATTATCCGTGAGGAAGTGCAAGAAGCACAGGATGAAAGCGCTGCACATAAACTGCCTTCGCCAAAAGAAATCAGCGGCATTCTGGACCAGTATGTGATTGGTCAGGAGCGCGCTAAAAAAGTTTTAGCGGTAGCGGTGTATAACCACTACAAGCGCTTAAACAATCGCGACAAAAAAGATGACATTGAATTAGGTAAAAGTAACATTTTGCTAATTGGTCCAACTGGATCGGGCAAAACATTGCTGGCTGAAACCTTAGCGCGCCTATTGAATGTGCCTTTTACCATTGCCGATGCGACCACTTTGACCGAAGCCGGTTATGTGGGTGAAGACGTCGAAAACATCATTCAAAAACTGCTGCAAAAGTGCGACTACGATGTAGAGAAAGCACAGATGGGCATCGTTTATATTGATGAAATTGATAAAATCACCCGCAAATCTGATAACCCATCGATTACCCGCGATGTGTCAGGTGAAGGTGTTCAACAAGCTTTATTGAAGCTGATTGAAGGCACCGTTGCCTCGATTCCGCCTCAGGGTGGACGCAAGCATCCGCAGCAAGAATTCTTGCAAGTGGATACGCGCAATATCCTATTTATCTGTGGTGGTGCGTTTTCTGGTTTAGAGAAAGTTATCCAAAACCGCTCTGTAAAAGGTGGAATTGGTTTTGCTGCGGAAGTACACAGTAAAGAGCAAGAGAAGAAAATCGGTGAAGCGTTGCGTGATGTTGAGCCCGATGATCTGGTTAAGTTTGGCTTGATTCCTGAGTTTGTTGGTCGCTTGCCAGTGATTGCAACCTTGGAAGAGCTCGATGAAGCCGCTCTGATTCAAATCCTCACCGAGCCGAAGAATGCGCTGACTAAACAGTATGGCAAGTTATTCGACATGGAAGGGGTTGAACTGGAGTTCCGTCCAGATGCATTGAATGCTGTGGCCAAGCGTGCCTTACTGCGTAAAACCGGTGCACGTGGCTTGCGTTCCATTCTTGAAGGTATTTTGCTCGACACCATGTATGACATCCCATCAGAAACTGATGTGACTAAAGTGGTGATTGATGAGAGCGTGATTGAGGGTACTTCTAAGCCTTTATTGATCTACGCATCGAAAGAGCCTGTAGCGAAGAAAGCAGCACCTGACGCTTAAGTGCGTACAGTGTGTTGATAAAAGGGCCTACGGGCCCTTTTTGTTATTTGTGCTGTTCACCTTGTAATTGTTGTTAGGCGCCCCCATCTTCAATCACAGGCTTAGCCAATATTATTACGGCCTGCGTGCCGCAAGTGAGAGAGAAGAATGAAGACAATCATCGAATTGCCGTTACTGCCATTGCGAGATGTTGTGGTTTATCCACACATGGTTATTCCCTTATTTGTTGGGCGTGAAAAATCAATTGCAGCATTAGAAGCTGCGATGGAAGGCGATAAGAAAATCCTTCTGATTGCGCAGCAGCAACCTGCAGACAACGATCCAAAACTAGATGCCCTGTATACAGTGGGTACCGTCGCCACGATTTTACAACTGCTGAAGTTGCCTGACGGTACTGTTAAAGTGCTGGCTGAAGGTGAGCAGCGTGGCGAAATTATTGAAGGATTGGCCGGTGACGACTACTTGCGCGCGCAAGTACAGTTGCATAACGAAGAACCCGCCAGCACCACTGAAAATGAAGTGCTGCGCCATACTTTATTCGAGCACTTTGAGTCGTTTGTGCAGCAAAGCAAGAAAGTCCCTGCTGAAGCTTTAGCGACGCTGGGTGAAATTGATGACGTCGGCCGCTTGAGCGACTCAATAGCTGCGCAAATGACCCTCAAGCTCGGACAGAAGCAAACAGTGCTGGACCGTCTCGATATTGCTGAGCGTGTCGATTTGCTCTTGGGTGTGCTCGACACTGAGCTTGAATTGCTTAATGTTGAAAAACGCATCCGTGGTCGCGTGAAAAAGCAAATGGAGCGCAGTCAGCGCGAGTATTATTTGAATGAGCAAATGAAAGCCATTCAAAAAGAGCTCGGTGAAGGCGAAGACGGTCAAAATGACATGGATGTGCTAAAACAGCGCATTGATGATGCTGGCATGAGCGAAGAAGCGCTCGCCAAAGCCCATGCTGAGTTGAAAAAACTGCAGCAAATGTCACCTATGTCTGCCGAAGCATCGGTGGTGCGAACCTATTTAGATTGGTTAATCAACACCCCTTGGAAATCCAAGAGTAAGGTGCGCTTAGATTTGCAGCGCGCTGAAGAAATTCTTGAAGCTGACCATTTTGGTCTTGAAGAAGTGAAGGAGCGCATCCTTGAGTATTTAGCCGTGCAAAAGCGCGTTAAAAAACTTAAAGGTCCGATTCTTTGCTTAGTTGGTCCGCCGGGCGTGGGTAAAACCTCTCTAGCGGAGTCGATTGCCCGTTCGGTCAATCGTAAATACATCCGTATGGCCCTCGGCGGCGTGCGCGATGAAGCAGAAATTCGAGGTCACCGCCGTACTTATATTGGTGCGATGCCGGGTCGAATCATTCAGCGTTTAAGCAAAGTTGGTGTGCGTAATCCATTATTCTTGCTTGATGAAATCGACAAGATGGGTCAAGACATGCGTGGTGATCCAGCCTCTGCATTGCTGGAAGTACTCGATCCAGAGCAAAACCATAGCTTCAACGACCACTATCTAGAAGTGGATTACGATTTATCGGATGTGATGTTCGTTTGTACCGCCAACTCAATGAATATTCCAGGTCCGTTATTAGACCGTATGGAAGTGATTCGTCTGCCGGGTTACACCGAAGATGAAAAGCTCAATATTGCTAAAAAATACTTAGTCAGCAAGCAGCTGAAAGCCAATGGCTTAAAAGATGCAGAGCTGATTTTTGAGTCAGATGCAATGCTTAATGTTGTGCGCCTGTACACCAGTGAAGCTGGTGTGCGTGGTTTAGAACGTCAAATTGCGAAAGTGTGTCGCAAAGTGGTGAAAGAACAATCCGCGCAGAAAAAAATTAAAGTCACGGTGACGGCTGATGATTTAGAGCATTATTTAGGTGTGCAAAAATATACTTATGGCTCTGCTGAGCTAGAAGATCAGGTCGGGCAGGTCACAGGTTTAGCTTGGACTTCAGTCGGTGGCGTGTTGTTAACCATCGAATCTGCAGTCGTGCCAGGTAAGGGCCAGTTGATCAAAACCGGCTCGCTTGGCGATGTGATGGTTGAATCAATGACTGCAGCTCTGACCGTTGTACGCAGCCGCGCGCAGTTATTAGGCATCGCTCCTGACTTCTACGAGAAGAGTGACGTGCATTTGCACATGCCAGAGGGCGCTACCCCTAAGGATGGACCAAGTGCCGGTATAGGCATGTGTACGGCGCTTGTGTCGGCATTGACTAAGATCCCGGTGCGCGCTGATGTGGCCATGACCGGTGAGATTACTTTGCGTGGCCAAGTGCTGGCAATTGGTGGTTTGAAAGAAAAACTACTTGCCGCACACCGTGGTGGAATTAAAACAGTTATCATCCCTGAAGAAAATGTACGTGACTTGAAGGAAATACCAGCTAATATAAAGGCCGATTTAGACATCAAGCCAGTAAAATGGATTGACGAGGTACTGCAAATTGCGCTGCAATACATGCCAGACCCATTGTCTGATGTCGCATCTGAATTATTAATGAAGGATGAGTCGCGAGAAACTGAAGCGACTGATCGCATCAGTACCCATTAATACTGTTGTGGTTGACATGCTTTTCGACACCTTGCTATAAAGCGTGGTGTCCGTGTCTTTTGATTGAAAGCAAAGCTGTTTTGTATGAATCAAAATTGCAATTATAATTATTTAAGAAACCTAAGGGGACTTACGAGTGAACAAGTCAGAGTTGATTGATAAAGTTGCTGCTTCGGCAGATATTCCTAAAGCCGTTGCAGGACGCGCATTAGATGCAGTTATCGAAAGCATCACTGGTGCCTTGCAAGAAGGTGATTCAGTAGTGTTGGTTGGTTTTGGTACTTTTGCTGTTAAGGATCGTGCTGCGCGCACAGGCCGTAATCCTCAGACTGGTAACCCAATTGAAATTGCAGCAGCAAAAATTCCTGGCTTTAAAGCAGGTAAAGCACTGAAAGACGCGGTTAACGGTTAACTAAGCGCTTCTTACACATTGGTTGTAAAGCTGGTGTGACTGGTACGTTCTATTTGCTGCTTAAAATAGAAAGCGCAGGCTTTACGCGTATCACTGAATACAAAGGCGCATCATTCGGTGCGCCTTTGTTTTATTAGCCCTACCCATAATGCACAGCTATTTTTAATAGCGACATCGGGGGATGCATGCTGCAGAATATTCGAGATAACTCTACGGGGTGGATCTCTAAATCCATTATTGGTTTGATTGTCGTGCTGTTTGCTTTTACTGGTTTTGATGCCATTTTAGGTTCAACCAGCAACAGTAATAATGCTGCCAAAGTTAACGGTGAAGAAATTACCCTCGATGCATTAGCTGAAGCAAAAAATCTTCAGCGCAGGCAACTGTTGCAGCAATTTGGGAAAGATTTTGATGCCAGCCTGATTGATGACGCATTACTTTCAGAAGCGGCATTGAAAGGTCTTATTTCACGTAAGTTACTGGTGCAAGCAGCGGATCAGTCAGGCTTCGCTTTTTCTAGCGCCTTAATTGATCAGTTTATTTTACTGGCGCCTGAGTTCCAGGTTGATGGCAAGTTTAATGCCGATCGTTTTGATCAGGTGATTCGTCAAATGGGTTACACCCGTTTGCAGTTTAGACAGATGATCGAGCAAGAGATGCGCACCGGACAATTGCGTGCAGGGATTGCTGCGACTACTTTTGTTACCGAGCAAGAAGCGCAAGCTTTTGCTGACCTAGAGCGTCAAACCCGTGACTTTGCCATGCTGACCATCAAACCAGGGTTGGATAAAGTAACGGTCACTGATGAAGAAGCTAAGGCTTACTACAGCGATAATGCTTCTGAGTTTTTAACTCCAGAGCAAATTGTAGTTGAGTACATTGAGCTGGATAAGAAAGCCTTCTTTGATCAGGTCGCTGTGGATGACGCAGCACTTCAAGAGATGTATCAAGCGGAAATCGCTAACCTTGCGGAGCAGCGTCATGCGGCACATATCCTCTTTGAAGTGTCAGGTGAAGTGACTGATGCTCAAGCCAAAGCAGCAGCGCAGAGTGCAATTGAGCGCATCAATGCTGGCGAAGACTTTGCTGTGGTAGCGAAAGAGATGTCTGATGACATAGGTTCTGCCGAGCAAGGCGGTGATCTAGGCTTTGCCGCAAAAGGTGTCTATGAACCAGCATTTGAAGACGCTTTATATGCGCTTGAGAAAGAGCAGGTTTCTGTCCCAGTGCGTACCGACTACGGCTGGCATGTGATTAAGTTGCTTGATGTGCAAGCAGCGGACATTCCAACCTTTGCCAGTTTGAAAGAGAAGTTGAGCCAAGATCTAAAAACCCAAGAAGTTGAACAGCGCTTTGTAGAAGCCGTTCGCGACTTAGAAAGCGCAGCTTATGAGTCGGCTGATCTGCAGCAACCCGCCAGCGAGTTGGGTTTAGAGATTAAAGTCAGTGAACCTTTTGGTCGTGAAGGACTGGATGGTTTGTTTGCTAATCGTCAGGTATTGCAAGCAGCATTTAGCACTGAGGTCCTCGAAGAGGGCGCTAACAGTACAGCTATCGAGCTTGATCCAGAAACCACAGTGGTGCTGCGTGTTAAAGAGCATAAGCGTCCAGAGCCCATTGATTTTGCTGAAGTCAGTACGCAGATTCGTGAGCAATTGATTGCCAAGCGTGCGATTGAACAGGCTCGGAGCCAAGGTGAAGCATTGCTAAGCAGTTTACAAGAAGGTAAAGCTTCGGTTGAACAAGCCCAGCAAGAGACTTGGCAGGTGGTAGAAGCAGCGACGCGTGGTCAAGAGAATATTGATCCTGAAGTGTTACAAGCGCTGTTTAAAATGCCTAAGCCAGAGGCGGGTGCTGCTAAGTTTGCAGGTTTAAACCTCGGTAATGGTGACTATGTGGTTGTGCGCCTAACCGGCGTCAATGCTGCAGATGTGTCACTGAACGGCAGCGAATTGAAGCAGTACCGAGACATTCTTGCCTCACGTGCTGGTCAAGTCGACTTCAATGCATTCCTCCAGCAACTTGAGTTGGACGCAAAAATTCAACGTTTTTAAGCGTTGAATTGTAAGTACAAAAAACCCGCTTTCAAGCGGGTTTTTTGTTGCTCAGGAAACATCGTTTGAGAAAACTCAGTCTTCTTCGATGTTACCCATCGCCGTGGTATTGAAGCCACCATCGACGTACATGATTTCACCGCTGATACCTGAGGCTAAGTCCGAGCATAAAAATGCACCGGCATTACCGACTTCATCAATGGTCACGTTGCGACGCAAAGGGGTTTGTTTCTCATTGGCAGCGAGCATTTTACGAAAGCTCTTAATGCCAGATGCGGCGAGGGTGCGGATCGGACCTGCAGAGACCGCATTCACGCGAGTGCCTTCAGCACCTAAGCTACCGGCTAAGTAACGCACACCGGCCTCTAGGCTGGCTTTAGCCATGCCCATAACGTTGTAGTTCGGCATGGTGCGCTCTGCACCTAAGTAAGTTAGGGTCAGTAAGCTACCATTGCGGCCTTGCATCATGCTGCGACCGGCTTTAGCTAAAGCAATAAAGCTATAGGCGCTGATATCGTGAGCAATCTTAAAGCCTTCGCGGGTGGTGACTTCAGTAAAGTCGCCGTCGAGTTGATCGCCTGGGGCAAAACCGACTGAGTGCACGATACAGTCTAAACCGTCCCACTTTTTCGCCAGTTCAGTAAATACGTTGTCAATATCGTCATCATTAGCAACATCGCAAGGGAAGCACAGGTCAGCGGATGAGCCCCAGGTTTCGGCAAAGCCTTCAACACGCTTTTGCAGCTTTTCATTTTGATAGGTGAAAGCCAACTCTGCGCCTTCGCGGTGCATGGCGGCTGCAATGCCTGAAGCAATGGATAATTTGCTGGCTACGCCAACGATTAAAACGCGTTTACCGGTCATGAAACCCATGATACTTCCTCTTCTTCAATCAATAATCATGCGTTTGCTGCTGCGAGCTATTTATAAATGCCGCTGCGAGCAACTGCTGTGTATAGGTTTGTTGCGGCGCTGCAAAAATACTTGCTGCAGCACCTTGTTCAATCACTTGCCCCTGACGCATCACCAATAAATGGTGACTGAGGGCTTTGACCACTGCCAAGTCATGGCTAATAAACACATAGGTCAAATTGTATTTCAGCTGCAAATTACGCAGCAATTCCACCACTTGACGCTGTACAGTGCGGTCCAGCGCTGAGGTGGGTTCATCTAAAACAATCAGCTTCGGCTTCAGTACCAAGGCGCGCGCAATCGCAATACGTTGCCGTTGTCCCCCAGAAAATTCATGGGGATAGCGGTGCCGTGTGTCTGGATCGAGGCCCACTTCTTGCAACGCAGCGATGATTGCTTGCTCTTGTTCCTGTGCATTGCCCATCTTGTGGATATGCAAACCTTCGCCAATGATATCTGAGACGCTCATTCTTGGGCTCAGGCTACCAAATGGGTCTTGAAAAACCACTTGAATGTCGCGGCGCAGTGGTCGGATTTCTTTTTGCGAGAGTTGGTCGATGGCATTGCCTGCGTAAAAAATGCCGCCTTTACTATTGATTAGCCGCAAAATTGCTAAACCTAGGGTCGATTTACCTGATCCGCTTTCGCCGACGACGCCAAGGGTTTGTCCGCGCTGCAAGGTGAAACTAATGCCATCAACAGCTTTAATATAATCGGCAGTGCGCTGAAAAATACCTTTTTTGATCGGAAACCAAACACGTAAATCGCGGGTTTCCAATAGCGTCTCGCTCGGGCTATGCGGAACTGGCGTGCCGCTTGGCTCAGCGCCGAGCAGTTCTTGCGTATAGGGGTGCTGTGGGTTGCTAAAAATCTCAGCGCATGCGGCTTGCTCAACAATTTCGCCGTTGCGCATCACGCAAACACGATGGGCGACGCGCCGCACTAAGTTCAAGTCATGGCTGATCAATAAGATCGACATGCCAAGACGCTCTTGTAAATCGCTGAGCAGTTCTAAAATAGTTTGCTGCACAGTAACGTCCAGCGCCGTAGTCGGTTCATCAGCAATCAGCAGTTCCGGCTCATTGGCGAGTGCCATGGCAATCATCACACGCTGACGTTGTCCGCCAGACAGTTCGTGTGGGTAGGAATTCATGCGCTGCGCGGGGTTGGGTATCTCGACCAGAGTAAGTAGCTCTAGTGTGCGCACTGAGGCTTGCTTGGCGTTCATCCCTTTATGCAAAATCAGGATTTCATTGATCTGCTTTTCGATGGTGTGCAAAGGATTGAGCGAACTCATCGGCTCTTGGAAAATCATCGCAATGCGGTTGCCGCGTACTTTACGCAAATACTCTGGCGCAGCAGCAAGCAAGTCCTTGCCTTGATAGATAATCTTACCGCTGGGATGACGTGCCAACGGGTAGGGCAGTAAGCGCAAAATAGAGTGCGCAGTGACCGACTTGCCTGAACCACTTTCGCCAACCAGCGCCAGTGTTTCACCTTTATGAATGCTGAAACTGATGTTGTTGACTGCGCGCTGTACGTTCTCGCCGCTGATAAACTCAACGGATAAGTCTTCAATGCTGAGCAGTTGTTCCACTTTATTTTCTTGGGTCGAATGCATCACGGGCAGCCTCACCAATAAATACTAATAAACTCAGCATCAATGCCAAGACCGTAAAAGCGCTGATACCCAGCCAAGGTGCCTGTAAGTTGGATTTACCTTGCGCCACCAATTCACCCAGTGAGGGTGAGCCTGGCGGTAAACCAAAACCTAAGAAATCCAAAGCGGTTAATGTGCCAATTGCGCCAGTTAAAATAAAAGGCAAGAAAGTAATGGTTGAGACCATCGCGTTGGGCAGAATATGGCGGAACATAATCGCACTGTTTTGCATGCCTAAGGCGCGTGCCGCACGAACATATTCCAGATTACGGCCACGTAAAAACTCCGCGCGAACCAAATCAACCAAGCTCATCCAAGAAAATAACAACATGATTCCCAGTAGCCACCAGAAATTAGGCTGAATAAAGCTGGCCATAATAATCAACAGGTACAGGACCGGCAGTCCCGACCAGACTTCTAAAAAGCGCTGGCCGACCAAATCTACCCATCCACCATAAAAGCCCTGCAAAGCGCCAACAAAGACGCCAATCACTGAGCTGACTAAGGTTAATGTCAGAGCAAATAACACCGAAATACGGAAGCCGTAAATCACCCTAGCCAAGACATCACGGCCTTGGTCATCGGTGCCCAGCCAGTTTTGCGACGAGGGCGGTGCTGGGGCTGGCACTTGCAGATCGTAATTGATGCTGGAGTAGTTAAATGGAATGATCGGCCACAGCATCCAACCATCTTTTTCCGCGATCAGCTCTTCGATATATGGGCTTTTATAATTGGCTTGTAACGGAAACTCGCCACCGAAAGCAGTTTCTGGATAACGCTTGAGCACTGGAAAGTACAGTGCACCGTCATACTGCACCAGCAGCGGTTTATCGTTGGCAATGAACTCTGCGCCCAGCGATAGAATAAATAAACCGAGAAAGATCCATAAGGAAAACCAGCCGCGCTTATGTTCTTTGAACAGCGCAAAACGGCGTTGGTTGATCGGAGAAAGCGCCATATCAGTTCCCCCGACTGCTGAAGTCGATGCGCGGATCGACCAAGGTGTAGGTAATATCACCGATTAATTTAACCAGCAAACCCAGTAAAGTGAATAAGAATAACGTACCAAACACTACCGGATAATCGCGATTAATTGCCGCTTCAAAACTCAGTAAACCCAAGCCATCGAGCGAGAAAATCACTTCAATTAGCAGTGAGCCGGTGAAAAACATGCCGATAAAGGCCGCAGGGAAGCCGGCAATAATAATCAGCATGGCATTACGAAATACATGGCCGTACAAGACTTTATTTTCTGGCAAGCCTTTGGCACGTGCGGTGGTCACATACTGCTTGTTGATTTCATCCAAGAAACTGTTTTTAGTCAGTAAAGTCAGCGTGGCAAAGTTACCAATCACCAGAGCGGTGACCGGCAAGGCTAAGTGCCAGAAGTAGTCGCCGAGCTTACCGAGTAAGCTTAGCTCTTCAAAATTATTGGAGGTCAGGCCGCGCAGCGGAAACCAGCTTAAATAGCTACCGCCGGCAAACACCACCACCAATAAAATTGCAAACAAGAAGGCCGGGATCGCATAGCCTAAAATAATCGCCGAACTGGTCCAAACATCAAACGCGCTGCCGTGGCGTACGGCTTTACTGATCCCCAGCGGTATGGAAATCATATACATCAACAGCGTACTCCAGAGCCCTAACGAGATTGAGACGGGCATTTTTTCAAGAATTAAATCAGTCACCTTGGCATCGCGGAAGAAACTGTTGCCAAAATCAAAGTGCGCATAGTTTTTTAGCATAATCCAAAAGCGCTCGATGGCCGGCTTATCAAAGCCATACATCTTCTCGATTTCCAAGATCAGCTCAGGATCTAAACCTTGCGCGCCTCGATAGTTGGCTGAGGCGCTACTAGAAACTTCCGAGCCACCGCCGGAAATACGCCCAGTGGCTCCGCCTGCTGCTGCGTCAAAGCCTTCCAGTTTGGCAATCATTTGTTCTACAGGGCCGCCAGGTGCTGCCTGAATAATAATAAAGTTGACCACTAAAATGCCCAGCAAAGTGGGAATGATCAGCAATAAACGCCGAAAAATATACGCCAGCATAGTTATTCGTCCGCCGCAGTAGAGGGGTGGGCTGCGTCAGGTTTAATCCACCAGGTCATTAAGCCGTAATCATACAAAGGTGCCACTTCGGGTTGTGCCAAGTGTTGCCAGTAGGCTGTCCGCCAAGTGTCGATGTAGTAGTTTGGAATCACGTAATGGCCCCAGAGTAAAACCCGATCCAACGCGCGCGCATGGGTGATTAAACTGGCGCGGCTTGGCGCGTTGATAAGACCTTCAACTAAGCTGTCGATGGCAGGATCTTGCAGGCCAATAAAGTTGCGGCTGCCGGGGTTATCGACACTGCTGGAATGCCAAAAGTCCCGTTGTTCATTGCCCGGTGAATTGGATTGCGACCAAATACTTGAGGTCATCTCAAAATCCCGCGAGCGCATGCGGTTGATGTATTGTGATACATCGGCGCGGCGAATGGTCATCTCAATGCCCAGTTCGGCAAGATTGCGCTTAAAGGGTAGAAGGACACGCTCTAAGTTGGCTTGAGCAATAATAAACTCAAAAGCTAGCGGCTCACCCTCAGCATTGACCATCTGATCATTTTCAATGCGGTAGCCGGCTTCTTGCAGCAGGCGATAAGCTTCTAAACGGCGCTCACGAATAATGCCACTGCCATCACTGATCGGCGTTTGGTAAGCCTGGGTAAACACTTGCTCAGGAATCGAACCGCGTAGTGGCTCTAAAATCGCCAGTTCTTCTTCTGAAGGTAAGCCACGAGCTGCCAGTTCCGAGTTTTCAAAATAGCTTTGGGTACGGATATAAGAGCTATAAAAAAGCTGTTTATTGGTCCACTCAAAATCAAATAACAGGCTTAATGCTTGGCGTACGCGCGGGTCTTGAAACATTTTTTTGCGTAAATTAAAAGTAAAACCCTGCATGCCGACAGGGTTGTGGTTCTTAATCGACTTTTTGATAATCGCACCGCTGCGCAGTGCTGGAGAGTTGTAACCAGTGGCCCAATCTTTAGCCGAGTATTCCAGGTTGAAATCAAACTGACCGGCTTTAAAGGCTTCTAGCGCGACTGACATATCGCGGTAATAATCAATATAGATGGTGTTGAAATTGTAAAGTCCGCGCGACACCGGGAGATCTTTGCCCCACCAGTCTTTTACCCGCTCATAGCGCAAACTGCGTCCGGCATCGACCTGCACTAGACGGTACGGGCCACTGCCTAACGGCGCGGTTAAGCTGGTTTTAGTGAAATCGCGTTCTGCCCACCAATGTTTTGGCAAGATTTGTAGCTGACCTAAAATCAGGGGTAATTCGCGGTTATTACTGTGCTTAAAATCAAAGCGTACTTGCAGTGGATTTTCCACCACCACTTCAGCAACATCAGCATAATAATGGCGATACAGCGGATGGCCTTTTTCGATCAGGGTGTTAAAGGTGAACAGCACATCTTCAGCGGTCACCGGCTGACCATCATTAAAGCGTGCTTTGGGGTTTAAATAAAAGCGGACAAAGCTGTGGTCATCGGCTTTTTCAATACGCTCAGCGAGCAGGCCGTATTCAGTAAAAGGCTCATCGGCGGAATGGTAGGTGAGGGTGTCGTAAAGTAAACCAATCTGATCGCCGGCATTGCCTTTAGGAATAAAAGGATTAAGGCTGTCAAAGCCATTGAGGCCGGCCAAACGCAAGGTGCCACCTTTTGGCGCATCTGGATTGGTGTAGTCAAAATGAGTGAAGTCGCTTGGATATTTAGGCGCTTCATCGTACAACGTCATGGCATGTTGCGGCTCGGCCAATGCAGCCGTGCTACAGACTAAGACGCAGAGTGATAAACAACCACGACGCAAGGCAGTCAGCATCATTTGATCTCCGAAGGTTTTAACCACCAAGCACGCAAGCCCAAGGTGTAAGGTGGAATGCGCACAAATTCAAAACGGTTTTGGTAAGCAATACGGTGGTGGCTAATATACCAGTTGGGAATACTGTAGTAGTTCCACAGTAAGGCACGGTCCAGCGCGCGGGCCGCAGTGCGCTGCTCATTATAGGTTTTTGCATTGAGTAAATGATCGAGTAGCTCATCAATTACCGGACTGTTAATCCCTGCGTAATTCTTGCTACCTTTTACCATTGCTTGTGATGAGTGAAAATACTGCCATTGTTCAAGGCCGGGGCTTAGCGTTTGCGGCAAGGTTAATAAGGTTAAATCAAAGTCAAAGTTATCCAAGCGTTGCTTAAATTGAGCACGATCAACGGTGCGCATGCGGGCGTTGATGCCAACCTCATTGAGGGTGTTGATATAGGCCTGCAAAATGCGTTCTAAGCTGGGATTAACCAGAAGTATTTCCAGTTCAAGGACTTGACCTTGTTTGTTTTTCATACCACTGGCACTGCTTTTCCAGCCAGCTTTGGCCAATAAGCCTAAGGCTTTGCGCAAGGTCTCGCGTGGAATGCCGCGACCTTCGGTGGTCTCTAAGACAAAAGGTTGTAGAAATAACTCTAAAGGCAGCTGCTCACGCCATTTTGATAGCAGCAACCACTCAGCTCCTTTGGGTTTATTGCGGGCCGAAAAATCACTATTAGGGTAGTAACTGTTGGCGCGCTGATAGGCATTATTGAATAGAGTTTTATTGGCCCATTCGAAATCAAATAATAAAGTTAAAGCTTCGCGTGTGTCACGGTCGTGAAACTGTGCACGGCGCGTATTAATAAACAAAGCTTGGGTTTGCGTGGGGATTTGGTGAGCAATTTCAGCACGAATCACTCGGCCTTTGGCAATGTCTGGGAAACGATAGTTATTGGCCCAGTTTTTCGCTTGATGCTCAATATAAAAATCAAAACTGCCAACTTTAAAGGCTTCAAAAGCAACATGTTTGTCACGATAAAAATCCACATAGACTTTATCGAAATTGTATTTACCACGATTCACCGGCAGATCTTTTCCCCACCAGTCTTTAACCCGTTCAAAGACTAAGGCACGCCCAGGTTTTACTTCGGTGATTTTATAAGGGCCACTGCCCAGCGGCGCTTTAAAGGTGGTTTGGCTGAAATCTTGATCACGCCAGTAATGTTCAGGCAGCACAGGTAAGTCGCCAATGCGTAAAATCAATAGAGGGTTGCCCGCGCGCTTAAAGACAAAACGAATGCGATGACTACTGAGGATATCGACCCGCGCCACTTCTTGCAGATACGTGCGGTATTGTGGGTGGCCTTGCTTTAATAAAGTGCGATAAGAAAACGCCACATCTTTTGCCGTGATTGGCGTGCCATCATGAAAGCGTGCTTCTTTGCGTAAGTTGAACACTACCCAACTGCGACTGGCATTGTATTGCACTGTTTCAGCGATTAGGCCGTACGCGCTGGCTGCTTCATCACCGGATGGGTCGTAATTACCACTACCAACCATTAAAGGTTCGTTTAACTCGCTAATGCCATAGCTGGCAAAATCAGCTGTGCCGATTGGGCTGGTGCCTTTTAAGGTGTAGGGATTGAGGGTATCAAAGGTGCCAAACGCCATTAAGCGTACGCTGCCACCTTTGGGCGCGTGCGGATTGACCCAGTCAAAATGAGTGAATTGTGCGTCATATTTAAGTTGTTCAAACTGAGCATAGCCGTGTTTGGTGACTAAGCTGGCATAGATGGATGGGCTAAAAAGCACAGCAGCAATGAAAAAAAGAAACACGCGCATAAGACACACAATCCATAAAAAACAGGCACTCAATATCCACAGTCTACTTGATCGGCTGGCGCAGCGTCATACATTCATCAAGACACTAAGGTTGATTGGCACTATCGGGCTCAACTAACGGGGCAAGTCTTTTATAGGTAGAGTGCGAGGGTTTGTCCAGGTTTTAGCGCTGTACTAATTTTTGGGTTCCAGTTTTGTAGTTGTTTTAAACTGACCTTATGGCGCTTGGCAATGCCATACAGTGAATCACCGGCACGCACCTTATACAAAGTAGCCACTGCGGTTCGATGAACAGTCGGGTTGCTGTTGGCCGTTAAACTGAGGTTTTGACCGATTTTGAGCGCATTGGATGACAAGTTATTCCAGCGTTTAAGATCCGTCACTGAAACTTTATGTTGCGCGGCAATGCGTGAAAGAGTATCGCCTTTACGCACTGTGTAGCGGCGGCTTGGGCTTGCTACGGCAGGGCGATTGTATTGGGCTAAGTTGCCAGCAGCACCGGCTGGGCTTTTCGGAATATTGAGTACTTGACCAATGCGCAAGTTGTCGTTGGGCAGTTTGTTGATGTCTTTAATTAAGCCTGTGGTGACAAAATGGCGATTGGCAATGGCTGACAAATTATCACCGCCGCGCACGGTGTATTGTTGCCACTGGACTATGTCGCTGGGCTTCATTATGGCTAGTTTAGCAGCCAACAACTCAGCACTTTTTGTGGGTACTAATAAGTGTTTAGGTCCGCCGAAAGTGATTCCCTGGGTATAGGCAGGGTTGAGTTTTAACAGGTGATCTTCTTTGACTTGTGCGAGTTGTGCGAGCTGTGAGATATCCATTTGTTGCTTCAATGGAATCTGGGTGAAGTAGGGTTCATTGGCCACTGGACTTAGATTGATGCCGTAGGCTTCAGGGGCGTTAATGATCTGCGCGACGGCCAGTAATTTGGGCACATAGGCTTGAGTTTCTGCAGGCAGATTAAGGTTCCAATAGTCGGTTGGTAAGCCACGATCAATATTGCGCTTAATCGCTCGGCCAACTGTGCCTTCTCCAGCGTTATAAGCGGCTAAAGCCAATAACCAGTCACCATCAAACATCTTGTTCAGGTATTCAAGGTAGGTCAGCGCCGCTTCAGTGGAGGCCATAATGTCGCGACGGGCATCGTACCAATGGGTTTGCGTGAGTTTAAAGTGACGACCAGTGGATGGAATAAACTGCCATAAACCTGATGCATGTGAGCGTGAATAGGCCAGTGGATCATAGGCACTTTCAATCATCGGCAGCAGCGCCAACTCGAGCGGCATATTGCGCGCTTCTAAGCTTTCAATAATGTAGAACAGGTAGGGGTTGCTGCGCTCAGAGATGATTTCAATTGAACGGCCGCGGCTGGCAAACCATAAACGCTGTTGATCAATACGAGGGTTGTCTAGATGGTCTTGTAACTGAAAGCCTTGGCGAATCCGCTGCCAAGCATCAGTTTCTTGGTTGGTGTCAACATCATTAACCCAGTTAGGGTTGTTTTCAAGACCAACAATAAAACCATCTTTACTTTTGTGGTGTTGATTGGATGCTTGGGGTGAATCGTCAGTTGAGCCATTAAAGGTCTGGCAACCTGAGCTTATTGCCACTACCAGCGCCAACATTGCCAGTGCAAAATTGCGACGGATGGGCTGGGTTATCTGTAGTTTGTTTCGGCAAATAACAGGCATCAATCAATATGCTTTTCAGAAAGTTTGCGCGATTCTAGGAAGCTCAATCCCTAGGGTCAAGTTCATTGGTCAATTATGTGAACTTAAAATGTATCTTTCCATGTGCGTAAAGTTGCAAACACTTCGCTGGCGGTTTGCAAAGTTGTTTGCGCTTTTTGTTCTGCAGCATCTTTGACTGAAGGCTCTAGACAGCGCAGAAAAGGGTTGCTGGCTTTTTCTAGGGCAATGTTGCTGGGTAGAGTAATCAGGTGCTGTTCGCGTAATTGCTGCACCTCCAGCAAGCGCTTAGCCAGTTCTGCATTGCCTGGCTCGACGGCAACCGCAAACAGTAAGTTGCTTAATGTGTACTCATGCGTGCAATACACTAAGGTGGTATCAGGCAGCGCAGCAAGCTTGCTTAAAGAGGCATACATTTGCTCAGCGCTGCCTTCGAAGATGCGACCACAGCCACCGGCAAATAAAGTATCGCCGCTGAGCAGCCAAGGTGTATTTTTAGTGTCGTCAGAAAAATAAACGACGTGACCCAGCGTGTGTCCGGGCACCGCAAAAACCTGTACGGTATGACCAAGCAACTCGATTTGGGAACCTTCGTCGACGGCGAGATCTAAACTGGGTATTTTCTCACGAGCAGGACCGGTTACTTTGGCTTGAGTCGCCTGTTTGAGTTGGCTGACACCGCCGACATGGTCATGATGATGGTGGGTGATTAGAATGTCAGTCAATTGCCATTGTCGGTTGGCGGCTAACCAATCCAGCACAGGCTGCGCATCGCCCGGATCAACCACTGCACAATGCAGCGTGTCGGAGTTTTGCAGCAGCCAAATATAGTTATCATTAAATGCAGGTAAAGCGGTAAACGTAAGCATGACAAGATCCTAAGCAGCCTTTTCGACAGCTTAGCATGTTTGTCATTAAGCTTTTCGCGGTCAGGGTCAACTTAGGTGGGCAGCAGTGTATGGTATTACAACGTTTTTCTGGGCTTCTGACGCGCTCGCGTAAAGTGTTAGCGGGCTCTGTTGCGCAGTGGTTTTTAACCGGTAAAGGGCAGTTGCTCAGTACCATGGAAAGTAAACTGCTGGAAACACAGTTGGCCAGGCATTTTGGCAGTTTTGTGCTGTTTTATAATCCGCCGGCTGGCATGATTGCGACCCCAAGTATTCGTCACCAAGTCAGCTTGGGTGATCGAAGCTTGGACGTGGAGATGCATTGTGCTGAAGATCGTTGGCCAATTGCTGCGGATGCTGTCGATGTGGTGGTACTGCAACACAGTTTGGATTTTGCCCTATCACCGCATGCGCTGTTGCGCGAAGCAGCGCAGTGCGTGCGCCCAGGTGGACATTTGCTGATTGTCGGCGCACATGCTTGGAGTTTGTTCGGTGTTTACCGTTACTTTACCCGTAGCGTTTGGAAGCATGCCTATTGTTTGCCGCCGGCGCGCATCACTGATTGGTTGGCTGTGCTGGGCTTTACCTTAGAGAAGCGCAGTTTTGCTGCTTACCAACCTTTATTTACCGCCTCGGCAGTGCAAAACAAATTGTCGTGGCTGGAGCGCTACGGCGCTGCGAAAAAAGCGCCTTTAGGTGGCTGTTACATGTTAGTTGCCCGTAAAATGGTGCATGGTGCGCATCCGCAAGTACAATCATCGAAATTAAAAGTGCAAAAACTGCAGCCCAGCGTGGTTGCTGCGCAGACAACACATCAAAGTAACTTTAAACATAGCGAAGAACATGACAGATAAAGTGGATATTTTTACCGACGGTGCCTGTAAAGGTAATCCTGGTCCAGGCGGCTGGGGTGCATTGTTGGTCTACAAAGGTAAAGAGTTAGAGTTGTGGGGTGGCGAACGCGAGACCACCAATAATCGCATGGAGCTTACTGCAGCGATTCGAGGCTTGGCGGAGCTGAAAAAATCTTGCCCAGTACGCTTGGTGACGGATTCCAAATATGTCATGCAGGGCATTCAAGAGTGGATGCCCAATTGGAAAAAACGCAATTGGAAAACCGCCGCCAAACAGCCGGTAAAAAATGTCGATTTATGGCAGCAGCTTGATGAACAAGTGGCCCGGCATCAGATTGAATGGCAGTGGGTGCGTGGTCATACCGGTCATCCAGGTAATGAGCGTGCCGATCAGTTGGCTAACCGTGGTGTAGAGGAATTGTTTGCATGAGATATGTCGTTTTAGACACTGAAACCACGGGGATGCCCGTCACCGATGGTCACCGTATCATTGAAATTGGTTGTATTGAACTGCAGGGCCGCCAGCCTACTGGGCGCCATTATCATGTTTACCTACAGCCTGATCGCACCATTGATGAAGGTGCGATTGCGGTTCACGGTATTACTGATGAATACCTAAAAGACAAACCGCGTTTTAAAGATATCGCCGATGAGTTTTTTGAATTTATCGAAGGCGCAGAGTTGGTGATTCATAACGCGGCGTTTGATATCGGTTTTATCAATAATGAATTTGCTTTGTTGGGACAGTCGGATCGCTCCGATGTGACTGAACATTGCACCGTTTTAGACACCTTGGTGATGGCACGTGAGCGTCACCCAGGGCAGCGTAACAACCTCGATGCCTTATGCAAACGCTATGGTGTTGATAACTCGGGACGTGACCTGCACGGCGCTTTGCTGGATGCGGAGATTCTTGCTGAAGTCTACCTAGCAATGACGGGTGGTCAAACCAACTTGTCATTGGCCGGTGATGGCGGTGATGCCGGTGGTGGTTTTGTCAGCGTGACTAAAATCAGTCGTCTTGCCGCTGATCGCGCCCCTTTGTCTGTGGTCACTGCGACTGCAGCAGAGTTGGAGGCGCACCAAGCGTTTCTGCAGAAGATAAAAAAGGCCAGCGGTGTTGAGCTGGCCTGGGATGAGTAAAGCGATACGGCTTTAAGCCAACCGCGACAACTTAGAAATCAGTTGTCGCGGTTTTTTTATGCCCAGTGAGTGATACCCCACCAGCCGAGTAAGCTCATAACAATGGTGTAGGGCAAAGCCATATAAGCCATACGACCGTAGGATAAGCGCACCAGTGGTGCAATCGCTGAGGTCAGCAAGAACAAGAACGCTGCTTGACCATTAGGCGTCGCCACACTGGGTAAGTTTGTCCCGGTATTGATCGCAATCGCCAGCAGGTCGAAATGCTCTTGCGTCATTTGTCCGGCTTTGAAGGCTTTTTCAACTTCAGTGATGTAAATCGTCGCAACAAAGACGTTATCGCTGATCGCCGATAAGAAACCGTTAGCAATAAACAGCATCGAAGGCTGCTGATCAACCGGCATGCTCAGAACATACTCAATGACCGGAGCAAATAAGCCTTGTTCCTGGATCACCGCAACCACGGCGAAAAACACCACCAATAATGCGGTAAACGGCAGGGCGTCTTGGAATGCACGGCCAATGTGATGCTCGTCGGTGATGCCGTTTAACGAAGTGATTAAAACAATAATCAATAAACCGATTAAACCGACTTCAGCTACGTGGAAAGCCAAACCAAGGATCAGCACAACGGCAGAAATGGCTTGTACTACTAAAGCTGCTTTTTGTGAGTTGGTGCGGCGCTTGCGCTCTTCACGATCAAAGTCGGCAAGGATTTTACGCACAGGGTTGGGCAGTTTCGCGCCATAACCAAACCAACTGAAATGTTCCAAAATCGCACAGGTAGCTAGACCAGCCGCGAGCACTGGCAATGAAATCGGAGCCATGTGTTTAAAAAAGGTGATGAAATCCCAGTTCATGGTTTTACCAATCAGCAGGTTTTGTGGCTCGCCGACCAGCGTACAGACGCCGCCTAGAGCAGTACCAACGGCGGCATGCATCAATAAGCTGCGTAAAAACGAGCGAAACTCTTCAAGGTGTTCACGGTGCAGTTCAATCACATCAGTGTCAGAGCCGTAGTTGCTGTCTTCACGTGGACTCTTACCCGAAGCCACTTTGTGGTACACCGAATAGAAGCCGACGGCGACGCTAATAATCACTGCGGTAACAGTTAACGCATCGAGGAATGCCGAGAGAAAGGCTGCCAGCGCACAAAACATTAGACTCAGCAGCAGCTTAGATTTCACCTTGAGCAAAATTTGTGAAAACAACGCCAGCAACAGATCCTGCATAAAGTAAATACCGGCCACCATAAACATCAGTAGCAGGATCACCGGGAAGTTATGCACCAGTTCGGCATAAAGTGCGTCTGGTGTGGCCAGCCCCATCAGAATTGCTTCCAGCACTAATAAGCCGCCGGGCTGTAATGGGTAGCATTTTAGCGCCATGGCTAAAGTGAAAATAAACTCAGCCACCAATAACCAACCAGCCACTGCTGGGCCTAAGCTTAAAAACACTAAGGGGTTGATAATTAAGAAGAAAAGTATAGTTTGTTTGTACCAGGTGGGCGACTGCCCTAAGAAGTTGCGCCCGAAAGCAGCAGCGAAAGATTTGGACATTTTTCTATCCCCGAAAAAGATGCGCATACTCTCTGCTTCAGGGTTGCAAATTTCAAGTGTTTCAAAGAGTTTCAGCGGAAAACTTGATTAGACTCTAGAAAAGCCAAGACTTGTGGCATTATCGACATTTTTTGATGGCTTGCTATAGTGTGTCGCACATAAGAAATGAATACGCACTGAAAAAATAATCTTGGTTAGGGGATCACACCGTGTCTGATTACAAAGCGTTTAAAGTTGAGTTAAACGATAAAGTTGCTCACGTGCAAATCAACCGTCCCGACAAAATTAATGCGATGAATGCTGATTTTTGGTCAGAGATCCGCGATATTTTTGCTTGGATTGAAGAAACGCCTGAAGTGCGCGTTGTTGTCTTGTCCGGTGCCGGCAAGCACTTTTCTTCCGGTATTGATTTGATGCTACTGGCGCAAGTCGGTGGCCAACTCGGTAAAGAAGTTGGGCGTAACGCACGCGCACTGAAACGTAAAATTGAAGAGTTACAGTCGTCCTTTAATGCCGTTGATAATTGCAGTAAGCCTGTGTTGGCAGCAATTCAAGGTTATTGCTTGGGTGGCGCAATTGATTTAATCAGTGCCTGCGATATGCGCTACAGCACAGTTGATGCGCAGTTTGCGATCAAAGAAATTGATGTGGGTATGACCGCTGATGTCGGCACGTTACAGCGTCTTCCACACATTATTGGCGATGGCATGATGCGTGAATTGGCCTATACCGGTCGCACCGTACTGGGTGATGAAGCACAGCGCATTGGCTTAGTGAATAGCACCTATGCTGATCAAGATGCTTTGATGGATGCGGTCTTTACGATTGCTACCACGATCGCACAAAAGTCTCCGATTGCAGTGCAGGGCAGTAAAGAGATGATCCGTTATATGCGCGATCATACGGTGGCTGATGGACTTAATTATATTGCAACGTGGAATGCCGCGATGCTGCAGGCAGAAGACTTACGTGTTGCCATGGCTGCTCACATGAGCAAGCAAACCCCAGAGTTTAAAGATTAAGTCAAGAATCTGTGTGATGGGATTGTTAAACACCGCATACTCTGAAGAACAAGCTGCACTTCGCCGGTGCAGCCTTGCTAGTATATGCGATTAATAGATTTTGACTGCTAGGCTTACTTAACTGTATTAAGACCTTTTAGCCTTGTGTGATATTTTGTAATGTATTTTTAGAACAGGATGCTAGGCATGGTTATTGGAGCAACGTCCCTAAGCATGGTTCGCGATGAGCTCTTCGCCACCATGGCGGAAACACAGCAGTATCTGGAGCAGTTTCTTGAGGCTCGAGACAATGGTGCATTGCTGCAAAATGCCGTGAGCAATTTGCAGCAAATTAAAGGCATCTTGTCATTGGTTGAACTGGCTGGCGCAGAGCAGTTGGCAGAAGAGACTCGCGCCTTGGCAATGGATATTCCGGCGGGAGCAACAGACGATCGCAATGATCAGTTAACCGCCATTAATAACGCCCTGCATGTGTTGCGTAGCTATTTAGAGCAGCTGGAAGCACATTGGGTTGAAATGCCTGAGCTATTGTTACCTGCGATTAATAAGCTGCGAGTTGCTGGAAAACAAGCGCCTTTGCCTGAAAGCTTCTTTTTTGCTGCGCGCCTAGATGTTCAGCGTCCAGCCGTGCCACCGAGCACTGCTGGTGCTACTGATGTATTGCTACAAGCACGGCGTTTACGTCACATGTATCAAGTCGGTTTATTGGCGTTTATTCGCGAGGATAATATTCAAGCCAGTTTGCGTTTAATGATGCGTGCTATGCAGCGCTTAGACCGCTTGTATGCCGGTCAACCGGTCAGTCATTTATATTGGGTGGCTTCCGCAGCGCTAGAATCTCAAGCCGATGGGCAATTGCTGTCTAAAAAAAGTCGTAAACAACTTTTTGCTCGAGTCGATCGTGAAATTAAGCTGCAAACTGACAGCAGTAATTATGTCGCTCCGCGTGGCGTGATCAAAGACTTGCTTTATCTGATTGCATTGGCGAACAGCAATGGTGAGCTGGCGGAGCAGGTGCGTCGTCTAACCAACTTGCCAGCCTTGCCGTTCACCGATCATATGCTTGACGATGAATATCAGCGTTTATCAGGTCCGGGACAAAACGTGCTGCGTTCGCTCTCTGCAGCTATTCGTGAAGAAATCATTAGTGCCAAAGACTTACTCGATCTCGTTGGACGCGGTACTGCACAAAATGAAGTGCTCAGCAATTTGCATTTAATTCTTGCTAAGTTGGAAAAAACCTTAGCAATGGTAGGTTTAAATGCGGCCGCAAATTCACTGAGAAAACATTTGAATGTGGTTGAAAGCTGGACAGATAGTAAAGCTGTGGAACACGCCGATTTATCAGCGTTAGCCGATACTTTATTGTACGTAGAAAGCATGGTAGCCGGACTTGAACGCGGCGAGCGTCAAGCGCAGAGTCAGAAGAGTGAGCCACTGAGTGAAGCTGAATCTTTTGCTAAACATCAGTTGATAGAAGCACGTATTGTCGTGAATGATGAAGCAAAAAGTGGTTTAAGCTTGGCCAAACGCGCGATTACTTCATATCTTGAATCTGATGGCGACAAAATGCACTTGGCGAATGTGCCAAGCAGCTTGTTCAACGTGCGTGGTGGCTTATTGTTCTTAGATCAAGAGCGTGCTGCTGAGCAGGTTGGAGCCTGCGCGCGCTACATTCAGCAGCACATGCTTGAAGCCACGATTATGCCCTCAGAGCATATGCTCGAAACCCTCGCGGATGCTTTATCTAGTCTTGAGTATTACCTTGAAGGCGGCGTGTTATTGCAGGCAAAAGAAAACCGCAGCGTGCTTGATTTAGCGGATGAAAGCTTACGTGCGCTGGGTGCCTCTGCGTAAATGCATGACGCCATGATGGGAGATCTGGATTGGCAGCAAGGCATGCCAGATACCGCCTGTGCAGGTGGTTTAGTGGTTGCTCACCATGGCATGCGTTTTCTAGCGGATGCTAACGGTGTGCTGTTTCCGCGTCAGTGGCTCACAGCGCAGCTCAGCGAGACGATTATTGCTGAACAGGGCATCGGTCACCTCAATGGCGAGCCGGTGTTTATGCTTGAGCTTGAGCAGCCGGTGCAATTGGCTGGATTTAGCTGGCTGAGCTTGCGTCAGTTTATGCTCGATGGGCGTTTAACATTGTTCCGTTTGCTGGGCTTTGCCAGTCAGGTCGGTACTTGGGCGCGCGAACACCGTTATTGCGGCAGTTGTGGGCAACGCATGCAACAAGCAGTCGGCCATCGCATGATGCAATGTCATCGCTGTCAGTTACAACAATACCCACGTTTAGCGCCCAGTATGATTGTTGTCGTCAGTCGCGGTGATGAAATCCTGCTGGCACGCTCGTCACGCTTTGTAACCGGCATGTACAGTGCTTTGGCAGGTTATGTAGAACCCAATGAAACCGTTGAGCACTGCGTTGCCCGTGAGGTACGCGAAGAAGTCAGTATAGAAATTGCTGATATACGCTATATAGCGAGCCAGAATTGGCCGTTTCCACACTCACTGATGCTCGGCTTTCACGCCCAATACGTCAGCGGTGAGATTATTCCACAGCCCGATGAAATCGAAGATGCGCAGTGGTTTAGCATTCACAACTTACCGCCATTGCCAGCGCAAAACTCCATCGCACGCTACTTAATTGATTTGTATGTGGCCCAGCGTCTAGGCCACGCCGAACCAATGCTGCCACGCTAAGCGCGCGGCTAGTGCCATTACCACCAGAATAAAAACGGGACGGATTAAGCGATTGCCGCCACCAATGGCTACTTTTGCGCCAACGACTGCGCCAAGCATTAACGCAGCTCCCATACCTATGCCTAACGCCCATGCGACATTGCCGCTGATGATAAACATGCTCAGTGCTGCGGCATTACTGACAAAGTTCATTGAGCGCGCTACACCGCTGGCGCGCAGTAAATCTAAAGGGTAGAGCAGTAGTGTGCTAACTGTCCAAAACGCGCCAGTACCAGGGCCGGCTACGCCATCATAAAAGCCTAACGCTAGACCTTGTGGCCATTGCCGTGTTGTTTTGATAATCGGCGTGCTGCTCTCGCTGACTTGCGGTGTGCGGCCAAACAATAAATACACAGCGCAAGCAAAGACCACTACCGGTAACATTTGATTCAGCCATTCGGCGGGTAATTGCTGGGCCAATAGAGCACCTAAAACAGCACCAATTGCTGTTGCGATCAAACCATTGCGCCACTGTTTAGGATTGAATAAACCTTTGCGGTAAAAAGCAAAACTTGCCGTTGCTGAGCCAAAGGTCGCGCAGAGTTTATTGGTTCCTAACACTAAATAAGGCGGTAAACCTGCCATGAGCAGCGCAGGAATCGTCAGCAAACCACCACCGCCGGCAATGGCATCAATAAAGCCTGCGATAAAAGCTACCGCCACTAAAATCAATAAAACATGTGGTTCGGCAACGAGATTGAGAGTCAGAGACATAAAAAACCTTAACCTGTGTAACAACGCACAGAACAGAGTTTGGACGAAAGTGCTTTAGCCACGCATAATGCCAACTTATTAAACACCCATAAGGAAAATTTGCATGCAATTTATTGGGCTTGCCATCGGCTTTGCAGTACTGGCGTTCATCGTCTTACTTTTTGCTGGCCGAATACTGACTGGCGACCGTTGGTTGATGGGTTGGCTGCGCGGCATGTTTGGGTTGAGCTTATTGGCTGTTGCCCTCGTTGGCGGGCTGGTGGCTTACGATATCAGCACCTACCAAGAAATCCCACAAGACAAACCGCTATTCACCTTAAGTGTGCAAGCACAAACACCGCAACGCTACCAAGTGACTATTTTAGAAGGTGCCATCGAACGCACGTTCCTACTTGATGGCGATTTGTGGCAGCTGGATGCACGTCAGCTGAAATGGAAAGGCTTAGCCGATTTGATTGGCTTACAACCAGGCTATCGCTTAGAAACACTAAGCGGTCGTTTTTTAGCCATTGAGCAGCAAGAACTCGCACAATTCACCGAAGTTGAGTTGGCGCGCAGTTTGTATGGTGTCGACTTCTGGTATTGGTTGCGCACTTTACAAAAAGACTTATTTATCGTTGATGCCAGTGCCTTGCGCGTGAACTATTTGCCGATCGCTGATGGTGCTGTGTACAGCGTCAACCTTGTGCCAACCGGTTTACTGGCAAAGCCTCTGAATAGCGCCGCTCAACAAGCGCTAAAAGATTGGCAGTGATTTTATGAGTATGGCCCGCCCTGCAGGACTTGAACCTGCTACCTGTCCCTTAGGAGGGGACCGCTCTATCCAAATGAGCTAAGGGCGGAGAAAAAATGGTTAACTAAAAAGCTACTAGCCGCATAGTATTTTAGCGCAAGAATCATACTGACTCAGACTAATGTTGTCATGCCGATTTTGATTTTTATCCACTTAGCTCATGAAACTCATATTTAATCTTACTTTTGATGTCATGATTGGTGCGGCACAAATCTGTGCTGCTACAGCCTTCATGACTTACTCTTCGGTTGGGTATAACATGATGGGTAACAGCGTTATTATCTGAACAATCGTCAGATCTGTTTTAATCCTCATTGTTATGCCGCTGGACTTATCGCTCATAATCCAAGTTGCTGCGCTGAGCAGCTCTGTAGATGGAGCTTTGTTTGCAATGCCTTCGCCTAAGGGTCGATGAGAAGTAGATATGAGCTTTTATGACGCATGGGTAATAAGGCGTAGTTATTTAAAAATAGTTTTAGCTCAAGAAAGCTGATCTGCGACCGATAAACAAATACGATTAAATTTTCAGTGTATTTTCTTATAAACGCTATAAACGCTATAAGCCTATACAGTTCAGGTATTTAGCTGTTTTTTTCAATTCAAGCCACTAAAGCTTGATTTTTAGTGAAGCTCATTTTTCTCCTTTTTCCAAAATGATTGTCAGCCCATTAAGCTGCATCAGTCTTTAATGACGAGGTTCCAACGTGACGCCAGCAGACTACTCCTCTAAAAAACCAAGTCGTCTCATTAATATTGTTGGTAATTATCACGGTCATGTTGGCAAAAGCTTATGGGTAATTACCCTGTTAGCTTGGGCGATGTCCTTAGGATTTGCTACTCAACACGACACATGGGGGTTGGCTATTGTCATCGGTGGTTTGCTGACTGCAATTAATACCGTTTTAGTTTTTTCTGTCAGAAGTCGCCTTGCTTCGATGGGTGTGGGTATGGTTTTGATGGTTTTTGTCAGCCTGCATGTTCACCAGTTACAAGGCATGATTGAAGCGCATTTTGGCTATTTTGTTTTTATTGCAGCTCTGTTTGCATATTTAGACTGGCGCACTATTGTTGCCGCAGCGGTTACTGCCGCGTTATTGCATATAGGTGTTCATCAGTTGCAAGTCATGGGCTATCCCATTTATTTGTTTCCGGATCATATGCACTCGTGGGGCATCGTTATGATGCACGCCTTTTATGTGGTGATTGAGTCAGCAGTGCTGATTTATTTGCTAATTTTAGCCGCAAATTTGTTGACTGTATCTCAAACACTGTTACAAACCTTGCAAGCCATTCGCAAAGACCCGCAGCGACTTGATTTGTCAGTACGAGTGGATAGTAAAACAGGCCGTAATGCTCTAATGAAATTATTGGATGCATTATTAGAGGGTATGGATGGCACTATCCATCAAGTACAAACCGCGCAAAAACATACCAGTCAAGTTTTGCACAACATGACAACTGATACGCAGCAACTGCTTGGCTGTGCTGCTGAAAACCATCAGGATGCGCAGCAAATGCACCAGACATTGACGCGTAACTTAGAGTATTTTGCCAGTGAGAAAGATGCCTTAGCGAAAACTGTTGTGTTGATTAATCAGGTTACAGAACAGCAGTCGTCAGGTAGCGCATTGGTTAAAGAATCAGAGCAGAGCTTAAAGCAGCTTACTGCAACTCTTGAAGAGACTTCCAAAGTAGTAGACGCTTTAGCAGCAGATTGTCAGTCAGCGATTGGCATGATTAGCGAAGTACAAAATATTGCTGAACAAACAAATTTATTAGCTTTAAATGCTGCAATTGAGGCCGCTAGGGCAGGAGAGCTGGGTCGTGGTTTCGCAGTGGTTGCTGATGAAGTCCGCTCCCTTGCAACTCGCTCGAAGCAATCAACTGAGCGTATTAGTCAAATTATTTACCGTCTAGAAGAAAGTTCAAAAACATCAGTACACACGATCCATCAAAGTGCAGAATTAGCTATGCTTAACAGCCAAAAAAGCCAAGAGGTGGTGATTAACTTTGAGAACATCAGCTCCTCACTGCAAACGATGCGTGTCCTTGGTAAAGACGTTGCGCAGCTTTCAGAGCTCCAAGATCAAAGCACACAAAAGCTTTTAGCTGAGGCGACCCAAGTTGAGCAGGTGGCGATTCAAAGTAAACAGGCAAGTTTACGTATTGCCGACAGTATGTCAGGGTTGACTGAGGAGTTTGAACAATTGCAAGAACGCTTGATGGCATTTAATACATCAGATCGCTAATGGCTGGTTTGCTATGAGCAAGCCTATCTGCAATGCAGAAAAGCTTCTTGCTTAGGCAACTTATTACATACTGATGATGCCGAAAGTTCTAAGCGGGAAAGCAGCACAGCGTTGCTCGCGGCTTATATTGTGTTTTTATTGGGGTTTTTAGGTTTTCTTGATGCTGCGATACACCAAGATCCAGTGTTTTAATGTTATTGCTTGGTGTGTGAGGTATAGAAATGTCAGAAAAATCAATTGTTTACGATAGATTCTCTTGTGCTAAATGCTCTGATGAGTCCAGTCTTGATTTTGATTTCACCATGGCTTTTCAGCCTATCGTTAACTGCCAAAGCAATCAGATATTTGGCTATGAAGCGCTGGTTAGAGGCCTTGCTAATGAGTCGGCTTATTCAATTATTTCTAAAGTTAATGATGATAATCGTTACTTGTTTGATCAGCTCTGCCGCGTTAAAGCAATCGCCTTGGCTGCAAAGTTAAAACTGGACAGCATGCTCAGTATAAATTTTCTTCCCAAAGCGATTTATAAACCAGAGCGCTGCATTCGAACCACGTTAGAGGCTGCTGAAAAATATGGCTTCTCAACAGATAAGATTATGTTTGAATTTACTGAAGTTGAAAAAATTGATGACAGTAACTTTGTCAAAGAAATCGTTGAATATTATAAAAATTCTGGATTTATAACGGCGATTGTTGATTTTGGTTCAGGCTATTCTGGCTTGGGCTTGCTGGCAGATTTCCAAACAAATATTGTTAAATTTGATATGGCGTTGATTCGTAATATTGATAAAGATAAATCACGACAATCGATCATTAAGCACTCTTTAAACTTGTTTAAGGACTTAAATATCATCCCTTTAGCCGAAGGTATTGAAACAATAGAAGAGATGCAATGGTTGCAAGATTCAGGTATTGCATTGATGCAGGGCTACTTGTTTGCTAAACCTGGTTTTGAGTGTCTGCCTCTCGTTGATTTTACAAAACTCACGTCACACAGCTAATGTGCTATTTATTTAATGTTGAGCTGTTTTTTCAGAATACTGCAGAGCACATTCGTCTAAGGTTTTTTAGGTGCAGCTAACAATCTTGTGTGATGAATATTGGCAATATCGTAGCCACTCAAGCATAGATACTGATTTTTCGTTTATGCAGGTTCATGTGTTTGTCGTAAGAACTCAGTAAATGAATATTGACTCTGACGAGGTAGCCGAAAATAGAGGTGCCTACTATGTGTTGGTGCGACTGTCTAATTTTTGGTTAGAGTAAATTACACCGGCAGTTGATTTACACATATCTTTAGCCAGTGAGCTAAGCTGATTGGAACTAGTCCCTAAAACTAAGCAGCAGCGGGAGCCGAATGATTTTTTTACCCCTGTACCGCACAGTCGCTCAGCGCTTATCTGAAGGTGAGTTGCCTGAGTTTTTTAATTCAGCCACTGTGCCGCAGTTGGCTGCGGTGTTGTTTATTCAAAATGCAGACAAGCTAGCGCAGCAGCAAGCACCATTAGCTTCAATGCAGCGCCAGTTTGCGCAAATCATCAGTGCCGGTAATCAAGCTAACCAGCAGCTGCCAAAGGCCTTTCAACAACTGGTTGGCGAACGCTTTTCTATTGAGCAATTGTCCGCAGGATTGTCGCAGTTGGCCGGTCTAAAAATCAGTTTATTGGATGATGAGCATCCTGCTGCAGAAGAACGATATTTAGATGCTGAAGGCGAGTGGCTGTTTACCTTTAGCAGCGAGTATCAAAAAGAAGTGATGCCGCTGCAGAAGGTTTATTTTGCTGAGTATCAGGCCGAACTGTCGGTGACTGATCCACAAAGTCGGGCACTGCGTGAGTTTCTTGCGGCGCCCGATGAGTCATTTAATGTGCAAGGTTATGCTGGGTCTGGAAAAACCCATTTAATCAGCCGTTTTACGCAATTACTTGAGCCGCAGCGTACCTTGCTGTTAGCGCAGACGTTTGGGCAGTTGCAGGCGCTGAAAAGCAGGGCAGGTGAGCATTTTCCAGCGATGACCTTTGGCCAAGCGGTTGCGCAGGTGCTCGACAATAATTTGCTGGCTAACAGCTGGCGCTTGAAGGATAAAAGCCGCGCACAGCAAACCTGGCAGGTGTCCCATGCGCAGGTGGTGCAGTGGCTCAATCTACCGGCGATTGCTTATTTATCAGCCGAGCAAGTGGCCAGTATTTGCGTCAGAACGGTGGCCAGCTTTTGTAATACAAATGCCGACTCGATTGACGTTGTGCATTTGCCTGCGGGTATTGCCAGTAATTTAGTTCCTGTTGATATCGCGGTGTTGCTGGAGACAGTGCGGCGTTATTGGTCTGAGTTGGTGCAACCCTCGGAGCCGCAGATCCGTCTGCCGATTCGTGGCTACCATCGTATCAAACTGATGTCGTTGACCGATGAGGTGCTAGATACCCAATACAGTCATATCATCGTTGATGAAGGGCACGATATTCCCACGCCCATGCTGCAAATTCTCGACCGTAGCCCGCAGGCAGTGATCACCTTGAGTGACGAGTTGCAAAATCTTAATGGCATGGCTGCGGCGCGTAATCATGTGATTCGCCAGCGCAACATTACCCAATCGGTGCGATTGGGTAAGCAAGTTGAGCATGTGATTAATCCGTTGATTCAAGCGCATCCAGGAGCCACTAAAGAGCTGTTTGCTGGTCGCGCTGACCAATGCACACATTTACAGCACTACAGTGGTTGGCATATTCCACAGCAGGCAACAACGGTGATTGTCGCCGATGAGTTTGATTTGTTTGCATGGTTTCAGCGTTTAACTCATGCCGGTGTGTCGTTTAAATTGGCTCGCTCAACCTTTAAAGATTTTATGGTGTTTGCGCAAGACTGTATTGAGCTCTATCAGCAGGGCATACGGCCACGTCATGGTCTGATTTTTCGTTATGCGAGTTGGGATGCATTGACTGCGGCGATGTCGGGTAACCCGTCTTTTGACGCGATTGCGCGGATGCTGGAGAAAGGTTACACGCTGGCGGATTTTCAAACCGCGGTGGATCGCCATATGCGCAAGGGGGGTGGGAAGATTATTTTGGCGCGAGTCAGTGACAGCAAGAACATGGAGTTCAGCAGTGTTTATCTTTCCAGAGATTTGCTAGTGAAGCCGAGCAGTCATGACAATCAAGACAGTCGCGCACGCTTGTTTTCTAGCCTGTACACTGCGTGTACACGTGCGCAGCATGAGTTGATTGTTCCAGACGGTTTTTCTGACTGGATTGCTGATGCAGTAAAGTAGTATTGAGCTACTAGAGCACAAGCAGGAGCATGCATGATGTTAGATTTAGCGACGGTAACAAGTTTTTTGGGTTGGTGCGCAGCTATTAATATCGCTGTACTGATATGTGCAGCTTTTATCGTGATGGTGTTTAACTCGCAGATAAAAGTCATTCACAGCCGCTTAATGGCCACGAATACAACGGGTTTGAACATGCTGTATTTTAACTTTTTAGCAAATTATAAAGTTCTTATTCTTATGTTTAATCTAGTGCCTTACTTTGCTTTAAGAATGTTGGCTTAATTCTAAATTATACAGATATAAAAATAAGCCCGAAGCTTAATAAAGCTTCGGGCTTAAGGTGCTGGCAGCGTTCATCATAGATACGCTTTAGCTTTTTTCGATAAGCGTTGTTTGATTAGAACGCCATACCAAGTTTTAGTCCGAACTCATCATTCTTCAACTCGGTGTCGCCAATGTTATATTTGTCTTTCAGCTCATAGTTATGCTGGGTGTAATATAAGCCTGCAGTAAGAGGAAGGCCATTGTAGCCTTTGTCCCACATAAAGTTTAATTCAGCATAAGGGCTGTGCTTGCTTTTCAAGTCAACTGTTTCACTGCCTATGCTTTCAACTTTAAGAGTGCTTTTGGCATCGACGTTATAACGTGTGCCCACTTCTAAACGAGTAAGTACTGTATCGCCTTTATGGTTAAAACCAACACCTGCTTTTGCAAATGGTGATTTGTTTACTAGACGTACATCAAGTCCTTTCTTATCTTCAAAGCGGTTGTACTGGTAGCCACCACCAACAATACCATCAATATAGTTACGCTCATCAATACGCAGACGGTAGCCGACGTCTAAATCAGCTTGCGCTTCTTTATCTTCGACGTCGCCTTTTTTACCGTATTTAGCTTCGATACCTGCTTGGAAGATAACCCCTTCCTCGCCTGTCATTTTATTACCGAAGTTGTAGTAGATACCGCCTTTCGGCATGCGCTCATTGTGGTTGTCTAATTGATTGATATTAGACGACATCTTGTACTTGTTATGGCTTCCTGTAATACCAATGTTGGATACAGGCTCAGCCGCTAACAAAGCAAAAGGTGATAATAATAAACCTGCCGCTGTAGCACTAATTAATATATTTTTACTGATCATGAATATACTCCATAAGTGATGTTGCGTATGAAGTACGACCGCCCTATATTTGTAAAGTTCAGTCTTTAGTATGATTAATCAGGCTTTTTTTGAATTATAATTAGTGGCCTTTGGCTATGTTATGCAGTATTGCTGAGCTAGCGCTGTATATACTGCAATGTATTATCTAATGATTATTTTAGTTGTTGCGCTGCCTAGCGCTGGATATTTGGGTAGGGAATGTAGCCTTGGTTATCGCTGGGTATTTTTGCAAACTGCTGATCAATCCATTGCTGGCGCGCCTGCTTGACCCGCTCGATACGGCTGGAGACAAAGTTCCAGTCCATGTAGCGATGGCCAATATCATCACCACCAATTAACACCACTTGGCTATCATGTTCTGCGCGAATAACGATTTGTTGATCGTCACTTAATATCGCAAGTCGGTGCTGGCCGATACTCAAGTCTTGGATGCTGATTGCGCCGCTCACCACGTACAGTCCACGCATGGCCGCGTGGGGCAAAGCTAAGGACTGTCCGGCCTTAAGCTTGGCCTCAATGTATAAGGTTGAGCTAAAGGTTTTTACTGGCGAGGTGACGCCGTAGGCTGTGCCCATCAACACGCGGACGTTGACACCAACAACCTCAAGCGAAGGGATCTGCGCGCTGTTGTAGTGATAAAACGCAGGCTCAGTTTCTTCATCTTCTGCGGGTAATGCCAGCCACAACTGAAAGCCATGAATGGAGTGCGGTTGGCTTTTGACTTCGGCAGATTGCCGCTCCGAATGGACGATGCCAGAGCCCGCCACCATCAGGTTTAAATCGCCGGGGCGAATGCTTTGCACGCTGCCTACAGAATCTTGATGGAGCATTTCACCGTCAAATAAATAGGTGACTGTGGCCATGTTGATATGGGGATGCGGCAGTACGTTAACACCGTCACCTGCTGGAAAGTCAGCTGGCCCTATGTGATCGAAGAAAACCCAAGGGCCAATCCGTCTAGCACCTCGACTCGGTAAGCTGCGACGTACGGTGAAGCCGCCGAGATCTTGGTCTTTGGGGTGAATCAGTTGCTCGACCCCCGTGCAGCCAGTTTCGATATCACAGGGTGAGTCTGTGGTTGTGCTTTGATTGCTCATAATCTTGTCCTCAACTGAAGGAATCAGTGGTGCATGTACTTAAGCCTCAGTGTCACTCAGTCGTCGCTATAGCGCAAAACTTTCAGCGAAACGCTTCTTAAATGTTTGACTCGGGCGGGGTCACAGCAAGGCTACTGCTGCCGAGGGTGATTAAGTATTGCAAACTGGCTTCGGTTGCAGGCGCTAACTGGTTGATGGCTTTATCTGTGACAGTGAGCATGCCGCTGGGATCGCGTGCAATAAAGCCCAGTTCTTCTAGTTTGTGAACTTTACGCCGCACGGTTTCTCGCGCAATGCCACTGCACTCGGCAATTGATTGAATATTAATTGGTTGGTCGGCGCGGTCTTTGGTGTTGTCACTGATAAATTCAGCGTAAGTCATATTGCTGGTTTGCCGTGCAGGCAGCGCGCGTGAACCGATGATGGCTAAAATCAGCATTAAATCCAAATCACCAAAGAACTGTTGGCGCAGCACAATCAGCAGTTCACACAGTGCGTCCACATGGGTTGGGAAGATATGACCAAAATGGCTTGTGATTTTTTCAGAGCTAAACGGCATAGTGGTTCTCAAGTAAAGAAGCTAAATAGGGTGAAAGCACTGATGATACCCATTGTGGGGATATAGTGCGTTGCTTAGCGCTGCTACTTCAATGAAACTAGTCAGTCTTCTCATATAGATAATAATGCTGCCACACCGGTAGTCATGACGGTATTGATCAGGAGTGTGAGGATTGATGAAGCGTATAAGCTGGCTGGCAAGTGCTGTGATTTTGGCTGCTTTGAGTGGCTGCACAGAGGGCGAGGTTGTTGATCAGCAGGTTGAGACCTCGCGTCCTGTGCCGATTACAATTGTGAACTCTTCCAATAAAACATCGAGCCTGCGTTTCCCCGGACGTGTGCGTGCTGCGCAGCGTGCTGACTTGACCTTCAATGTACCAGGACAAGTGATTGAATTGCCGGTTGAAGAAGGGCAGTTGATCAATAAAGGCGATCTTGTTGCTCGCTTAGATGATGCCAATTACAAAATACAGATGCGTTCAGCGCTGGCTAAATACAATAAGACGCGTACTGATTACAGTCGAGTTGAACAACTCTGGCAGCGTAGCCAAGCGGTTGCTAAAGCCGAGGTGGATAAACAGCGTACGGCGATGGATGTCGCACAGGCTGATTATGCGTTAACTAAAAAAGACTTTGATGACACTCGTTTGGTTGCGCCCTTTAGTGGAGTAATAACCAAGCGTTATGTTGAAAACTATAGCAACGTGAAAGACAAGGAACCGATTGTCAGCCTACAAGATCTTAATGATCTCGAAATTGTGATAAATGTCCCGGAGCGTGTGGTGCGCAACACGCCAAAGAAGGTTGTGGGTTATGCGGTTTTTGCTGATCGACCAGAAAAACTATTACCGGTTACTTTAAAGTCTTTTTCCTCCGACAGTGACAGTCAGACGCAAACCTATGAAGTGGTCTTGGCTCTCGATCCAGGTTATGACATCACCGTTTTACCAGGCATGTCAGTTGATGTGGTGCCGCAACAAGCCGTAGCAGGAATCGCCGTAGGACAGATCACAGTACCTCTTAAAGCTATATTTTCCAGTGCTGATGGTGTCACCGGTGTTTGGGTGTTTAATTCCGAAACCTCGCGAGTGACGTTACAAGCCGTTGAGCTGGGTGATGTGCTAGGTGCTGATGTTGTGGTGCTGAAAGGTTTAGTTGGCGGTGAGCAGATTGCTACTGCTGGTGTCGGTCAGTTACGTGACGGCATGCTGGTTCGTCCTCTGTAAGTCAGGACTGAGCATAAATATAGGGCGTATAGATCAGTGAATATTGCTAAACAAACACTCGCTAAACGCACCATCGCTTGGATGGTTGTGGTCTTGGTGTTGCTGGGTGGTTATATCAGCTATGAAAAACTCGGCCGTTTCGAAGATCCTGAGTTTGTGATTCGTCAAGCGGCGATTACCACCCTTTATCCAGGGGCACTACCTGAGCAAGTTGCTGAAGAAGTGACCGAGGTGATTGAAGAAGCGGTACAGCAGCTGCAAGAAATTAAAGAGGTCACTTCAGTTTCAAGGATGGGCAATTCTTTAGTGAAAGTTGAGATTGAACTGGAGTTTTCGCCAACCAAAGCAGAGCTTGAACAGGTGTGGGATAAGCTCAGACGCAAAGTCGAAGATGCTCAGAGAAAACTCCCTCCTGGTGCACAAGCCTCGATCGTTAATGATGATTTTGGCGATGTGTATGCACTGTTTTTTGCGGTAACGGGTGAAGGCTATTCTTTAAAAGAGATAAAAGATTACCTCGACACCCTTGAACGCGAGCTATTGCAAGTGCCTGGCGTGGCCCGCGTTGCAACCTTAGGTGAGCCTGAAGAAGCTATATTTATTGAAATTGCGTCGGCAAAAGCTGCGCAGTTGGGGATTGCGCAAGATGATATCTATCAATCCTTGCGCCAACAAAATGTGATCACCGACTCAGGTAACTTATTGATTGGTCCACAGCGCGTGCATTTTAGTCCGCGAGGACAAGTTGATTCGGTGCAAGCGTTAGGAAATATTGCTTTGAGTTCGCCCAGCGGCGAACAGGTGATTTTCTTAAAAGATATCGCCAAAATTACCCGTTCAACCATTGAGCCGCCGCGCGCCTTAATGAACTATGACGGTCAACCTGCGATTGGCTTAGGCATCTCGCAAGTTGCTGGTGGTAATGTGGTAGATGTCGGTGATGCAGTGCGTGCCCGTTTAAAGCAGTTGGACTCGCAGCGCCCAGTCGGCATTGATCTGCATATTGTTTCCTACCAATCTGATTCAGTACGTGAAGCGGTTGATGGTTTTGTCGCCAATTTGGCTGCCGCCGTGGCTATTGTGGTGCTGGTGCTAATCCTGTTTATGGGTTGGCGCAGTGGCGTGATTGTCGGCAGCGTTTTATTACTGACAGTGGCGGGCACTCTGATTGCGATGTATATGGATGACATTGCCATGCAGCGGGTCTCGCTGGGTGCGTTGATTATTGCCCTCGGTATGTTGGTGGATAACGCCATAGTTGTGACCGACGGCATTCTGGTGCGTATGCAAAAAGGCGAGGCGGCTGAAAGTGCTGCAATTGCTGTGGTCAAAGGCACGCAGTTTCCGCTGCTGGGCGGTACCGTCGTTGGCATTCTGGCCTTTAGTGCCATCGGTTTGTCGCCAACGGATATGGGCGAATATGCTGGTTCGTTGTTCTGGGTGATTCTCTATTCGATGATGCTCAGTTGGTTATTTGCCGTGACCTTAACGCCGCTGCTGTGCGTCGCTTGGCTGAAAGTTAAAGTCAAAGCTGAAGGCGAAACAGAAAAACAAACAGGTATTTTATACCGCTACCGCCGCCTATTGAATGTGGCGCTACGCAAGCGCTTATTGACCGGTGCGATTATGCTCGGTTTATTAGTGAGTGCGATTTTTGGATTTAATTGGGTTAAGCCTGGTTTTATGCCGGACTCAGCGCGCCCTCAATTTGTGGTGGACATGTATTTATCACAAGGCTCTGACATCCGCGAAACGGCGCAAGAGTTGGAGCGCATGGCTGAGCATGTGCAGGATAAAGAGGGTGTGACGCATATCACTCGATTTGTTGGGCAAGGTGGTTTGCGTTTTATGCTGACTTATAGCCCTGAAGACCCTAATAGCAGCTATGGTCAGCTTTTAATTGATGTGGAAGATGCGACTGGTATTGCTGAACTCGTGGATGAATTACAGACAGAGCTCTCTGAGCGTCATCCGTTAGCAGAAATTAAGGTCTGGAAGTTTATGCTTGGCCGTGGTGGTGGTAAGAAAATTGAAGTGGCTTTTAAAGGTCCAGATCCAGTGGTGCTGCGCCAGTTGGCTGAGCAAGCAAAAACTATTATGGCGGCTGATCCCGGAGCGATTGCTGTTCAGGATGACTGGCGTGATAAAACGCCAGTGCTGCGGCCCGTTGTTGATGAAGTGGCCGCGCGCCGAGCTGGTGTGGATATTACCCAGATCAGTCAAGCATTGAACCGCGCCTTTACCGGTGAGCGTGTGGGGGTTTATCGCGAAAAAGATAAGCTGATACCGATTATCGCGCGCGCACCCTATAGCGAACGCTCACAAGCACAAGATGTAGAAAACGTGCAAGTATATAGTCCTACTGCAGAAAAACACTTACCGATCAGTCAGTTGGTGAGTGATGTAAAGGTTGAGTGGACAGATGCTATTTTGCGTCGAGTGGACCGCTTTCCAACCATTATGGCGCAGACTGATCCGCTCCCGGGGCAGCAGGCCGATCCTTTATTTAATCGACTTAAACCTAAAGTTGAAGCGATCGAGTTGCCTCCGGGCTACAGCTTGGAATGGCACGGTGAGTATAAAGACTCGAATGAATCCAATGAAGGTTTAGCGATATCTGCTCCTTATGGTTTTACCGCGATGATTTTGGCCGTAGTGCTTATGTTTAATGCGCTGCGCCAACCTTTGGTCATTTGGTTAACTGCACCATTAGCAATTATTGGTGTGACTGTGGGCTTAGTGATTTTCCAAGTGCCGTTTGAGTTTATGGCGATCTTAGGTTGCTTGAGTCTAGTCGGGATGTTGGTGAAAAACTCGATTGTCTTGGTCGACCAGGCCGATGTGGAAATTAGTGAAGGTAAGCCTGGCTTTACCGCAGTGATTGACGCCTCGGTCAGCCGTGCACGGCCCGTCTTTCTTGGCGCTTTTACTACGATCCTCGGTGTGGCTCCATTGCTGTTTGATCCATTCTTTAAGAGCATGGCCGTGGTGATTATGTTTGGTTTGACCTTTGCTACGATCTTAACTTTGGTGGTGGTGCCATTGTTGTATGTGGTGGTTTTCCGCTTACCGGCAGAACCTGTTGACTGACGAATAAACTATATCGGTTGTATATACAGAATAAAAAACGCTTTTCTTGGCGTTTTTTATTCTGTGAGTTTTTTAATGATGAATTGCATAAGCACCATTCTCTTTGCCTGAGTAAAGGTTTTAGCCTCCTACTATTAAGACTTTAGTTGATAGAGTTTTCTCGCTTTTACTCTGCATGAAACTGCTAAATCTGAGTCTTCACAGAGCGTGGATGAGTGACTTACTGGTTAAAATAGCGGCTTTAAAATCAGGGTAAAGCGAAATCACCAGTCGTAACCTGCCTCACAGAGTTACTACCTGTTTTTTTTGGATAGTATAAAAAGCCTGCAGTATTTGTAGGCGGTGCTAAAGAGACTTGTGCAACCAAGAAGTTTCTTTGATGGCTAATGGCCGCTTTATACCGTTTCGTAAATTGACATTGAAACATCTTTGCCTATAATCGAGCCGCTAAACCGTGACGCAAGACTCGTTTTTTCAATATGAGTTCCCTTGCTCCATTAAAATATTCATTAAGCGTCTATAGGGATATTCTTTGTAGACGGGATTTTTAATAAAATTCAAGAAAGATAAGGACTGTCTTGCCCATTTATCCCTTCTTAATACCCATGAGTTCATGCTCATTTTTGAGCATGAGCACAGTGTTGCTCTATCTAAAGGAAAAACCATGAAAAGGATTGCTTTTACAGTGTCATTGACCATTGCATTGATGGGTTGTGCAGGTCATGAGCAAAAAAGTAAAGATTTTGAGAATGCTTTGGCGAACAAGTTTTGTTCAGATAATTTTTTTGCTGAGCATGAAGCAAAAATCAAACGCAACAGTGATGTCATTTACACTGGTATTAATGCTGGATTGGTAGCGCGCAGCTGCCAAGGCTATGAAAAGAGCAACATGTTTTTTGATGCGGCCGAAGAGTCCTACAAGAACGATGTAGACTTGCAGAATATAGCCAATAAAGGCGCCAAAACAGTCATGGCTACTTTGGTTAATGACAATATGTTTGACTATAAAGGCTCTTTGTATGAGCGAATTATGGTTAATAGCTACAAAGGCCTGAACTACATGAGTTTGGGCGATTATGACAATGCTCGTGTCGAATTTAATCGTGCACTGCTAAGACAAGATAAAGCCAAAGAGTACTTTGCTAAGCAAGTTGAGCAGAACAGAGCAAAACTTGATGAATCAAAAAAATTCACTGACAAAGAAAATCTAGACAACAGTTCATCGCAGATCATGTCTAAATACGATGGTTTCTTTAAAGAATTTGATACCACCAAAGATTTTGTCAACCCCTATGCGACATACTTGGCTTCCGTTTTCTTCTACATGGAGAAAGATTACGGTAAAGCCGCTGATTTATTTAAAGAAGTAGCCATCATTAATCCAGATGACAAACAGATTCAAAAACAGCTGCAGTTATTTGATAAGCGTGCCAATGCAGTGACCACAAAGAAAGCCAAGAACTATATTTTTGTATCTTATGAAGATGGTTTTGGTGCTATTAAAGAAGAGTTTAAGTTTACCTTGCCGCTGATCATCGATCGTAAAGTGATTACTAGCACCTTTGCTATGCCAACGTTGAAAAAACGCGAAGCATCGTTTGGTGAACTTAAAGTGAACAATGTAGCAACCAGTCAAGTTGTTGATTTTGATAGCGTTGTTGCAACTGAGTTCAAAATTAATTTGCCTGCGGAAATCACTAAATCAGTTGCTTCTACCGTTGTGAAAACAGCGTTAAACGTGGCTGTTGCTAAAAATGACACAACCGGTGGTTTCCTTGCTCTTGCCAGTAGTATCGCTACGACAGTTGCGACTCAAGCCGATGTAAGAAGCTGGCGCGGATTGCCAAAAACAGCTTCAGTCAGCATGCATGAGAATAAAGGTAAGGTTGAAATTCTTGCCGCCAATGGTGAGGAAATATTTAGCCAGAAAGTTGATAAAAATAAAAACGTGCTGATTGTTGTACGTTCTTTTGCACCTTATCTGCCCACTCAAGTCAGCGTAATCGAAAGGTAAACCCATGCATTTAAAAAAGATATTCGTTTGCTGCGCAGTCATGTTGTTGCTCAATGGCTGTTCACCAAGTCTTATTCATATTCAGGATCAGGCTGTCACTGCAGACTCTCGTTACCCGCAATATGTCACTGATATTCAAAGCAGAACCAATGCCAACGGAATATTGGAAGTGCAGATTACGTTCCAAAGCTCCAAGTCGCGTACGATCAATTACAAAGTTGAATGGCTGGACGATCAAGGCTATGGCTTGCGCAATCCTATCGATGAGCGCTACCGAGCATTAAGCCTGACGCGTAACGAAAGCTATGTCATGCATAAGCTTGCCAGCGATAAAAGAGCAAAAGACATTAAAGTCCACATCAAATAAACAAGGAAAGATACGGTGAGAAAATTTAAATTAGCAACAGCAGTACTGGCCGCCACGTTAGTGCTAACCGGCTGTTCGCAGATGAGTTACACGGATGGTTCGGCTGCGCAGGTTAAAAAAGGCAATGCTTTATCGCTTGGTTTAGACCGTGAAGATTTTGATAATGCCGCTGAAACCATGATCCAAAGCATGCTCAGTGATCCGGCCTTTGTCGGTATCGCCCCAGGCCAACGTAAAGTTGTGGCCATTGGACGCGTATTAAACGACACACCGCAACGCATTGATACCGAGAAACTAACAGCCAAAATTACCTCAGCGCTTCGCCGTTCTGGCAAGTTTGTGTTGACCTCTGCCGTTGCTGCAGGCGGTGCATTAGACAGCATGAGCGAAGATGTGCGTGAGCTGCGCGATAATTCTGAGTTCAATCAGAAGACCATCGCCAAGTCAGGCACTTTGGTTGCGCCTGACTTCTCGCTAGCCGGGAAAATTCGCCAAGACAACGTTAAGCTCGCTAACGGTAAAGTACAGGTTGAGTATTTCTTTCTACTGCGTATGACTGACCTCAACAGTGGTTTGGTGTATTGGGAAGATGAACAGACCATCGATAAGACAGGCTCATCTAAATCAGTTAGCTGGTAATAACGTAGGGATATGACAATGAAAAAAATAACAGGTGTTGTTTTAGCATGCCTTATGGCAGCCCATGTAACTGCAGAAGAGTCAGATGTGTCAGTTGGACAAGCTGCTGAGCCGCAAGCTCAACCACAGGTCAGCAGTACTGCCGTTGTGCAGTCGGATATTGAAGAGCAAAACGCGCTCTCTGATTCCAGCACTAAAGATATTACTCCGAAGTCGCTGAATGATTTTTTTGATGAGTTTGCTGATCAGCATGACATTAATTACGGCGAAGATAATAACGGCAAAGTTTTCTTTAGCGGCCGTGCAACCGTGGCTTTGGCTGCCACTGATCCGTCTTTTGCTAAAGCATTAAATTTAGCCTTTGATAATGCGATGCTCAATATGCAGGCTGAGTTTGTGCGCAATGCATTTGGTCGTCAGTCAAGCGAACTTAAGCAAACGTTGTTTAGTGATGATTCCACTAATGCTCGTGAGTTTGAAAAGTTGCCTGCTGAAGGCCGCTTTGCGCAGTTATTAGATAAGGCTGTAAAACTGACAGGTGCAAAACTAGATAGCGCATTGCAAGAAATGGGTGTTGAAGCTGCTGGTTTAACTGAAGAACGCAAAAAAGTATTGTTTGCTGATGCTTTAGTGCAAAAAATCAGTGAAAGTGCGTTTGGTAGCATGCAAGGTTTAGTTCCAGTACAAACGAGCATGACGCAAGTCAGTGCTGATCATTACGAGGTCGGCGTTATTGCTGTGATGTCTGGAAAAACCCGACAGGTTGCAAGCGATATGCGTCAGAAGCGTGCGTCGTTGATTACTGGTAAGGGTCGTCAAGTTAAAGATGTCTTGCCAGAGAAAAACGATGGTTATATCAGTGAGCATGGTATTCGCCTGATTTACAATGAAAGTGGCGCGCCAGTGATTATCAGCTACGGTCAGTGGAGCTATCAGCCAGATAGCGATCCGTACATGAATAACCGTAAGAAAGAAGTCGCTACTGATCAAGCAACTTCACGTGCTGACGCTGCTGTATCTGCTTTTATTAATACCGCGATTCAGTTCAAGCGTAGCTCGGAAAGTAGCGCCCAGATTGAACGTAGCATTACCGAAACTGTGAATGGCAACGATACCTCGCTGAGTGAGAAAACAGCGAAAGATATTATTGATATTACCAACAAGGAAATCACTTCACGTTCAGACATGAACTTGCGTGGTTTGCGTACTGTGAAACGTTGGGACGCGAAAGACGCTAACGGTGTTGTTTATGTCGGTGTGGTGCGTATGTATTCACACGCTAACGTAGAAAATACCAATCAAATGGTTGCTCCGTTGTCTTCGCAAGGATCTAAGGCTCAGAGCACTCCTAAATCGAGTCAGAGTGTGACGCGCAAAAGCCGTGTGGTAAACGACATGGACGACTTCTAAGGACTCACTTATGTTAAGACTCATATTATGTCTGGTCTGTACACTTAGCTTGTCGTTTACAGCTCAAGCGCAGGTGATTACCAAAACCACTACCCAAAGCAGCAGCGGTGAAGGCAGTGGTATCACCCGTGAAGAGGCGGTTAATAATGCGGTTATCGAGGCGATTTCTAAGCTGCAAGGTGTGAAAATCAAATCGATGAAGTCGACTAGCTTGCACATGAAAACCAGCTCTAAAGATGGCACTGTCTTACAGGACGCCTATAGTGATGAAATCTCTAAGGTGACCAATGGTCGCGCGGACTCTTACGAGGTCAATAGCGTGCACCAAGACACCGATGGTCGTTACATTGCTAACGTTACGATACGCAATACCAAAACTAGTAAAAGCTATAAAGCTCCTGGTCTTAGCGCAGACAGTAGAAGGAGCATTACTGTTCTGGGCAATGCCAGTGGTGGCTATTACGAGCTTAACGAAACGCTCAAGCAGAAATTTATTAATAAATTTGTGCAGAGCCGTAAGTTTAATGTGTTGGACCGTCAACACGGTAATCTCTACGCCATGGAGAAAGCTTTTATCCAAAGCGGCAATGCCATGAGCGATGAGATTTATAAGCTGGGCAACGGTTTAGGTACAGACTATATGTTTGTTTATACCGTGACCGCAGCTGAAGCGAGTTCAAAAACAAGTAACCTGACTGGACGTGAGAAAATCAAAGCGCAGTTATCAATTGACTATCAAGTGATCCTGTTTGCTACGCGCCAAGTTAAATTCGCCAACACCTTGAGTGTGGATGCTGATCTTAAAGATGGCAGTCTCAAGTCAACACATAGCGCACTTGATGGTGTGGTCGGGAAAATCACCAATCAAGTGCTGGAAGCGATCTATCCACTGCGCGTGGCCGATATGGATGGCAGTGAGTTGGTGTTCTCTCAAGAGTTGGTCACTGGTGATATCTACGAGTGTTTCAGCGAAGGTGCTGTAGTGCATGATGCCTACACCAAAGAAAAAGCAGGTCGGGTGGAAAGCAAAACGGGTGTGATTGAAGTGGTGCGTACCACTAACAAACTGTCTTATGCGAAAATTACTGAAGGTTCAGTGGTGAAAGGCAGTGTGTGCCGTTCACAAGGTGGATCAGCAGGTTACGCTGAAGGCCGCGAAGCCAATTACCAACTGAACGACGGTGGCGGTGTACAACTGGGCTTCTAATTGATTGAAAGCCACTTTGTTTAAGCAAGGTGGCTTTTTCTATAATGATGGATGATGCGTGAAACAAGGAGTCACTATGAAAGCAGTAAAAGGTTTTACAAAGCTAGGATTGGTTTTTGGCATGGCTGCAGCACTGGCTGCTTGTGGTGGAGGCCCATCAGATGCTGAAGTGCGTAAGGTAATTGAAGATCAGGTTGCAAGTGAACTAGCACAAGTTTCAGACATAGCAGGTGTTAAAGATTCTGGTATGGAAGAGATGGTGTCGAGCATGATGCCTAAAATCGAAAATATATCGCCACAAGGTTGTAAGTCTTCTGATAACGATGCGTATCTGTGCACTGTTGAAGTCACCGCGACAATGATGGGGCAGACACAAACCAATATGCAGGATCTGCGTTTAAAGAAAAATAAATCAGGTGAGTGGAAAATTATTCGCTGATTGACGTTTACTATTAGTCATAGTTTTCGTGTTTACATTGAAACGCGCAGTCAGCTCGGTTGGCTGCGCGTTTTTTGATCTGAGATATAGCGCCAGTAAAGCGCACGAGTTATTAGCGCCCTGTAAACACCGCTGCACGGCGTTCCAAAAATGAGCGCACACCTTCGGCGGCATCCTCGCTGGCCATGACCTTGGCCAAATCATCAAACACCTCGGATAATGCGGCGCTATCGCCATGCAAACGCGCAAGCTTTGCGGATGTCAGTGCGGCCTGTACGCCCAGTGGTGCCGCTGCCGCGACTTTACACGCCAGCTCGCGGGCGCGCTGGTGGAGATGTTCTGGCTCGCACAGTTCCGTGAGCATGCCCCAGTCATAGGCTTGTTGGCCGTTAAACTCATCACCGGTCAGCAAGTAACGCTGCGCCCGCGCCCAGCCAATCTCTGCAGGTAAACGTACCGTGCCGCCGCCACAAGGGTAAATACCGCGCTGCACTTCCAGTTGCGCGAAACGTGTTGCAGCGGTGGCCAGACGGATCTCGGTATTGAGTAGCAACTCAAGACCTGAGGTGTAGCACAAACCTTGTACAGCAATGATTAAGGGTTTGGTCAAAGTTTCGCCAGCAATGCCATAGGGGTCGATTTCATCGTGCGCCATGTCGGGGGCTTGGCCTGTGGCAAAGATCGGTGCCCACTTATCCAGCTCTAAACCGGCGGTAAAGTGCTTGCCGTTGGCTTGGATAACACCGACGCGCAGTTCGCTGTCATGCTGCAGGCGATACAGTGCCTGCGCCAACAGATGGAAACTTTCAGGATCCAGTGCATTGAGTTTTTCTGGGCGGTTGAAGGTGATCGTCAGAATATGCTCACTGGCCTCAACCAACACTTTGTTTTCGCTGCTCATGGCTGCTCCTTAATTGACTAAAGGCGCGCTGAACAATGCTCTGGCGTGTTACCCAGAATATTCAGCGCGATCCGTTGAACATAACCTAGAACCAAGCACTTTGCATATCTAAGCAGCTGCGATCAAAACGCTGCAGTAAACGTGCTTGCAGTTCTATTTCTGGCATTTCCCAGCGCACAAAGTAGTGCGCCGCTTGTAACTTGCCGGCAACAAAGTCGCTGTCCTCAGCGTTGCTGGAGCCTGCAAAGGTGGCCAAGGCTTTATCGGCCATCTCCAACCACAGCCAGCCGACCACGGTCTTACCCAGCATGTCTAAGAACACTGCAGAGTTGGCCAGCGCTTCCTCGACTTGACCGGCTTGCATCGCAGCACCGAGCTTCAAGGTGGTGGTTTGTACCAGGGTTAAGTAGTGTTCGAACTCGCTGACCAGTTCGCCCAGTTGCGGTTTCTGTGCTGCCGCGGCGAGGGTGCTGTGCATGCGCGCCATTAACAGCTTCAAACCTTTGCCGTTGTGCTGCCAGAGTTTACGGCCTAATAAATCCAGAGATTGAATGCCATGAGTACCTTCATGAATCGGATTTAAACGGTTATCGCGGTAGCACTGTTCCACTGGATATTCACGGGTATAACCGGCGCCGCCGAGCACTTGAATGGCCAGATCATTGGCACGCGGACCATAAAATGACGGAAAAGATTTAACGATTGGTGTCAGTAAATCGAGCAAGATACCGGCATCGCCATCGCTACCGGCTTCTTGCTCATCGACCAAGCGTGCCGCCAGTAAACACAGCGCCAGCGAGCCTTCTACGTAAGCTTTTTGTGCTAACAGCATGCGCTTTACATCGGTGTGTTCGATGATGTTAATGGGCTTGCTGTCTGGGCCTTTTTCAGTAACACAGCGGCCTTGTGGGCGGTTGCGGGCGTAATCCAGTGAGGCTAAATAACCGCGATAACCGATCATTGCCGCGCCTAAACCTACGCCAATGCGTGCTTCGTTCATCATCTTGAACATGTACATCAAGCCTTTACCTGCTTCACCCAGCAGGTAACCGACGCACTGATCTTGTTCGCCAAAATTGAGCACGGTCGAGGTGGTGCCGCGATAGCCCATCTTATGCAGCAAACCCGCCAGTTGCACATCGTTACGCTCAGCTAACGAGCCATCCGGGTGGGTCATCACTTTCGGCACAATAAACAGCGAGATGCCTTTAACGCCTTTCTCAGCACCTTCAATGCGCGCCAAAACCAAGTGCACGATGTTCTCGGTGATGTCTTGATCACCACCAGAGATGTACATTTTTTGCCCCTTGATACGGTAACTGCCATCAGCAGCGGGTACGGCTTTCGTGCTCAAATCGCCCAAGGATGAACCTACATCCGGTTCGGTTAAAGCCATGGTTCCCGAAAAACGACCGCTAAACATCGCTGGAATAAACATGGCTTTTTGTTCATCACTGCCAAAAGCATGAATCACATTGGCGGCGGCGCTGGTTAAAAATGGATAGCCTGCAGTCGATGGGTTGGCCGACATAAAAAAGCTGTTAGCGGCCATGTGCAGCAACGACGGTAATTGCATACCACCCTCGGCATAGTCATGCCGGGCACAGAGCAAACCTGATTCGGCAAAGTGTCGCCACGCGTCTTTTACTTCAGCAATGGTGGTGACATGCGTGCCATCAAACTGTGGCTCGTTAGCATCGGCTTTGGCGTTATGCGGGGCAAAGTAGTCAGTGGCGATACGCTCTGCGGTGGTTAAGATGCTGTCAAAGGTGGTGCGGTCATGCTCAGCAAAGCGCGGTAACTGGGTCAGTTGCTCAGCGTTAAATACGTTATAGAGGAGAAACTCTAAATCTTTATTATTGATAAGTTTCGACACCTTGAACTCCAACGACAGAAAAAGTGGGCTTGTGAACGAGTATCAACCTTGTTGCGGACAAAGATAATTGTCAATATGGCCACTCTTGGGGCTAAAAGTGACAAGCTATGCTGAATATCATAGTGCTTGGTTTTGATTCGGCTTTGGCTTCGGCCATTACCGGGGTGATGGATTTGTTCGCTTTGGCTGGGGTGACTTGGAATCGAGTGCAGGGCGAGGAAGTGGGGCGGCACTTTAATGTGCGCATTGCCAGCCCTGATGGTCAGCCGATTCGCTGCATCAATGGCATTCAAATCGCTGCGCAGCTGAGTTACGCCGACATCGTGCAGGTGGATGCGATCATTGTGCCGACCATCGGTGGGCCAATCGATGAGGTGCTGGCGCAGAATTCAGAGCTGTTAGCTTTATTGCAGTATGCCAATCAGCAGAGCTGGACCATTGCCGGCAATTGCACCGGCAATTTTCTCTTGGCTGAAGCAGGCATTCTCAATGGCCGCTGTGCGACCACTCATTGGGGCTTTAAACAGCAGTTTGCCGAGCGTTATCTAGCGGTGCAGTTAACTGCAGAGCAACTGATTACCCGCGATGAGCATATTTATTGTGCAGGCGGTGGTTTGGCGTGGTTTGACTTAGGCCTACATATGATTGAGCGTTTTGTCGGTTTTGACGTGGCCCTGCAAACCGCTAAAGCCTTTGTGATTGATTACCGCCGTGACAGCCAGTTGTCGTATTCCCTGATGCGTTTAGCCAAGCCGCACAAAGACGAATTGGTCAAGCAGGTGCAAGAGTGGCTGCAAGCGCATTATGCGCAACGTTTTACTTTGGATGAGTTGGCGCAACGTTTTAATGTCTCGAAACGCACGCTGATCAGGCGTTTTAATACCGCCTTAGACAGCCCACCCAATGCGTATCTGCAGTCTCTGCGCATTGAAGCCGCACAGAAACTGTTGGAAGAAACCGAGCTCAGTGTGGATCTGGTGATGTCGCAAGTGGGCTATGAAGATGCCAGTTCGTTTCGGCGTTTATTTCGCAACAGAACTGGCGTGACCCCTACAGAATACCGCAAGCGCTTTAGTCGACGTTAAACCGCGTGAACCATTCATGCGTCCTTTTCTAGCAGTAGATTACCACCACCAAAACATCAAGCCCCAGGCGCTATTCACCACCGCCAGTGCCGCTAAGACAGCGCAGAATGACACCATTAAACGCCAGCCCGAAGTCCACAGCTGTAAAATCCTAAAACCCAGCCAGGCCACTGTACAACTGGACACCACCAGCAGTAGCAAACGAACGTCGTTCGCCCACCAGGTACTGATGCCTTCATGTTTGATTAACGACAAGGTGGTGGCGGATAAACCCAAGAATACGCCTGCACCGGCAATGGGGATAAAAGCTTGCGCCAGATGATAGATGCGTTGTCGACTGACGTGGCCAGCAATCGCCGTAGCAGCAGTCAAACAGGCCAAAAGAGCCGTGCCCATCACAGCTGCCGTGGCAAGAATATAGGTGAGGATGCACAAACCATCCAGCCAAGAGAAAACATCATTGTTTTCTGGGTAGTGAGTCAAGACAAACCACGGGGCATTGTTATCAAGAATCCACCAGATTTCATGGTTGATAAAAAACTCAGCCAAGGTCAATTTGTATTGGATAAACAGCGGGCTCATGGTCCAGTGAAAAGCGCCGATGGCGATACCCAGTAAGCCATACAGAATCAAAGCCATTTGCCAGAAAGTCGCTTCGCTCGCGCCAAGACGTACCACTTCATCCATTGGCGAGCGAAAGCTTAAATCAATCGCATTGTGATGACCGCTGCAGCGTCCGCACATGTGGCAACCACTGCTGCCTTGCATGCTGCGCAACGGCTGCAAAGGCGCGCAATTGACCTGCGCAACTTTAATTAGATTGGCTTTTTCATATTGACGATTTTCATCCCAAGCAACTTTATCGACCTTGTAATACACCGGCGCTAATTTTGCCAGCAAGGCAAACACACCATTGACCGGGCACAAATAATTGCACCATGCACGTTTGTTTTTTGCGTATAAAAAACCGACGATGATCGCCGCAACCGTTGAACCACCCAGCACTAACAGCACCGCCCAAGGGTATTGGTAAACGCTGACCAACTGCCCATAGATTGTGGTTAGGGCAAAGGCGGTAAATGGCCAACCTCCCCAGCGCATCCATTTTGGAATCGGTCGGCCTAAGCCATTGTTTGAAGCCCACTCAGTCAGCGCACCTTCAGGGCACATCACTCCGCACCAAAAGCGTCCTAGAAAAATCATCGACAGCAAAACAAACGGCCACCAAATACCCCAGAAACAGAACTGGGCAAACACCGTAAGATTGTTAAGTATGCGCGCATCGTTATCCGGTACTGGATAGAAACAGGGAATAATAATCAGAGCGGCATAGAACAGCACGATGAACCACTGAATACCGAGAATCACTTTGCGATGATCGCGCAGCCAATACCCTGCATAGGCGATATAACGAGAGCTTTTACTGTGCATAATGAGCCTTACGCATGCTGTTGCGTCTGTGATTTTGCAAGGTGATTAAGATGAGGTCTGATCACTTTAAATAGGAGGTAGACCGCCAGCCAATACAAGGCAAAGCTGAGCACGCTAAACCATGCCGGCATGGCGCGATAAGCCAACAGAGAGGCAAGCAAGCTGCCGAGTGGGCTGGAATCATCCAAAATGGCAGAGATATCCCAAGCCGGATCGAGCAAAATATCGGGTACGTTCCAGTCATAATTGAGGCTGAACTCGAACGCCCCCTCCATGCCTTTGAGAAACAGCGAAGCACCCAAGCATAATAAAATCGCAGTGGTGACTTTGAAAAAGACCGGCCAAGACAACCAGCGCTGACTGAATTGGAACACATAAAAAGTAGCAAAAGCTAAGAGTAAGCCCAGTGCGCAGGTCAGCAAGAACGGCAGCACAGTGGCGCTGGTTAAACTGAAAATCGTACTGGAGAGAAAGACCACAATTTCACTGCCTTCACGGGCAATGGCAATAGCGGTAATCAAGGTGACGCCCAGCCAATTGGCTTGCTGAACCTGTTTACTCAAGCCCTGTTCCAGATGCTGTTTAAGATGACGACCGTGCTGATTCATCCAGTACACCATCTGCACAATCAATACCGCAGCGGTTAACTGCATCGCGATTAAAAACAGATCGTAGCTATCGCCGGAGAGTAGATTGGATAAACCGTAAATGCTTGCCGCTAAAAACACTGCCAGCAGGCTGCCCAGGGCGACGCCGAGAAGAAGATAACGCTTACCTTTCTGTCCTTCAGGAAAACTGTTTAACCAGGCATACAAAATGCCGATGACCAGCAACGCTTCCATGGCTTCGCGCCAGACTACAAATAATGTTTGACCCATAAGTTACTCTGCGATGACTAAGCCTGCGGGATGATCTAAATGGAAATCATCAAAAAAACTGTATTGGCCGGGACGTAAACGAGCGATGACGACCACTGATTTTGCACCCGGAGCCAAGACTTTTTCTTTGCGCATCTGTGTGCTTTCAAACTCAGCAGGGCTGCTGCCGCTGTTGTGCACTTCAATACGGATGCGGGTGTTGGCTGGCACTGTCAGGGTGCCAGGAATCAACTCGCCGTCTTTCATTTCCAATTGCACGGTAAAGGCGTCTGCAGCACTGACGTTGCAGCTCAGCAGTGCGCAGGCGAAAAATAAGCTCAAATAGCGCATCAGTAGTTCCTTAAAAGTACTTCAGCAAACCGATACTCAAGGCTTTGCTGAAGTAGAACGCATGGATTAATAGCCACCCTTTTTACCGATACCGGCGTAAACAAAGTCCCACGACACCTCAAAGGTTTCCCACCAGGCAGCGACGCCGGTTTCTTTATCAATGTGGCGACCAAAATCAACCTGTGGGTTTTTTGATGGCGGCGAGATGGTGTAGGTGACGCGGTATTTACCCGGTCCTTGCATCTTTACGTTTTCGCCGTAATGGGTGCCGTCATTGGCGACCATTGGCATAAAACTGCCTTCTTGTACTGCGCTTTTACCATCGAGCTTTTGCAGCTGATAGGTGATGCTTAAATACGGTATCCAGTCGCCTTCAGCAAAACCATTGGGATTGTTTTCTGTGGCATGAATATCCGCTTCTAAGTGGATATCAGCATCGACCGCAGGCAGATGGTGAGAATGCCCGCTGCCGTTGTCCATAGTGACAGGCTGCAAATAAACGCCGGCGATTTCCATACCGTTTTTTAAGATCGGCTGACCAACCGGATACTCTTTAGCGAAGGCTTGGCTGGTACATAAGGCAATGGAGCAGGCGAGAGCGAGATGGCTAAATTTCGACATTAAATCAGTCCTTTTTGAAAATAAGCGACGACTGCATTACGCTGCAGTCCAGAGAGATCGATGAAAAGCCTAAACCTGCTGTTAATGAGAATCAATATTGTTTGTGTTGAAAGATTTTCCGCTTTCTTGAATTGTGTATGCCATATCTTCACGGCGACAAATCGTCGCGCGCATCGTTCGTCCTTACGCGCAGACTCGCAAAAGCTTTTGCTAGAAATTGATCTATATCAACGTTTGTTAGCCTAGGAGGTCTAGGCTGGTGTTACGTCTTAGCAGGAGCACATGACATGACCGATCCAACTAAACAACCGCAAGCGCAAGAAATAGAGAAAACGCTAAGTTCGCGATTCCCCACGGCTTACACCATTCTCTTTTTACTGATCATTTTCGTAGCGGCCTTAACCTGGATCATTCCAGCGGGTAAGTACGATCGAGTAATGAGCGATGAAGTGGGTCGGGAGATCGCGGTTCCTGGAACCTATCAGGTGGTTGAAGCGAAACCACAAGGTTTTGTCGATGTCATGCTGGCGCCCACGGCAGGCTTTTATAATCCTGATAGCTATGTCGCGAATGCGATTGATGTGGCGTTATTTGTGCTCTTTCTCGGTGGTTTTTTAGGTGTGATGAATGCCACCGGAGCGATTGATACAGGGATTCGCAGTGCCATGCGGCGCTTGGAAGGCCGCGAACTGTGGATGATCCCGATCCTAATGACGTTGTTTGCTTTTGGTGGCACCACCTACGGTATGGCCGAAGAAACGCTCGCCTTTTATGCCATTTTGATTCCAGTAATTATTTCCGCAGGTTATGACGCGGTGACCGGTGTGGCGATTGTGATGGTCGGAGCGGGGATTGGTGTGTTGGGTTCCACTATTAACCCGTTTGCCACAGTGATTGCAGCGAATGCGGCGAGTATCCCGTTTACCGATGGTATGGGTTTGCGTCTGGTTTTGCTGATTGGCGGTCTGATTATTTGTGCGGTTTATGTGATGCGTTACGCCAAGCGGGTAAAGGAAGATCCTTCGCGCTCGGTGGTGGCTAAACAGTGGGATGCACATCGCGCATACTTTTTACAAAAACACGATGCGAGCGAAGAGAAATCCGTCTTGACCGGGATGCAAAGTATCGCCTTGGTTATTTTTGCGCTCACCTTTGCTGTGATGATTTGGGGTGTTTCCTCACAAGATTGGTGGATGGCACAAATGGGTGGCTTGTTTATGGGGTCAGCCATTTTGATCGGTTTTATTGGTCGTTTAGGTGAGAAAAAACTGACCGAAAGCTTTGTTGATGGTGCGCGCGATTTACTTGGTGTGGCCTTAGTGGTCGGTTTAGCTCGCGGTATTGTGGTGATCATGGAACAGGGCATGATTGCTGACACAATTTTAAACAGTGCAGAAACCACCTTAGGTGGATTACCAGAGTTGGCGTTTATCAACCTGATGTTTTGGATTGAAGTGGGAATGAGCTTCTTTGTGCCGTCTTCTTCTGGTCTCGCCGTTCTGTCGATGCCGATTTTGGCGCCTTTAGCGGACTTCGCCCATGTTGATCGTGCACTGGTGGTGACCGCGTTCCAGTCTGCTAACGGTTTAGTGAACTTAATTAACCCAACCTTTGCCGTGGTTCTGGGAGGTTTGGCCATCGGTCGGGTGTCCTATGACCGATGGTTGGTGTTTGTCTGGCCGCTATTATTGATTTTGACCCTATTTATTACTGCCGTGCTGAGCTTTGGTGCTTTGTTGTAATGAGCCGGCTTTGTTGGTTGCTAAGGAGTAAGTAATGACTGATTTAGCTTTGGGTGTGCACTCGGAAACTGGCACCTTGCGTCAAGTGATTGTGTGTCGACCTGGCTTGGCACACCGGCGTTTAACCCCGTCAAACTGTGATTCTTTGTTGTTTGATGATGTGTTTTGGGTCAAGCAAGCGCAAAAAGATCACGATGTCTTTGTCAGTGTGATGCAAGCGCGTGGTATTGAAGTGCTGGATATTCACGATTTGTTAGCGCAAACCTTGGCGATTCCTGAAGGGCGCAAGTGGATTCTCGATCAGCGTATTACCTGGAATGAAATTGGTGTGGGCATGGTCTCTGATCTGCGCGCTTGGATGGATGAATTACCGGGTGAGCAGTTGGCAGAGTATTTGATTGGTGGTCTTGAAGTTGGCGATTTGCCGTTCGATCCCGTCAGCTTGTTTGGTAATCATCTGGGCCGTTATGGTTTTGTATTGCCGCCTTTGCCGAATTTCTTATTCACCCGTGATAACAGTGCGTGGATCTATGGTGGGGTGACGCTTAATCCAATGTATTGGAATGCACGTAAGCCAGAAACCTTGTTGACCGCGGGCGTGTATAAGTTTCACCCCAAGTTTGCCGGTAAAGTGGAGGTGTTATGGGGTGATCCACTGCAAAACTTTGGTCTGGCAACCTTAGAGGGCGGCGATATTATGCCGGTGGGTCATCGTACTGTGCTGGTTGGTATGGGTGAGCGCAGTTCGCCGCAAGCGGTGGGCCAGTTAGCACGCGCGCTGTTTGCCAAAGGTACGGTTGACCGTGTGGTGGCCTGTCAAATGCCTAAATCACGCGCTGCCATGCACCTTGATACGGTGTTTACTTTCTGTGGGGGCAATATCGTTACCGCCTTTACTGAGGCAGCCGATGCCATGCAGTGTTATGATCTGCGCCCTGATGAGACCGGTAAGTCCCATGTCTTCCGTCATGATCCACGCCATCTGTTTGATGTGGTGGCTGAAGTCTTAGGTTATGCCTCATTAGAGGTGGTGCCAACAGGTGGTGATCATCCGGCTGAACGCGAACGTGAACAGTGGAATGATGGTAATAACGTCTTAGCCCTGAGCCCAGGCGTGGTAGTGGGGTATGATCGCAACGATGACACTAACGCGGCATTGGCTGCGGCAGGCATTGAAGTGTTGGCGATTCCGGGTGCTGAGCTTGGACGTGGACGCGGTGGTGGGCGTTGTATGAGTTGTCCAACGGTGCGTGATCCGATTTAAAGGAGCGCTGATTTAACTCGCTAGCGCTCGCCCTTCGGGTCAGCTTTTCGCTGTTACTCCCCTTGGTCGTTGCGCCTAGCCCTGACGGCCTCGCTAACATGATTCAGTGCTTACTTAACTTTAATGTATTAAATGTAATTTATTTACCCAGCTGCTAATTAAGGAGCAGAGGATGGCTTTTAATCTTAAAAACCGTAACTTATTGACCTTGCGTGATTACACACCGCAAGAAATCGATTTTTTACTGAAATTATCGGCAGACTTGAAAGCAGCGAAGTATGCAGGCACTGAGCAGCCGTGCCTGCAGGGTAAAAATATTGCCCTGATTTTTGAAAAAGACTCAACACGCACGCGTATTAGTTTTGAAGTGGCGGCCTTTGATCAAGGTGCACGTGTCACCTATTTAGGCCCGACCGGCAATCACATTGGTCATAAAGAGTCGGTCAAAGATACGGCGCGTGTTTTAGGTCGTGTTTATGATGCCATTGAGTACCGTGGTTTTGGTCAAGAGATTGTCAATGAACTGGCTGAGTATGCTGGCGTGCCGGTGTATAACGGTTTGACGGATGAGTTTCACCCAACGCAAATCCTTGCAGATTTTCTCACCATGCAAGAGCACAGTGATAAGCCTTTGCATGAAGTCGCTTATGTATTTATTGGCGATGCGGCGAACAATATGGGCGATAGCTTGCTGATTGGTGGTGCGCAAATGGGGATGGATGTGCGTCTCTGTGCGCCAAAAAACTGCTGGCCGGCTGCGTCTATCCAAGCCGATGCGCGTGCGATTGCTGAGCAAACCGGTGCGCGGATTACGATTACTGAAGACATTGATTCAGCGGTGCAGGGTGTGGATTTTGTCTATACCGATGTTTGGCTGTCGATGGGTGAGCCGCAGGAAAAATGGGCTGAGCGTATTGAGCTGCTGATGCCTTACCAAGTCAATGCTGAACTGATGGCGAAAGTGGGTAATCCTCGGGTGAAGTTTATGCACTGTCTGCCAGCATTCCATAACACTGAGACCACGATCGGTAAGGACATTCAGCAAACCTATGGCATTGATGCCATGGAGGTTACGGAGGAGGTGTTTGAAGGGCCAGCGTCGATTGTGTTTGATCAAGCTGAGAATCGTATGCACACCATTAAGGCGGTGTTGGTCGCAACTTTAGGACGTTAATTATGTTAGTGGTTGCAGCTTTAGGTGGTAATGCGTTGTTGCAGCGTGGTGAGCCGTTAACGGCGCAGGTGCAGCGTGACAATGTGAAAGTGGCGGCGCGTGCCTTGGCTGAGATTGTTCGTGCTGGGCATCAGTTGGTGATCACGCATGGTAACGGGCCGCAAGTGGGTTTGTTGGCTTTGCAGGAGGAGGCGTATAACCCTGCTGAGAGTTTTCCGTTGGATGTGCTGGGTGCGCAAACGGCGGGCATGATTGGTTATTTGATTGAGCAGGAGTTGGAGAACGCTTTGCAGCACAGCTGTCCGGTGGTGAGTGTGCTGACGCAGGTGGTGGTGGATGCTAAGGATCCGGCTTTTGCAAAGCCGACTAAGTTTATTGGTCCTGTGTATAGTCATGAGGAAGCGCTGCAGCGTGCTGAGCAAGCGGGCTGGCATATTGCTGCAGACGGTGATAAATGGCGTCGTGTGGTGGCTTCGCCAAAACCTTTGGATATTCCTGATTTGCAGGTGATTCGTCTGCTGGTCGATAAGAATGTGGTGGTGGTGTGTAACGGTGGCGGCGGTATTCCGGTGGTGCGTTACGCTGATAACAGTCTGCTGGGTATTGAGGCGGTGATTGATAAAGATGCGTCGAGTGCTTTGTTGGCCAAGCAATTGGGTGCGGATGCGTTGCTTTTGCTGACGGACGTTGATGCGGTCTATCAGGGTTTTGGTACGCCAGAGGCGCGGCCGTTGCGTGAGTTAACTGTGGCTGAAAGTTATGCGCTTAATTTGCCCGCGGGTTCTATGGGGCCAAAAATCAATGCAGCCTGTAGTTTTACCGAGTCGGGTGGTTTTAGTGGGATTGGTCGTTTGTCTGATGCTTTGGCGTTGTTATCAGGTCAAGCAGGCACACATATTGTGGCTGAACGCCGCTAAGCTAAACGCAATCTTGGAACGCGGGCGCTTCGTCTGCAATACCTAGCGGCTGCTGTTTAATATTGTTTGCAGGCGTTTGTTTGGGAGCGCGGGCGGCTCGCCCGCAATGGCGGTCTTGCTTGTTTATCAAGTGAGTGTCGTACTTCGGGATAAGTGTTTTTCCGTCGATGAACCCATCCGGGGTTCAACTCCGGCGCTGCGCCATCCATGGCTACGCTTGTCACACTTATCCCGAAGCACTCGTTGATCATTTTTGTTGTTTGTACGATTGCAGTATGAATCACTAAAGCAGCAGCAAAGATGTGTGTGCGTCGGCTATCTTCTAGTGCCGTGCTACAGACTTGCAAACAACATCCTAGGTCAATGAGTACCGCGCTAGTTTCGTGGCAAGCGACGCCATGGATGGCGAAGCGCCCGAATCGAGACAGGAAGTCTCGTTGAGGGAAAAACGATACTAGCGCGGTACGGCGTGCGCATAAAATGCTCAATACTTTACGTTTCGTTATGCATACATACTGTGCATATCGCACTTCGGGATAAGTGTTTTTCCGTCGATGAACCCATCCGGGGTTCAACTCCGGCGCTGCGCCATCCATGGCTACGCTCGTCACACTTACCCCGAAGCACTCGTTGATCATCGGCGTTGTTTGCGATCTGCTCTTTGTCGCTAGCTGATTAAGCAAATGTCGAAATATACAACGCCTCAACTTTCGCACGGGCCCACTCGGTTTTGCGTAAGAACTTCAGCGAAGATTTTTCTGATGGGTCGGTTTTGAAGCAGTTCACCGGTATCAATTCGGCCAACTCTTCCCAGCCATAATGCGCAACTAAACGATTGAGAACCACAGCTAAAGTAACGCCATGTAAGGGGTCGTGGGCGTGGGTGCTGGTCATGGCTTAATCCTCTGAATGTTCGGCTGATGATAAGGGGATAACTCTAAACGGTTGTCTAACAGCTGTTCAATGGCACGCTCAAGTTCTTGATAACGTGCTTGCCAAGAGCCCTCTAAATGCAATACCGGCTGCTGGTGCTGCTGCAACCAATGCGCTAAATGTTGATGAAATTGTTGGCGCTCAGCTAATAGCGGCTGACAACGTTGGCCATCCGCCTGCCAAGGCATTGCGTCAGGGCTGAGCAAACCAATTAAATCGTAATGCTGGGCCTTGAGTGCGCTTTCAATCCAGTCTGGACTGCGTCCAAATAAGGTTTCACTCCACAGCTTATTGCTCAATAAATGTGTGTCGAGCAGCAGTAAATCTGGTTGTTGGGCGCGCGCTGCCAGTTCACGTGCAAGCTGTTGTTCGGCAATAAGACTGATATCTGCATAGCCGGTGTCACGCTGCGTCTGTTCAATAAACTCTCTGACATATTCGCTAACCAACGGAGCATTAAATCGCTCGGCTAAAGCTTGGCACAGCGTGCTTTTTCCTGCCGACTCAGGGCCGCTTAATACCACAACTTTCATGTTGTTTGCGCCTCACTTGTGCGCCACTCAAGCCAGCCATACACCGCCAGCGCAGTGAATGCGACATAGAGGATTGCGGTGAGATAGAGTTCTGCGGTGATAAACATTCCGACATAAATAATATCCAGCACAATCCACAGTAACCAACATTGTAGGCGTTTCTGCGCCATCCAATATTGTGCCACCAAGCTAAAACCAGTCAGCGCTGCATCCAGCCAAGGCAAGTTGGCATCGGTGTATTGGCTCATGGCAAAACCCAAAGCAAGGGTGATGCTGGCACCCACGAGCAAACCTTGACTGATGCCTAAACTGTTTAAACGGCTCACCGCTCGCCCTTGATGTTGCTCGCCGCCGCGCAGCCATTGCCACCAGCCGTAAATCTGCAATACCACATAAATGATTTGCAAAAGCATTTCTGAATACAAACGCGCGTCGTAAAAAATCCAGATGTACAGCAGCACCATCAGCAAGCCAATCGGCCAGGCGGCAGGCTTTTGCTGAGTCATTAAGTAGACGGAGAGTGCGCCTAAACTTGCGGCGATCAGCTCGATCCAAGTCATCGAGAGCATAAATGTTCCAATTCAATCGCTGAATAATGCTGCGCATACTAGCAGGCTGTTTGCCGAGATAAACAAAAAGTCAGTCGCTGTTAACCCTTGAAATCAAGACGGATACGTACGGCAGGGCAAATCGGCGGTTTATTCTTAGTTTTAGCAGTGTAAACTGCGCAGCTTAAAATCAATGCGCAAGCCCGTGTGTTGACATCATTTTCAAAGCGGTTGGGGGTTGTTATGAACGCGGTTGTTGTCGCAGTAGCATTAATGCTGGTGCTCAGTTTGCTCCGAGTACACGTTGTCGTGTCGCTGATTATTGGCGCAGTGGTCGGTGGTTTAATGGGTGGGCTGGGTATCGACAGCACCTTATCTGCTTTTAATAAAGGCCTTGGGGGGGGCGCTACGGTCGCGTTGTCCTACGCCTTACTCGGTGCGTTTGCTGTAGCGATCAGTAAATCTGGCGTAGCCAATGCTTTAGCTGGAAAGATCCTCAATATGGTGGGTCGACAAGAAGGCAAAGGCTCTGAGATGGTCAAGTGGTTATTGATTGCGGTGCTGCTAGGCGCTGCGGTTTCTTCGCAGAATATCTTGCCAATCCATATTGCCTTTATTCCATTGTTAGTGCCGCCATTACTCTATGTGATGGGGCGCTTACAGTTGGATCGTCGCCTTATCGCCTGTGTGCTGACCTTCGGCTTGATCACCCCCTATATGTTTTTGCCCGTAGGTTTTGGTGGGATTTTCCTTAAAGAGGTGCTGCTGGCTAACGTGGCCAAAGGAGGCGTTGATGTCAGCGGTTTAAGCGTGATGCAAGCCATGATGATTCCTGCTGCCGGCATGCTGTTTGGCTTGTTGGTTGCTATCTTGTTTACCTATCGTAAAAAACGTGTGTATCAGTTGGTTGAAGAAGGTGAAGTCGGTTCGGCTAGCAGCAGCTACAGCCCGAAAAGCTTAATCGCCGCGGGTGCTGCTGTGGTTGCCGCCTTTGTCGTGCAGCTGTGGCTGGACTCAATGATCATGGGTGCGCTGGTGGGTTTTGTGGTGTTCTCCGTGTCTGGTGTGGTGCGCTGGAAAGAGGCCGATGACTTGTTCACCGAAGGCATGAAGATGATGGCCATGATTGGCTTCATTATGATTGCGGCGTCTGGCTTTGCTGAAGTGATGCGCGAAACAGGACAAATTCAAACCTTAGTTGACTCATCGGTGTCAGTGATTGGCGACAGTAAAGCGATGGGCGCGTTGTTGATGCTGCTGGTGGGTTTGCTGGTCACTATGGGCATTGGTTCATCGTTTTCTACTGTACCTATTATTGCTGCGATTTTTGTACCCTTGGCTTTGCAGTTGGGTTTCAGTCCGCTGGCTATTGTTAGTATTGTCGGTACCGCTGGCGCGCTCGGTGATGCCGGCTCGCCTGCCTCAGATTCAACTCTCGGGCCAACTTCGGGTTTGAATATGGACGGCCAGCACAGTCATATTTGGGATACAGTAGTGCCCACCTTTATTCACTATAATTTGCCGTTATTGGCCTTTGGTTGGGCGGCAGCAATGTTATTGTGATGAGGTCACTACTCAATTGTTAAGGGGGCACTGTACTGATGATAACCTCTTGGCGGATCAAGAACTTTAAGGCATGGAAGGATACTGGGTCGATAAAGTTAGCGCCGCTGACAGTTTTTTTCGGTGAGAACAGTGCCGGTAAAAGCAGCTTAGGGCAGTTGCTGCTGGCGCTGAAACAAAGTGCCGGCTCGTCTGCTGCGCAACCCTCGTTGAATTTTGGTGATGGTCAGAGCCTGATTGATTTAGGCTCTTTTGCGCAGAACCTACATGGCGGCCAATTGACTGAGCCTTTGCAGTTTGAGCTGCGCTGGCGTTTGTCTGAAACTTTAGTTTTGCCCGATGTAGCAACGCCGCATAGCCTGTCGATTGATGAGTTGTGTTTAAGTGTTAGTGTCATCGCCGATCAAGCGCAGCAGCCACAGCTGCAATCGATCTGCTACAAGGGTTTCCAGGACGGCATTGAGCAGTTCAGTGTCATCTATTGCAGTGATAGCAAGGCTCAGTTGCAGGTGAGTATTAAACAACCGCACGCCCTTGAATACTCACTGGCACTGGCCGCTGCAGCCCGTCCTGAGCACTTTTACTGCTTGCCGGCAACACAAGGCCAAGCCGCCGCTTTTCTTACCACGCTGGCTGCGCAGACCGAGCGTATTCTGGCTGACTTTCAAGCCCTTGCAGCTTTACGTGCAGGGCCGCAGCGTCGTTATGCTTGGCGTGGTGAAACACCTGCAAGTGTGGGGCGTGCTGGCGAGGCGGCGATCACTGCCGTGCTGGCTGCTAATGCTCAGCAGCGCAAGTTACAGTTTGCCGTCGATCAACCCGAGTTGGATTTTCAGCAGGGCATTGCCTATTGGTTGCAGCAGATGGGTGTGGCCACTGACTTTTCGATTCGTCCTCTAGCAGAAACAGTCAATGACTATCAGGTGCAGCTAAAAAGCCATGCCGATGCGGCTGAGGTGAATTTGGCTGATCTAGGCTTTGGCGTGTCGCAATTGTTGCCGGTGATTGTGCAGGCGTTTTATGCACCGCCACATGCAACAGTCTGGCTTGAACAACCAGAAATTCATTTGCACTCACAGGTGCAGGCTGGATTGGCTGACATGTTAATTGCTGCTGTGCAAGCAAAAGAGGGCGGGCAAGCGCGTAATCAACAAATCATTGTCGAGAGTCACTCCGAGCACTTTTTAAATAGGTTACAAAGACGTATCGCTGAAGGTGTGATCAGTCATCAGGATGTGGCTTTGTATTTTTGCAGTCGTGATGGCACTCAAGCGCAAATTGAAAGCTTGGCGATCGATACCTACGGTGAAATAGCCAATTGGCCAGAGAATTTATTTGGTGATGAGATGACTGATATTGCCGCCAGAGCCATGGCCGCGGTGCAGCGTAAGCGTCAGCAGAATAACTAGGGCTTTGCGCATGCTTAAAGTAGTGATTGATACCAACGTGTTGCTGGTGGCAAATCAGCAGCATGCCGACGTTTCGACTGAGTGCGTGGCCAGTTGCATTGAGCGCTTGCAAGCCATCCAAAATACCGGCGTGGTGGTGATTGATGACAGCTTTATTATTTTGGGCGAATATCAACACAAAACTTGCATCAATCCGCCGCGTGGTGTCGGTGATGTGTTTTTAAAATGGCTGCTGCGCAATATGGGTAATCCTGCTCAGGTTGAGATGGTCAGTGTGACCTTAACCGACATTGATTTTTATGCTGAGTTTCCAGATCAAGCACTACAGCATGAGTTTGATCCGCCTGATCGTATTTTTCCAACTGTCGCCAATGTTCATCCTGACAAACCAACCATTTTGCAGGCGGCAGATTGTAAGTGGATTGATTGGTGGCCAGCCTTAGCTGAGCAGGGCGTTAAGGTTGAGTTTTTGTGTGCTGCGGATGCGCAACGCTTTCATAAAATTAAGTTTCCAAGGCAGCGCCATGTGCCAGCGCCTGCCATGCCGGAGAATAAGTAGATGTCTGATTTTTTTCGCTTCCCCCATACCCCGCACATTGACTGGCTCGGTGAGGGCATGCCGCGTGATGACAAGGTTCTTAGTCCAGCTGAGGTTGACGCTATTTTAGCGCAGCCGTTACGCATCGAAGAAAAGCTCGATGGTGCCAACCTGGGTATCTCCATGCGTGCCAATGGTGAGTTGCGCGCACAGAACCGTGGACAGTATTTATTAGAGCCGTTTGCTGGGCAGTTCTCGCGTCTCAATTCTTGGCTGGCGCAACATCGTTATGCGTTGTGTGATAATTTACAAAGTGATTGGATATTATTTGGTGAATGGTGCGCGGCGCGCCACTCGCTGGATTACGATAATTTGCCCGACTGGTTTGTGGTGTTTGATGTCTACGATCGCACCGAGCAAAAGTTTTGGAGCTGTGAGCGACGTAATGCCTTGGCCGCCAAAATGGGTTTAGCCGTGGTTCCCACGTTGTATCAAGGACAGACTACGCTGGATGAATTAAAAACCTTGCTCAACACTGTTAGCAGCCAGTACCGTCAAGGCACACCCGAAGGCATTGTGATGCGTCATGATTCAGAGCAGTGGTGTGAAGCACGGGCCAAATTGGTGCGCGCAGACTTTGCGCAATCCATTGAAGAGCACTGGCGTAGCCGAGCGATTGAGTGGAACGATGTGCGTTTAGTGACTGCTGCAGATTTTGAATAAGCCTTAACGTTAGTAGGTTTGTTGGTTTTACAGAATAAAGGATTGGTGTGACATGAGTGAGAGGTTAGAGCGAGTGTCAGAGTCAGTCAGTTCATTCGAGTCAAGTGCTCCATCACCCTCGACTCCAGCGTCTGTTGAGCAGCGCGTGAGCGAAGGACGCGTGATTAAAATTCGCGGTGGTGTGGTTGACGTACTCTTTAGTGATCCTGTGCCGCGTATTCAAGACCTTGTCTATGCTGGCGAGCTTGCTATGGAAGTCGCAGCGCTGCTTGATCAAGGCACTGTGCGCTGTATGGCCTTGGCTCCGGTGCGTGGCCTTGGTTTAGGCATGCCCGTGTATGCCACAGGCGCACCGATTCAAGTGCCAGTGGGTGAGGCCGTGTTGGGTCGTATGCTCAATGTCTTTGGTGAGGCGATTGATGGACTGCCTGCTCCAACTGCGGTGGCTTTGCGCTCGATTCACCAAGCTCCGCCTGTGTTAGAAGATCGCGTGGTGCACAGTGCTATTTTAGAAACGGGGATTAAAGCCATTGATTTGCTTTCGCCAATTGAGCGTGGTGGTAAGACCGGGCTCTTTGGCGGTGCCGGTGTCGGTAAAACCGTATTGATTACCGAGCTGATTAATAACACCGCGCAACATTACAAAGGCGTCAGTTTATTTTGTGGGATTGGTGAGCGTTCCCGTGAGGCTGAAGAGTTGTATCGGGAAATGGGTGAGGCCGGCGTACGTGATAAAACCGTGATGCTGTTCGGTCAAATGAACGAAGCACCGGGCGTGCGCTTTCTGGTGGGTAAAACTGCGCTGACCATGGCTGAGTATTTTCGTGATGACCTTGGTCAGGATGTACTGCTGCTGATTGATAACGTCTTCCGTTTTGTCCAAGCTGGTTCGGAAGTCTCCGGCTTGTTAGGCCGTATGCCATCGCGGGTGGGTTACCAGCCAACCTTGGCAACAGAGTTAGCCGTGCTGCAAGAGCGCATCACCTCCACCCGTAAAGGTGCAATCACTTCGATTCAAGCGGTCTATGTGCCAGCCGATGACTTTACCGATCCGGCTGCTGCGCATATTTTCTCGCATTTATCGGCTTCCGTCGTACTGTCGCGCAAGCGTGCCAGTGAAGGCTTGTACCCAGCGGTTGACCCGTTAGGCTCAACCTCAGTGATGCTGACGCCGGCCGTGGTCGGGCAGCGCCATTATGATATTGCCCGCGCTGTACGCCGTACTTTGGCGGAGTATGAAGAGCTGCGCGACATCATTGCCATGCTTGGGTTGGAAGAGTTATCCACTGCTGACCGTGCTGTAGTGGCGCGCGCGCGTCGTCTTGAACGGTTTTTAACTCAGCCATTCTTTTCTGCTGAATCCTTTAGCGGTGAAGCAGGTCAGCGTGTTTCAGTGGAAGATACTTTGGCCGGCTGTGAGCAGATCTTGCAGCAAACAGAGTTTGACGATGATGAAATGGATTACTACATGATTGGTGCGTTGCCGAAGAGCAAGGCGGCGTTATGAGTCAGACTGAGCTGATGCAAGTGAATCTGCGTTTGCCCACACGCTTGTTGTTTAGTGGTGAAGCGCAAAAGGTCTTTGCTGAAGCAGAAAACGGAGCCTTTGCGATGCTGCCCAAACACACCGATTTTGTCACTGCTTTGCTGCCTTCGGTATTGATCCTGACCGATAGGCAAGGGCAAGAGCTGTTTTTTGGCGTTGATCAAGGTGTTTTAGTTAAGCATGGTTATCAAGTCGATATTGCCGTGCGCCGAGCGGTGCAAGGTGAGGATTTAGCCAGTCTGCATGACACCATTCAAGCCACTTTTATTGAAGTGGATGAAGACGAGCGGGTGGCTCGCACTGCACTGTCTAAACTTGAGGCCGGCATTGTGCGGCGCTTCAGCGATTTACGGAAACCACTGACATGACAGAATCAGAAGATGCGTCGGCCAAAGCGATCCGTCGTCGTGCTGAGCGCATGCAGCAAACGCGTAACGAGCCAAAGTACAGTCCGTTAAATGGTTTGGGCGTATTTGGCGTGATTGGCTGGTCGGTGGCGATGCCAACTGTTGCAGGTGCTTTTTTAGGTATGTGGCTCAACCGCGTCGCGCCGCAAAGTTTTTCTTGGCCCATTGCGTTGATTCTCGGTGGTGTGGTGGTCGGGGCGATGGTGGCTTGGAGTTGGATTGATAAAACCCGCGATAAATAACCGCGTGGTTAAGCGCTGCAGGTTTTAAGGAGAGGGTGCGTGATAGAGATAAATACAACAGCAATACTCTTGGGTGCCGTCATTGGCTTGCCGATCAGTGTGCTGTTTTTTTACGGTTTAAATTGGGGCATGCGTTTGGCGTTAGCTTCAACTAGCCCAGGTGGTGTATTGCTGCTGAGCTTTTTTGTGCGGATGACGCTGTTGCTCGCGATAGCGTTTGTGTTAATCCGCTTCACCAACAGCTTATGGTCTTTGGTCGGTTATATGCTGGTATTTTTGTTGGTGCGTGTTTTGGCTGTGTTGCGAGCAAAGATCAGTCCAGCAACGCATTTGGTTAAACAGGAGGGCGTATAAATGCAACTGAGTCCCGATCAGACCATCGTTTTTACCCTCGGCAGTTGGCCAGTGAGTGCAACGATTGTTAATACTTGGATTGTGATGGTGTTGTTGGTCGGCATTTCGATGCTGGTGACCCGTAATCTACGTGCGGATAAAGCTCCTGGGCGCTGGCGCAGCGCGCTTGAATTGATTGTCACGATGATCCAAGGACAGATTGAAGAAGTCACCCGCAGCGGCGCACGTCATGTGTTGTATTTTGCTGGAACTTTATTTCTGTTTATAGCCGTATCCAATCTGCTCACAGTGATTCCTGGCTTTGCGCCGCCGACCTCATCCTTGTCAACCACGGTAGCGCTGACGTTATCGGTACTGGTGGCGATTCCTTTGTTCGGTATCGTCAATGGTGGCGTGCGTCAATATCTACACAAGTTTATTGAGCCCTCACCGATTATGTTGCCGTTTAATATCATCGGCGAGTTTTCACGGGGTGTGTCGCTGGCCATTCGCTTGTATGGCAATGTGATGAGCGGCGCGGTGATTGCCGCGATTTTACTGAGCATTGCGCCATTCTTTTTTCCCGTGGTGATGGACATGCTCGGCCTGCTGACTGGCTTTATTCAAGCCTATATCTTTGCCATTTTAGCTACTGTATATATTTCTTCTGCGATGGCAGAAATACCTGTCAAAACCTCTGAAAAGGATAAAAAACATGACTGACCTTGCGTTGATTGCCGCCATTTCTATTTTTACCGCGGGTTTTACTATCGCGATTGGCTCACTTGGCCCCGCTTTAGGTGAAGGCCGTGCTGCTGCTGCGGCGATTGCGGCGATTGCTCAGCAGCCTGATGCTGCACCAACCTTATCGCGCACCTTGTTTGTCAGCTTGGCGATGATTGAGTCCACGGCGATTTATTGCTTTGTGGTGGCGATGATTCTGATTTTTGCTAACCCGTTTTGGGATGCCATGCAGGCAGCAGCGGGAGCGTAAAGACTTATGTCGATTGATTGGATAACCGTTCTGGCACAAATTGCTAACTTTTTAGTGTTGCTGTGGCTGCTGAAACGTTTTCTTTATCGTCCGATTTTAGATGGTATTGATGCCCGTGAAGCAGAAATTGCCCGACGTATGGCCGATGCTGAACAAGCGCAGCAGCACGCTAAAGCTGCTGAAAGCCAATACATCGAGCAGCGTGCAAAAATTGTTTCTGAGCACGATGCGTTGCTCAAAGAAGCCTTAGCTGCAACTGAAAGTAAGCGTGATGCCTTGTTGGCGCAAGCGCGCAGTACCTTACAGCAAGAGCAAAAAGATTGGCGCAAGCATCTTGAGTATGAGCGTCAGGTGTTTAATGCGCGTTTGCAGCAAACAGGCGCCGAGGCGTTATTGAAATTAACTCGCAAAGCATTGCATGAGTTGGCCGATGCAACATTAGAAGAGGCTATCGTGCGTCATATTGGTAGGCAGTTGCAGCCCATGGCAGCTGAGTTGATTCAGGCCTCAGCAGGCAGCCAGTACGCGCAGGTGACCACCCGTGACGCCTTACCTGTGAGCACACAACAATTGCTGCAAGAAGAAGTGCAGAAGTGGCTACCGCAGGTGCGCTTAAGCTTTGCGACTGACGCGCAGCAGGCGCCCGGTTTAATCATGCAGGTCGGTGGTGCGCAAGTGTCGTGGACCACCGATAGCTATATGGATGGTTTGGCTGAGCTATTGACGCAGCAGGCCGCTAATAGTGCGGCTGTGCGTCTGCGCAGCGATGAGCGCTAAGGAGATAACCGTGAGTCTGCTTGATAACAGCTCTGCTGCTGAGTCTACAGATCCCTTTGCGAGCTGGGTTGAGAGCTTGGTTAACAGCCCAGCACCGACGGCGCTTTTGACTGAGACCGGTAGCGTGACTGAAGTGGCTGATGGTGTGGCCATTGTCTCGGGGTTAGCCCGTGCGCTGGCGGATGAGTTACTGATTTTTGCCAGTGGTGTGCAAGGTGTTGTGCTCGACTTGGAGCCCGGACGTTTAGGCGTTATTTTGCTTGGGCCATCGGAGCATATTCGTTTAGGTGAGGCGGTCTATCGCACCCGCAAAGTGGTCAGTGTGCCGGTGGGGCCTAGGCTGCTAGGCCGTATTGTTGATGCCATCGGGCGTCCTCGCGACACCTTAGGTCCTATTGTTGCAGTGGCTGAGCATCCGGTTGAGGCTGAAGCACCGAGCATTCTTAATCGCACACCCATCTTTAGGCCGTTGGCCACGGGACTGAAAGCCATTGATGCGGCGATTCCTGTCGGTTTAGGGCAGCGCGAGCTGATTATTGGTGACCGTCAAACCGGTAAAACCTCGATTGCCATTGATACCATGCTCAATCAAGCACGCACCGAGGTGATTTGTATTTATTGCGCGATTGGTCAGCGTGGTGATGCGGTGGCACGGGTGATTCGTGCACTAAAAGATGGCGGCATGTTGCAACGCAGTATTGTCATGAGTAGCGGTGATGAAGAGTCGCCTGGATTGTCGTATATCGCACCTTATGCGGCGATGACTATGGCTGAATATTTTTCTGCGCAAGGTAAAGATGTCTTACTGATTCTTGATGATATGACGCATCATGCGCGCGCGTACCGTGAGTTGTCATTATTACTGCGCCGCCCTCCAGGCCGTGAAGCCTTTCCTGGCGATATTTTCTATGTGCATGCGCGTCTTTTAGAGCGTGCTGGGCAGTTTGGCGCAGAGATCGGTGGCGGCTCAATTACTGCTTTACCCGTGGTGGAAACCCAAGCGGGTAACCTCTCGGCTTATATTCCAACGAACCTTATTTCTATTACGGATGGGCAAATTTATTTGTCCCCACAGTTGGTGCGTAAAAACCAATTCCCCGCAGTGGATTTAGGTTTGTCGGTGTCGCGAGTCGGTGGTAAGGCGCAGAATCGCACGTTACGTGGCGTGTCAGGCAACTTGCGCGTGACGCTTTCGCAATTTGAAGAGTTAGAAGATTTTGCGCGTTTTGGCACGCGTCTTGATGATGTCACCCGGGCGCGTTTAGCCCGAGGCTCTGCCGTACGTACAGCCTTGCGCCAAGCTGAGCGTGATCCGATGCCGGCAGTTGAGCAGTTAGCCGTATTGGTGGCGGCGATGGAAGGCTTGTTTGATCAGTTCAGTGAGCAGCAGATTAGTCAGGCGATGGGTTTAGTGCGAGAAGCAGCGCAGCAGAAACTGGCGGTGATTGAACAACGCATCGCTGACAATCAAACACTGCAAGATGATGATCATGCCTTGATTGTTGCTTGCGCGCAGGAAGCCTTGGCGACGCTTGTTAGCGCGACAAATGCAGGACAGGAGTGAGCAAGTAAATGGCGCAAACCTTAGAGCATCTGTCGCGTAAAAATGACACCCTGGCCAGTATTCGCGGCATTGTGCATACCATGAAAACCTTGTCGGCCATTAACGCTGCGCCTTATGAGCAGGCAGCGCAGTCGATTGAGCTATATCAGCAAACGCTTTTACAGGGCTTGGCTGCTTTTGTGCATCGCACAGGTGGTGTCAGTCTGCTGACAGAAGCAGTACAGCCCAATTTGCGTTTGCTGGTGGTGTTTGGTTCTGATCATGGTCTATGCGGCAATTACAATGAACTGCTGGCCAATAAAGTGGCTGAGTACACTCAAGCTCAACCGATACTCAAACAGCATATTCTCTGTATTGGCTCACGCATGGCCAATGCGCTTTTGGAGCTGGGCTTCACCCCTGATGTGGTGCTGATGCCGCCTGCTTCAGCGGATGGTGTGGGGCGTTTAGCTGGCGATATTGTCATGCGCATTGAGCGGCTTGGCAGTGGTCAGTCGCTGGCGCATTTGGCGGTGAACTTGGTGTTCACTCAGCGCGCAGAACATGGTTATCAAGAAACCGTGACCCGTAACTTATTGCCCTTGGATAAAGCGTTGCTGCAACCGCAACAACGCTGGAACTCGCGTTCGCTACCGGATTACACAATGGATGCTGAGGCCTTATTGGCTTCGCTGATTCGTAATCATGTGTTTGCTAGTGTGTTTCGCGCTTCGGCAGAAGCCATGGTGACGGAAAATGCGACGCGTTTAGCCTTGATGCAACAGGCCGAGCAATCGGTGGATGAGCAGTTAGAGGCTGTGCAGCAGGAGCTTAGCAGCGTACGCCAAGATGAAATCACCAATGAGTTGATGGATATTGTGATTGGGCATTTGGCTTAAATCATTGGCCTGTTAGCACCGTTATCTTGGTGCGCGCGAGTTTCTATCTGAGGAGTATGGCACTTCTATCTGGGTATGCGGGGGCTTCTATCTGGGAGCGCGGGCGGCTCGCTCGCAACACGCTGTTGGATTCGTGTTTTTTTATGATCTGGTGATGCCAGCAACCTGCTGACTTTGCTTACTGTTCAAAGCGGTTTACGTATTTGCTGTGCGAGCTGTACTGAATCTGTTTTCCCCTCAGCGAGACATCCTGTCTCGATTCGGGCGCTGCGCCATCCATGGCTACGCTTGTCACAGACTCAGCACAGCTCGCTTTGACCCTTTGTGCTGTTTGTTAGATGTGTGCATGTCTCTATTTATTACACAGGTATTGCGAGTTTTGGTGTCGTTTGGAAGCGCGGGCGGCTCGCCCGCATTGTGGCGGCACTGGTCACAGGCCCTGTTCCGCTTGCGCTGAACCATTGCATGGTGAGTCGGTTTTGCGTCAGTCTTTTTTAGAGTGCAGACACCTCGTCAACCTTGTGCTGCTGTTGTTGCCAAAGTCTGGCGTAGTAGCCGTCGTGGGCTAGTAGTTCGTTGTGGCTGCCGCTTTCGACAATCTCGCCTTGCTCCATAACCAAAATGGTATCTGCATCGCGGATTGTGGATAAACGGTGGGCAATCACTAGAGTGGTGCGCTGACGACTGACTTCGTTAAGTGCGTCGAGGATCACTTGCTCAGAAATGGAGTCGAGCGACGAAGTGGCTTCATCAAGAATCAGCAGTGGTGGGTTTTTCAGTAGTACGCGAGCGATGGCAACTCGCTGTTTTTCACCGCCAGAGAGCTTTAAACCGCGCTCACCAACTTTAGTGTCATAACCATCAGGCAAACTATTAACAAAATCATCCAAGTGCGCCTGGCGAGCAGCGTACTTAACTTCCGCTTCGCTGGCACTCGGACGGCCGTAGGCCAAGTTGTTGTAGATGGTATCGTTGAATAGCACGGTATCTTGTGGCACCACGCCAATGGCTGTGCGCAGACTATCTTGGCTGATGTGACGGATATCTTGACCATCAATGCTGATGCTGCCGCTGTCCACATCAAAAAAACGAAACAACAGTCGCGCTAAAGTCGATTTGCCTGCGCCACTGGCACCGACTACAGCGAGAGTATGGCCTGCGGGGATGGTAAAGCTCACGCCTTTTAAAATGGCTCGATCAGGACGGTAGCTGAAGTGCACATCGCGGAACGCGACTTCACCTTGGCTCACCGTTAGGGGTTTCGCATCAGCGGCATCTTCAATAACAGGCTTGTCGCCTAACAGGCCGAATAGACGTTCCACGTTCACCAATGACTGGCGGATTTCACGGTAGACAAAGCCCAGCGCATTCAGCGGAATAAACAGTTGAATCAGGTAGGCGTTGACCATGGTGAAGTCACCTAAGGTCATCTGTCCGCTGGCCACTTCGCGCACGGCCATGGCCATAATGACAATCAGCGAGACGCCAATAATAAAGGCCTGTCCAGTGTTGAGCGCCGCCATAGATAAGCGGTTTTTTAGGCGTGCCTGCTCCCACAGTTCTAGACCCTTATCATACTGCTCGGCCTCATACGCTTCGTTGTTGAAGTATTTGACCGTTTCGTAGTTGAGTAGGCTGTCGATGGCACGCGAGTTTGACTCATTGTCACGGTTGTTGGCTTCGCGCAGAAAGCTGGTGCGCCACTCGGTGACGCGGATGGAAAAGATTACGTAAATGACCACCGACACCAAGATGGCCACGACATAGCTGACGTTAAAAGCCACCAATAAAATGCCGGTGACCATGACGATTTCTAGCAGGGTCGGGACGATATTGAACAAGGTGAAGCGCAGCAGAAAACTGATGCCATTGGTGCCGCGTTCGATGTCACGGGCGAGGCCGCCGGTTTTGCGATCCAGATGAAAGGCCAGTTCGCGGTTGTGTAGATGACGGAACACTCGTAGAGATACGCGGCGCATGGCGCGTTCGGCGACGCGGGCAAAGATGGCGTCGCGCATCTCACTGAACAATGTGCTACCAAAGCGTAGCGCACCGTAGGTCACAACCAATACCAGCGGGATCCATAACAGCATGTCCGCGCCGCGGTTTTGGTCTAGATAGTCGATGATGTATTTGAGTGCAATTGGGGTGGCGACTGTGGCGACCTTGGCAAGGATTAGCATGCTCACTGCTAATACGACTCGTCCTCGGAATTCGGCCAGATAGGGCCATAGACCGGCGATAATTTTCCAGTTGGGTTTGTGCTGGGCAGGGTAGTTACTATCGGAAGAGGGGCGCACAGATGTTCCTTTATCGGTTACAAAACAACGAGGCGTATGACAAGACGCGTGGGCGCTGATGTGAGCAGCAAGGATTGAGTTTACCTTACCGCTATTCAATAAGGGCACTATCAGCTGTTTCGGTGTATCTGCAGTGTGGTTTTGCTTACTTGCTACGCGACTGTGCGAGCTGTACTGAATCTGTTTTTCCCTCAGCGAGACATTCTGTCTCGATTCGGGCGCTGCGCCATCCATGGCTACGCTTGTCACAGACTCAGCACAGCTCGCTTTGACCCTTTGTGCTGTTTGTTAGATGTGCGCATGTCTCTATTTTTTTGCGCAGGTATCGTTTGTGTTTGCACTGCCTGGGAGCGCGAGCGGCTTGTCCGCAACACGCTGTGTGATAAACACACCTGTATGAGCTGGCCATGCCAGCGACCTGCAGACTTTGCTTATTGTTCAAAGCGGTTTACGTATTGGCAGTGCGAGCTGTACTGAATCTGTTTTTCCCTCAGCAAGACATCCTGTCTCGATTCGGGCGCTGCGCCATCCATGGCTACGCTTGTCACAGACCCAGTACAGCTCGCTTTGACCTTTTGTGCTGTTCGTTAGGCGTGCGCATGTCTCTATTGTTTTGCGCAGGTATCGTTTGCGTTTGCACTGTCTGGGAGCGCAAGCGGCTTGTCCGCAACACGCTGTGTGATAAACACACCTGCAGACTTTGCTTATTGTTCAAAGCGGTTTACGTATTGGCAGTGCGAGCTGTACTGAATCTGTTTTTCCCTCAGCAAGACATCCTGTCTCGATTCGGGCGCTGCGCCATCCATGGCTACGCTTGTCACAGACCCAGTACAGCTCGCTTTGACTCTTTGTGTTGTTCGTTAGACGTGCGCATGTCTCTATTTTTTTGCGCAGGTATCGTTTGTGTTTGCACTGCCTGGGAGCGCGGACGGCTCGCCCGCTTTGGGTGTGCTGTTCATGTCGGAATAGAAAAATCAGTACAATTTATGTGGACAGCTTTTAGGAAAGCGTACTCGCAAGCACAAGATAAGGGTTCTGCAAACAATGCAAATAGTCAAAGAGTGCTGCGCTGTAGTTGTGATGAGCGAAGCCATGGATGGCGTAGCGCCGGAGTTGAACCCTGGATGGGTTCATCGACGGAAAAGCAGCTGCAGCGCGGTGCGACTCACTTAAATATTTTCAGCCGGCTTGGTGTTGTTAGCTGTTGCGGGCGGGCCGCCCGCGCTCCCAAGCGCAGTCCGCCAGAGCCTAGAAAGCAAAATGCGCTCTAACCGCAGAATATCAGTGGGTTAGAACGCATAAAAGCAGAGAACTACTGTGTTATGACTTAAGCCAACATACCACCGTCCACGGTTAGGGTTGTGCCAGTGGTGTAGCTTGAGGCATCGCTGGCGAGGTAGAGCACGGCACCAGCCATTTCGCTTGGATTAGCCACACGCTTGAGTGGGATGATTTGCAAGGCGTGTTTCAAAATAGTTTCATTTGAAGTCAGGGCTGAAGCAAACTTGGTATCGGTTAAACCTGGCAGCAGAGCATTGCAACGAATGCCAAAAGACGCACAATCTTTGGCGAACGCTTTGGTCATGCTAATGACCGCGGCTTTGGTCACCGAGTAAATACCTTGCAACTGTCCAGGCGATACGCCATTGACTGAAGCAACGTTAATAATGCTACCGCCGCCATGCTCACGCATCAATTTGCCAGCTTCGACTGACATAAAGAAATAACCACGAATATTGACATCAACGGTTTTTTGGAATGCGCCGAGATCGGTATCTAAAATATTACCGAAGTGTGGGTTCGCGGCGGCGTTATTTACTAAAATATCCAGACGACCAAACTGCTCACGAATCTGCGCAAACACGGCACTGATTTGCTCCATTTCGCCGATATGGCAAGCCATCGCTGTGGCTTTTCCGCCTGCAGCAGTAATGGTTGCAACCACTTCTTCACAGCTTTCAATGCGACGACTGGAAACAATCACATGTGCGCCTTGTTGCGCCAGTAACTGGGCAATCGCAGCACCGATGCCGCGACTGGCACCAGAGACAAAAGCAATCTTTCCATCGAGATCAAATATTGTAGTTTTAGACATGGTTTTCCCCTTGGAAGTGGCGTTATAGCGTTGATTTTTTTATGACGTTAAGCGCCATTTGTTCTAACAAAGCATTGAGCTGTACAAAGGATGCAAAGCGTTTGTCTTTGGTTTGCCCGTGATAAAAACGGTAGTAAATCTGCTGCACAATACCGGCTAAGCGGAATAAGCCGTAGGTGTAATAAAAGTCAAAGTACGGGATTTCAATCCCGGATTTTTTCGCGTAGTAATCGACAAATTCTTGACGGGTCAGCATGCCCGGTGCATTGCTTGGCTGACGCCGCATCATCTGTACTGGAGCAGGGTCTGTTGCTTCAATCCAATAGGCCAGGGTGTTGCCTAAATCCATTAAAGGGTCGCCAATAGTGGTCATTTCCCAATCCAGCACACCAATGATTTGCATTGGGTTATCGGGATCAAGAATCACGTTATCAAAACGGTAATCGTTATGAATAATCCCTGGCTTAGGATGGTCGGCTGGCATTTTTTCATTGAGCCAAGCTTTTACGTCAGTCCAGAGTGGCGCATCCGGCGTTAGAGCTTTTTCATAACGATCGCTCCAACCACTGATTTGTCGCTCAACATAACCTTCAGGTTTGCCCAGTTCTGCAAGACCACAGGCCTCATAGTCTACTTGGTGCAATTCAACCATTTTGTCGATGAAACTTTCACACAGCGCTTTAGTTTTTTCTGCCGTTAAATTTAACTCAGCAGGAATGTCAGAGCGCAAGATGGTGCCTTCAACGCGCTGCATCACATAAAACTCATCACCAATCACTGACGGGTCAGTGCAGTGCACATAGGCTTTTGGGCAATAAGGAAAACCATCATTGAGACGGTTAAGAATCAGAAACTCGCGCCCCATATCATGTGCTGATTTGGCTTTTTTACCCAGCGGCGGGCGGCGCAGGACTAAATCTTGCTCAGGATAAGAGAGTAAATAGGTGAGATTTGACGCACCGCCAGGAAACTGGCGAATTGTTGGTTCGCCTGTTAAGTGAGGGAGGTGTGGCTTGAGGTAGCGTGCAATCACTGCAGCATCAAGCTCTTCACCTTCACGCGCTTGGATTGTTTGATCGGCAATGGTCATATCTCGCCCTTATGTTTATAAAATAGCTGAGTAGCATTCAATCCCTTAATCTAATGGCCGAAGCGTTGATCCTCAAGCCTTATAGATTTGTTATCACTATTAGTGTTAATGCTTTATTGATTTTCATTATGATGATAGTTAAGCCTGCAGTTCTAACCAAATGGGCGCGTGATCAGAAGGTTTTTCCATGCTGCGCAGTTGGTAATCAATACCAGCATTGAGTAAACGCGGCTTCAGAGCTGGGCTAACCATAATCAGATCAATGCGTAAACCACGTTTTGGCTGATCTTCGAAGCCACGGCTACGGTAATCAAACCAACTAAATTGATCATCCACAGTTGGGTGCAAATAACGGAAACTGTCGACGAGTCCCCAGTCTTTAAGCTTTTGTAACCACTCGCGCTCTTGGGGTTGAAAACTGCATTTACCGGTTTTTAACCAGCGCTTAGCATTGTGCTCGCCAATGCCAATATCGCAATCTTGCGGGGAGATATTAAAATCACCCATGACCACTAAGGCATCCTCTTGGGTGAAGCGGGTCTCAAGCAAATTTTGTAAGTCAGCATAGAATTTAATCTTGTCTGGAAACTTGGTCGGATGGCTAATATTTTCGCCTTGTGGAAAATAGCCATTCATCACAGTAATGGGTGTGCCATTACTGTCAGCATAAACGCCCCAAATAAAGCGGCGCTGGGCGTCGTCTTCGTCATCTGGGAAACCTTTATGGATGGCTAAGGGTTTTAAACGTGATAACAGAGCAACACCGTAATGGCCTTTCTGACCGTGATAATGAACCTCATAGCCTAAATCACGTACCATCTGTTCAGGAAACTGCTCATCTGCTACCTTGATTTCTTGCAAGCCGATAACATCGGGTTGATGAGTTGCAATTAACTCTGCCAATTGGTGTGGGCGTGCGCGTAGGCCATTGATGTTGAAAGAAATGAGTTTCATAAGACGCCTTATAGGTGAACGAAAAAACGAGTAGAGCATGAAGTTAAGCCGCTAAGGATAACTAAATCGTAGAGCTTGAGCGATTATCTGGCTATGCTGCGCCAAGTGTTCCTGTTAGTCACATCTTGAACAATCATCCAAAACAGCGTTGGAAGCCAGCATTGCATGTGGAAATTAAATTTACGCCAATTGATTTTATTGTTAACGGTCTCTACAGCAATGTTGGTGTTGGCGAATACGTTCTACACCAGTCATCAAACTCAGCGTGAGCTACTTATTGCGCAAACGTTAGAAACCAACCAAGCCTACGCTGCTAAGATGGCCAATAGCATTGAGGATTTTTTGTCTGCCGCGCAGCAACAGCTAGCCTTTGCAGCAAAAGACGTGGTGCTGGCTGAACAGGATCCCGCTAAACTTGAGCATATTGTTACTCGTTTAAAACAACAAACAGACAGCTTTAACTCGGTCTGGGTGATTAATACTCAGGGTACAGCGCTTGCAGTGACACCCAAAGCCTTAGACTTACTTGGCAATAAAATTGACAGCCCAGGTGCTAAGCAAGCACTTCGTGAACGTAAGCCTCTGATCAGCACACCTTATGTTTCAGTAACAGGTCGCTTATTGATATTTATTTCTCATCCTGTATTTGATGCAAAAGATGAGTATTTAGGTTTTATTGGTGGGACCATTTATCTGCATGAAGAAAGCATCTTACAGTCTCTAATAGGTCGACACTATCATTCTAATGAAGCTTATATTTATGTGGTTGATCAAAGCTCTAAGCTGATTTATCACCAAGAATCTGAGCGCGTGGGTGAGATTGTTTTAGGTAACCCTGTGATAGAGCAGGTGATTTCCGGTCAGTCTGGTAGCATGCAGCTTAATAACTCACAAAACATTGCGATGTTAGCGGGCTATGCTTCGGTACCCCGTGCTGGCTGGGGCGTGGTGACGCAACGCACCTTGAATGCCACGTTGTCGGGGATGAATCAACAGATGTTATCTGTGGCGAAATACAGTTTCCCGTTTTTTTTACTGATTATGTTCGTGGTATGGGTGATGTCAAAGTGGATTTCTCGACCACTTTGGCAGTTGGCACGCAGCGCAGAATCTTTAGATAAGCCCAATATGAATGCACAGATTGCTAGCATTCATGCGTGGTATTTTGAAGCGTCACAGCTGCGGCGTGCGTTGCTGAGGGGCTTGGCCGGTCTGAATAAAAAGATGGGTAAGCTGAGCATGGAAAATATTACCGATCCCTTAACCGGCTTGATAAATCGACGCGGCATGCAAGCGACGCTGAATGAATGGGAGGCTGAGCGACAGCCTTTTTCGGTAATTATGTGTGATATTGATCATTTTAAACAGGTGAATGATACCTTTGGTCATGCTATAGGTGATCAAGTTTTGCAGTTTGTCGCCAAGCATATGCTTGAATCCTCTCGTGAAGGTGATCTTGTCTGTCGCGTTGGCGGTGAAGAATTTATGCTGTTATTACCCCATACCGACTTGAATCTTGCGAAGAGCGCTGCTGAGCGACTGCGCCTACGTATTGCCGGTGATGTTTGTCCGAGTATTGGGCAAGCTGTCACCCTCTCATTTGGTGTGTCGAGCTGGATACCAGGGCAAGCAAGTATTACTGAAGTGACGAACAGTGCAGACCTTGCCCTCTACTCTGCAAAAAAAGCTGGGCGTAATCGGGTGCATGACAGTGCAACGATAGCGTCGTGATGGTTGTTTAAATGAGTAGATTAGAAACGAGAGCCCAGAGTGTATTGTGTTGTATTTTTTTTCACTATCTGCGTTTTTTCTGGGTTGTTTTATTCTGTAGCGCGATTTCAATACTGGGCTCAGTGGTCTATGCAGCAAACCGTGTAGAGGTGCAGGTTACGCCTAAAAGTGCGCTACTGAAAAAAAATATTGAGGCCTATATAGCCAACCTTTCGCAAGGCGATGTTAAAACTTTGCAAGCGGCGAAACGAGTAGTTCAGCAGCAAGCCGAAAAAGCCAGTCAGGCGCTTGGTTACTATCAAACTCAGATTGTGGTGCGCATCAGTGAAGGCGATGAGCCGGTTTTGTATGTCGAGGTTGAGCGTGGCGAGCCAGTGCGGTTGCGTACAGTTAATATTCAGGTCAATGGTGAAGCGGCCGATTTGCCAGCCTTTGCTGTGCCAGATGATAAGCGCTTAAAGGTCGGTGCACGTCTTGATCACAGCGCCTATGACGATGTGAAAAGCATGTTGCAAAATCAGGCACTGCGTTTTGGTTTTTTTGCTGCCGATTTCACTAAAAGTGAGTTGCTCATTGATCCGCAAATCGGCGCTGCCGATATCCATTTAGTCTTTGAAAGTGGTCCGCGTTATCGCTTAGGTGAAGTCCGTTTTTCTGAGCATGCCAAGATTGATCCAGATGTGCTCGAGCGTCTGCTGCCCTTTACGCCAGGCACGCCATACAACTCGGCGTTAGTTGCGAAGCTCAGTCAAAACCTGCAGTCCACGGGCTATTTTGAACAGGTGCGAGTGGATGCAGTCGGCAGCGCTGATGGTCCTATCGAGATTCCTGTTGAGGTCAGTTTAGAGGCGATCAAACCGCGCACTGTCAGTGTTGGTCTGGGTTTTTCTACCGATGTTGGCCCGCGTGGGCGTTTAGGTTGGGAGCGGCACCGAGTTAACTCAAGTGGGCATAAACTCGGTTTTGATAGTGAAATATCCAAGCCGCGGCAAAACGTTTCTACTTGGTATCAAATCCCTTTGGCTGCTCCTTTAACCGACTACCTGCGCTTTTCTAGCGGTTATCAGCGTGAAGAATTGGTGGATGCTGAGAGTCGCTTAATCAATCTTGGTGTGCAGTGGCATGCGCGTTTACCCAGTGAGTGGCTCAGAGTGGTCTCGCTGCGCTGGGAACAAGAGGATTATGATTTCGGTCGAAACGGCAAAAGTGGTCGTAGCAGCTTTTTAATGCCAGGTGTTGGTTTTTCGGTGTTGCGCAGTGATTCGCCTTTAGATCCCAGCCAAGGTTACCGTTTACAGTGGGATGTGCGCGGCGCTAAACAAGACTTTGTTGCCGATGCCGATGTGCTGCACGTCACTGCTCTTGCGCGAGGCTTGTTAACTTTTGCCGATAAACACCGAGTGCTGGGACGTGCGCAAGTTGGTGCAATTGGCACGAATAGTTATGACAAGGTTCCGCCATCACTGCGCTTTTTTGCCGGTGGTGACCAAAGCGTGCGCGGTTATGATTATCAGACGTTATCGCCACGCGATGATCAAGGTAATCGGGAAGGTGGTCGCTATATGTTTGCTGGCAGCCTTGAGTACCAGTACAGCATTGCTGAGCGTTGGCGCATCGCTACTTTTGTTGATCAAGGTAATGCGTTTAATTCGCTTGGCGACAAAATGAACACAGGTGCTGGTTTTGGTGTGCGCTGGGTGTCTCCAGTTGGGCCGCTACGCCTTGACTTAGCTCATGCCTTCGATGAAGACAAAGGCTGGCGCATCCACTTCTCCATGGGGCCTGAGTTATGAGGCACATCAGTCTTCGCATTGTCTTGAGTATGCTGTTGCTGGTTGTGCTGCTGCTCGGTTTGGCTGTGAGCTTACTGGTGACGCAAAGCGGTAGCCGTTGGTTGCTCAATCAAGTGCCAGGCTTGACTGTGCAAGGTTGGCAAGGCGCCGTGCTGACGCAGTGGCGTGCTGAGCAATTGCAATGGCAACAAGACGATCTATTCGTGCAACTTAACGATGCGCACATGCAGTTTCGCCCCAGTTGCTTGTTGCGCAGCACCTTATGTTTGGATGTGCTCGAAGTGGCGCGTTTTGAACTGACTCTGCCGCCAGCACAAGCTGAAGATGAGCCGTCCGCCACGCTTGAATTACCCAGCCTAGAGCTGCCTTTTGCGATTGAATTACAGCGTGTGCAGGTGGGTGAGTTTATTCTCAATGGCGAGTCCTTGCTCAGTGATACCGGTTTGCGCGCACAGTGGCAGGACGGTGTGATTGATGTTGGCGAGATTGCGCTTAAGTACCAAGACTATGCGTTGCAAGCTAAAGGTCAAATCACGCCAAACGGTGATTGGCCAGTGGCTTTACAACTCAGCGCACAACTGCCGATGCCTGATGCAGAAGACCTCAATGTGCAAGCGCAGCTGAGCGGCAGTCTGCATGCGCTGATCCTCGATGCGACAACGCAGGGTTATCTTGTTGCACAGCTGCAGGGGCAGTTGCAGCCGCTCGATGCGAACCTGCCGGCGCAGTTATCTATTAAAGTGCCATCTTTTAAAGCCGTAGCAGATTTACCTGCAAGCTTAACTTTGGCTGATGTGCTGCTGCAGTTAAACGGCGACTTGCAACAAGGCTATCAAATTGCTGGACTGGCGCAGTTGCCCAATACGCCCGAACAGATGCGCTTGACCATTGCTGCACTGCTTAAGGCCAGTGGCGCAGAGTTGCGTGCTTTGCGTTTAAGCGCTGGCGAGGAAGCGTTTGTTGCGCTTGCAGGAGCGGTGAATTGGCAGCGAGAGATAGAGGCTGAAGCGCAGGTGCAGTGGCAGGATTTCCCTTGGTACAGCTTGCTTGAACAAGAAGATATCCCGGTGCAACTGCAAACTTTAGCAGGTCAGGTCAGCTATAAAGCAGGGGATTATCAAGGCCAGCTCAATGGTGATTTAACTGGGCCTGCGGGTGCTTTTACCGTAACCACAGCGTTTGACGGTAACCTTCAGCAGGTTCAGTTAAGCGAGTTGCTGGTAGAGGCTGGACAAGGGCGTTTGCAGGGCACAGCAACTGTTGGCTTTGTCGACGGTGTTGACTGGCTGGCGGATGTCATTGTTAGCAAACTTAATCCGGCGTATTGGGTGGCGGAATTACCTGGTGAGCTGGCCGGCAAGATTCATAGCCAAGGTTTTCTGCGCGATCAACAGCTGCAAGTCGATGCCAAGGCTGATTTAAATGGCAAGTTGCGCGGCTCTTTAGCGCAGTTGGCGCTTGAGTTGCAGGGTGTGCAACAAGACCAAGAGACTGCTGTTTGGCTGCTAGAACGTGCTGATCTGCGCTTTGGCGATAACCGAATTTATGGCAGTGCGCAGATTGATCAGCGTTTGGCTGGCGAGCTACAGATTGAATTGCCACGTCTTGTGCAAATCTGGCCAGGCCTGGCTGGTAAAGCCAATGGTGAGATTAAACTATCCGGAACTTTGACTGAGCCTTTAGCGGTGGCGCAGCTGCAGGGCAGTGGCATTGCTTATCAAGGTAACCGGGTAGGCAAAATTAACCTGCATGGCGAACTATTGCCCAAGCAGCACGCACAGCTCAGTGTCGATGCTGAACGCATTTGGCTGGGTGACAATGAATTGGGTGTGTTGCACATTGACGGCCAGGGCTCGCTCGAGGCGCATAGCGGTGAGTTATCTTTGGCTGGCCCTTTGCTGGAAACTCAGCTCAAGTTGAGCGGTGCGCTACAAGACGGCAACTGGCTTGGGCAGTTGCAGCAGTTACTGTTAAGCAGTCATGAGCAAAACTGGGCTTTAGCAAAACCAGCTGCAATTCACTATCGTAAAAACGGTGAACTGACAGTCGCCGCGCACTGCTTAAGAGATCGGCAGTCAAGTCTGTGTGCCGGTGAGCAGCGCTTATTGCCACAGACTAAAATTGATTACCATCTGCTGAATTTTCCGTTGGCAACCTTGCAGCCTTGGCTACCAGAGGATGCGCAAGTCGATGGCAAGGTCAATGGTGATTTCCAACTTGAATTGCTGGATAAAGGTCCGCTCGGCACCGTTAAACTGGACGCAGGACAAGGCCAGTTGCGTGTTAAAAATAACGAAGAATGGCAAATCTTTGCTTGGCAAACGCTGCAGCTTAGCAGTGACTTAACCGCGCAAAACATTGTTTCTAAGCTGCTAGTGCAAGGTGTCGACAGCGGTCAGTTGGAACTGCTTGCTGAAATTGATCCGCGTTCGACAGAGAAAAAATTGCGTGGGCATTTCTTAATCAAAGACGTTGATTTATCAGCGTTACGTCCCTTTATTGCTCAAGTAGAAACCCTGGAGGGTGTGCTGGAAGGCCGTGGCAGCTTGGCCGGTACTTTGTTGGCGCCTTATATCACAGGTTTTGTGCAAGTACGTGATGCTGAGCTCAGTGGTGGTGAGTTGCCGGTGCCATTTGAGCAGCTGCAGTTGCGCGCTGATATCAAGGGAGAGCAGTTACAGTTAAACGGTGGCTGGCGCAGCGGTGAGAATGGCTCAGGCACTATCAATGGCCGTCTGGAATGGGCGCAGCAGTTGTTGGTTGATGTAGACATCAAGGGGCAGCAGTTGCCTTTACAGGTGGAGCCTTATGCCAATATCGAGGTTGCTCCTGATTTGCATCTGAGCTTAAAAGATCAGCGTTTGTTTATCAGTGGTGAAGTTGCGGTGCCTAAAGGTTTAATCACCATTCCGCAATTACCTGAACAGGCAGTGCGCATCTCGCCTGATGCGCGGGTGATTGGCCAAGCAGAGCCAGAAGCAGGCTTACAAGTGGCGATGGATATTGTGTTAAATGTGGGTGCCGAGCGTTTGCGGTTCTCAGGCTTTGGTTTAAATGCGGATCTGCGTGGGCGCTTGCAAGTGGGTGACAATTTGGCCGGCCGAGGCATGCTGGAGTTGCTCAACGGTCGCTATCGGGCCTATGGGCAACGTTTAGAGTTGCGCCGTGCACGCTTGCTGTTTGCCGGCCCTTTGAGTCAGCCCTTTCTAGACATTGAAGCGGTGCGGGTGACCGGTGATGTCACTGCAGGTTTGCGGTTAACAGGCCCTGCTGCGCAACCGCGCAGTGAGATTTTTTCTAAACCAGCGATGAGCCAAGAGCAAGCCTTGTCTTGGTTACTACTGGGACGACCACTGCAAGGCGGCGGCGATGACGGTAACGTGATGGCCCAAGCTGCATTAGCTTTAGGTTTAATGGGTACTGCGCCGATTACCAATAAAGTGGCGGAAGTTTTTGGCGTGCAGGACTTTTTGTTAGAAAGTGAAGGCAGTGGTCTAACCTCAAGTGTGGTTGCCAGCGGGCGTATCAGTGAGCGTATTAGCTTACGTTATGGTGTTGGTGTGTTTGAGCCAGCCAGTACCTTGGCGCTGCGCTATGAGCTGACCAAACGCTTATATTTAGAAGCCGCCAGTGGTTTGGCTAACTCATTGGATTTGTTCTATAAACGCAACTTCTAACAGGGTTTAGTCGTTCTAGGCGGCGGCTAAACGCGTCAAATCTGACTTTAAATTAGGTGGGGCTGGGCTTTTATGCTACACTACGTGCATCGAAGTCGCCCAAAAGTGGTTTAATGTTTACCTTGCGTTCAAGTTTCACCCCCTTCTTTATGCTCTATCTCTTTGAGAAATGCTGGCGCGGCGGTCTGTAGCTGGTTTAACTCTCACATCTCTCGATGTCTTAATAAGTTTTAATAAAAGAGTCACTTAAGCTGTTTATAAGCTTAAGCGAATAGCTGTATCTAGAAGTTATGGACGCTCTAAAAGAGCTGCTGCTTATAAGTCAATTGATTCAATGACTTAAGTGCTTTTTCAGAGAATCCCTAAGGGGTTTCAAAATGTATTACTGGTTTATGTTAGCTTTAGCCGTCGTTGCTGAGGTGGTAAGCACAGTAGGTATGAAATACGCTGCAACTAGCTCGCCAATCTTTGGTTATCTGGTAATGGCGCTAATGATTTCTTTCTCGTTTTATGCGTTTTCACGCGCTGTTGTGCACATCCCATTGGCGGTGTCTTATGCGATTTGGGAAGGCCTAGGTCTGTTCCTGATTGGTATTGCCGGTGTCGTGTTGTTTGGCGAGTATCTGTCGTTAGGTGAAATGTTTGCGATTGCTTTAATGCTAGTGGGTTTACTGCTAGTGACCTTTGATAAGGGTAAAAAAGCTGACGCTGATGAAGCATTCCCTGTTGTACAGGCAAACAAACACAAGCCTGCGCAAGTTGCCCGAATGCAAGTTAAACCTGCGCACCGCTCAACTTTAGGCGAGGTGGCACTATGATCGTTCCAGTCTCTTTACTGATCGGTTCAGTGTCCCTTGATCTATTGGCCTGTTATTGCGTTAAACGCTCGAAAGGCTTTCAAAAAGTCATTTGGGGCTTAGCCGGTTTGCTGGCTATCATCAGCGCCTTTGTTCTATTAAGTTTTGTTGTGCGCGACATCCCGCTAGGCATTGCCTATTCAGTGTGGGGCGGCATGGGTGTACTAGGTACGGTGCTGTTAGACCGTATGCTATTTAACTCGCGTTTAGGTAGACAAGGCATGATTGGTGTGGCGTGCATCGTCGCTGGTATCGTTGCGATGCAGCTCTAAAAAATACGTTTATTAAGTCCTCACCCAGAACTGTTTCATCTCTATAAAGCGGCAAGCTCTTGCCGCTTTTCTATTTCTAGGCGTTATTCGTCGATTCCTGACCGCTTTTAGTTGGCACACTCCTTGCTTTAATCCTTATACATAGCTACGGGCGTCAATTGCCCATCGCGGAGGATTTACCATGGATAAGATGCTCTATATCTCCATGACAGGCGCAAGCCACAATACAAAAGCGTTACAAGCGCATGCCAACAATTTGGCCAACGTTTCCACCAGTGGCTTTAAACGAGACTTTGACCAAGCCCGTTCGATGCCAGTGTTTGGTGATGGTTTGCCCGCTCGAGCCTATGCCATGAGTGAGCGACCCGGTACAGATTTTACCTCGGGTTCATTACAAGAAACGGGGCGCGACCTTGATGTGGCGGCAGTTGGTGATGCTTGGCTGGCTGTGCAAGCCGCTGATGGCAGTGAAGCCTATGTGCGCACTGGCAGTCTGCAGATTGACGCTTTAGGCATGCTGCGCACAGCGTCTGGCTTGCCTGTGATGGGCAATGCCGGCCCTATTGCTGTTCCGCCAGAGCAGAAAGTCGAAATTGGCCAAGACGGCACAATCAGTATTCGTGCATTAGGTGAAGCGCCGAGTGTTATGGCTGAAGTGGATCGCTTGAAGTTGGTGTTGCCTGATCCTAAGCAGCTTGAAAAGAGTGCTGATGGTTTGGTGCGCGCACGTGATGGGCAGCCTTTTGAAGCTGATGCCAATGCACGAGTAATCTCGGGTTTTACTGAGGCCAGTAACGTCAATGCGGTGGAAGAAATGACGGCAATGCTGTCGTTATCACGTCAATTTGAGCTGCATGTGAAAATGATGCGCACGGCTGAGGACAATTCATCAGCTGTGGCACGAGTTATGCAGTTAAGTTAGTAATTAGCCAATTTTGGTTTGTAGCGTCATAAAGTCGACGCTCGAGGAGAATGATCATGCTTCCAGCACTTTGGGTCGCTAAAACAGGTTTGTCCGCACAGGATATGAACCTCACAACGATTTCGAATAACTTAGCCAACGTGTCTACTACTGGCTTTAAGCGTGATCGTGCCGAGTTCGAAGACTTGCTCTATCAAATTCGCCGTCAACCAGGCGGTCAATCCAGTCAAGACAGTGAGTTGCCGAGTGGTTTGCAGTTGGGTACCGGTGTACGCATCGTTGGTACACAGAAAATTTTTACTCCTGGTAGTTTACAAACCACTGAACAACCGCTGGATATGGCAATTAATGGCCGTGGCTTTTTTCAAGTATTAATGCCAGATGGCACAGTCTCCTATAGTCGTGACGGTAGCTTTCATCTCAGTTCAGATGGGCAGGTCGTCACCTCCAGTGGTTTTGCCCTTGAGCCTGCGATTGTTTTACCACCAGAAGTGCGCACCTTTACCGTGGGGGAGGATGGCACTGCGACAGTAACAACAGCTGGAAATCCGCAAGCGCAAATTGTTGGAAATATTCAAATTACCGATTTTGTTAATCCGGCTGGTTTGGAAGCCATTGGTAATAACTTGTTTTTAGAAACAGCCGCTAGTGGTGCGCCGCAAAACGGCACGCCAGGTCTGAATGGTCTAGGCACCGTGCTGCAGAATACTTTGGAAAACTCCAACGTCAGTGTGGTTGAAGAGTTGGTGAATATGATCACCACCCAGCGTGCCTATGAAATGAACTCAAAAGTGATTTCAACCGCTGACCAGATGCTGTCCTTTATTACTCAGCAGCTTTAAAACAGTGATGTGGAGTGATTTGATGAAACGTTCAATGATGCTGGTTAGTGCTGTTTTGGCTTCGATTTTAGTAGGCTGCGTACAAGTGCCGCCGAAGCCGAATGATCCTTATTATGCGCCAGTACTGCCGCGTACTCCGTTGCCGGCCACGCAAACCAATGGTGCCATTTATCAAGCGGACTTTGACACTAACTACTTCACTGACCGTAAAGCGTTTCGCGTTGGCGATATCATTACGATTAGCTTAAATGAACGCACCCAGGCCAGCAAAAACGCCAACTCACAGATTCAAAAAGACAGCAGTGTCGATATTGGTGTGCCCAATATTCTGGGTATGGCTGTGGCACCGAAAAACCCTTTGGCAGGTCTTAGTGCGCTGGGTATGACAAACGATAATCTAAGCTTAGAAGCCGGTTATGACGCCAAGCGCTCAACCAAAGGTTCAGGGCAAACAGGTCAAAGTAACAGTTTGTCTGGTTCCATCACTGTCACTGTTGCTGAAGTGTTCCCGAATGGCGTGCTTGCCGTGCGCGGAGAAAAGTGGCTGACCTTGAATACCGGTGATGAACTGGTGCGTATTTCTGGAATTGTTCGTGCGGACGATATCAGCACCGACAACATGGTCTCTTCAACACGCATCGCCGATGCACGCATCACTTACTCAGGTACTGGCGCGTTTGCTAACGCCAGTCAGCCGGGTTGGTTGGACCGCTTCTTTCTTAGTCCGTTGTGGCCTTTCTAAAGGTAGGAATGATTATGCCTAAGTATTTAATTGCCTGCCTTGTAACCCTGCTTTTTAGCAGCTTTGCTCAAGCAGAACGGCTAAAAGATTTAGCCAGTATCCAAGGTGTGCGTAGTAACCAGTTGATTGGCTATGGCTTGGTCGTAGGTTTAAACGGCAGCGGTGACCAGACCACGCAAACCCCTTTCACTGTGCAAACCTTTAACAACATGCTGGCGCAATTCGGCATTAAAGTTCCACCAGGCGGCAACGTACAGTTGAAAAACGTTGCAGCAGTCTCGATTCATGCTGACTTACCGCCATTTGCACGACCAGGACAAACCATCGATATTACGGTGTCTTCGATTGGTAATGCGAAAAGCTTACGCGGCGGTAGTTTGCTGATGGCTCCACTAAAAGGGATTGATGGCAATGTCTACGCGATTGCGCAAGGTAACTTAGTCGTCGGCGGTTTTGATGCCAGCGGTGCTGATGGTTCGCGTATCACCGTCAATGTTCCGTCCGCAGGTCGAATTCCTTCAGGCGCTACGGTTGAGCGTGCAGTACCAAGCGGTTTTAACCAAGGTGATTATTTAACCTTGAATTTAAATCGTCCAGATTTCACTACTGCTAAAAATATCGTCGATAAACTCAATGACATGCTTGGCCCACGCGTTGCTCAGGCGATGGATGCAGGTTCAATTCGTGTCTCTGCGCCGATAGATCCAACTCAACGCGTGGATTATTTATCGATTATTGAAAACTTAGAAATTGAAGCTGGCCAAGCTGTTGCGAAAGTCATTATTAATGCACGTACCGGTACCATTGTCATTGGTCAAAACGTGCGCGTACAGCCAGCCGCAGTGACGCACGGCAGTTTGACGGTAGTGATTACGGAAGATCCAATTGTTAGTCAGCCAGAGCCTTTTTCACAAGGCCAAACAGCCATTGTGCCGCGCTCTAAAGTGAGTGCAGCGCAAGAAGCCAAACCGATGTTTAAGTTTGGCCCAGGCACCACGCTGGATGAAATTGTCCGTGCGGTGAATCAAGTGGGCGCTGCGCCTTCTGACTTGATGGCGATTCTTGAAGCCCTTAAACAAGCAGGCGCGCTACAAGCTGACCTGATTGTGATTTGAGGACGTTGCTATGAACTTCAACAACACCAGCGTAGCCGATAGCGGCGCTTATACTGACTTAAACCGTCTGCACCAACTTAAGGTGGGTGAGGGACGTGACAGTGAAGCCAATATTCGCAAGGTCGCGCAAGAGTTTGAATCATTGTTTCTTGGCGAAATGATGAAAGCCATGCGTGCTGCAGGTGATGTGTTGGCGGATGACAACTTCATGAATACTAACGAAAGCAAAACCTATCGCGATATGTATGATCAACAGTTGTCGGTGACCTTATCGCAAGGTAAAGGCATGGGTATGGCTGATGTCTTAACCCGCCAATTGTCGCAAGCACCCAAGCCCAGTACCGCGAATCCTTTTACTCAAGAAGCGATTGCACCAGTGACAGCTGCAGAAAAACCGGTAGCCGCTCCACTCCTCAACGCACTGCAGCCTAAATTTAACAATGTGTCCCTAAATAGTCAGCGTGATGACACTGCGTTACTTAACCAACGCCGTTTAGCCTTACCAGCCACTGCGGCAGGGCGCTCGCTGGCTGGCATTGGTGCTGCAGCTCAAGAGACTTTAGCCAATGGTTTAGCGCAGCAGAACAACCCAGTACGTCAAGATTGGCAAGCCGCGCGCAGCTATCCAGCGCCACGCGAACATGCTTTAGAAATTACGGGTAAAGCCATTGCATCGGTTACCGCAACAGAAGCTGATTTGAACCGTAAGACTTTTGCTTCTCCAGAAGAGTTTGTCGCCACCATGATGCCGATGGCTGAGCAAGCAGCAAAAAAACTCGGTGTTGATCCACGCTACTTAGTTGCGCAAGCTGCATTAGAGACTGGCTGGGGTAAATCCATTATTCGTGGAAGTGAAAGCGGTAGCAGCCACAACTTATTTGGTATTAAAGCCCATGGCTGGGATGGTGCTTCTACCAAGGTGACCACTTCAGAGTTTGTGCAAGGCGCTAAAGTTAAAGAAAAAGCAGATTTTCGTAGCTACGATTCATTTGAACAAAGTTTTAATGACTACGTCAGCTTCTTAGAAAACAACGGCCGTTACAAGCAGGCGCTGCAATCTACAGCCAATCCTGAGCGCTTTGTAAGTGAGCTACAGCAGGCCGGTTATGCCACAGATCCAAACTATGCAAAAAAGATTTCACAGATTGCACGGAACTTGCATACCTATCAACAAGTGGCAAATGTTGAGATGCCGCGTACAAATGTGCGGGCTTGAGGTGAATTATGGCTGACTTATTAAATATTGGATTATCGGGATTAAGTGCTGCAAAAACCAATCTATCGGTGACTGGGCACAATATTTCCAACATCAACACACCGGGCTATACACGCCAAGATACGGTGCAGGCTACACGTACCCCGCAGTTTAGCGGAGCCGGTTATATTGGCTCAGGCACCAGCCTGACCGATATCCGTCGCAGCTATAATGAGTTTTTAACCACGCAGTTGCGTTCCAGCACAGCGCTCAATAGCGATGTTAAAGCGTATAAAAGCCAAATTGATCAGCTTGATGGCTTATTGGCCGGCGCCACCACTGGAGTTACGCCATCCTTGCAAGCGCTGTTTTCAGCGATGCAAACCGCTGCTGAAGACCCCGCCAATATTCCGGCGCGGCAATTGGTATTGGCCGAGGCTGAAGGCTTAACTCGGCGCTTTAATAATATTTACGACAACATCACCTCGCAAAACAGTTTTATCAATAAGCAGTTGGTGACTACTACTGATCAAATTAACCGTTTAGCGCAAACCGTAGGCAGTCTCAATGCGGCGATTTCCAGCGCAGGTACCAATGGTCAACAACCTAATGATTTATTAGACGCGCGAGATGAAGCCGTACGCCAGTTGTCGACTTTTATTGGTGTGACTGTGGTGGTGCAAGACGACAACAGCTTTAACCTCTCAATTGGTAGCGGTCAGCCCTTGGTTGTGGGCGGTACGGTTAATCAGTTGCAAGCTGTGCCGGGGCGTGGTGATCCGAATAAATTTGAGATTGACTTCATCAGCGGCGGCTCACGTCAAAATATCACCGGCAGTATCAGTGGCGGTGAAGTGGGTGGTTTATTGCGTTATCGCGAAGAAGTATTAGACCCTACAGTGAATGCGCTGGGACGTTTAGCACTGAGTATCAGCTCCGAGATTAATAGCCAACTTGGCCAAGGCCTGGACCTAAAAGGGCGGGTGGGTGCTGATCTCTTTAATAATATGAATGACCCGAAACTGGCTGCTTTGCGTGTCCGCCCGTTGGCAGACAACATCAGTAATGCCAGTGGTGCTATGAATATTACTAACACCAAGTTGCTGACCACGAGCGATTATCAGCTGGACTTTGATGGTGCTAATTATACGGCGCGACGATTAAGTGATGGTGCCGTGATGACGGTCACCAATAATGCAGGTGTGCTGAGCTTTGCTGATAATGCAGGGCGCGACCAAGGTTTTACCTTGCAGATGACTGTTACGCCAGCGGCCGGTGATCGTTTTGTGCTGGAACCTACGCGTCGCGGCGCAACGGATATTTCTGTGGTGCTGGATCAGGCTGATCAGCTGGCTTTCGCTGGTCCATTTAAAGCCGGTGCTGAATTGCAAAATAAAGGGAACGGCGCCATTGGTCAGCCCTCGGTCGAGATGGTGCTTGATCCAAACAGCTTGCCGCAGGCAAATTTTGTTGCTGATGATTTAAGACTGGATAACCTCAAAGCTGTTGGCAACATTGGTTTACGCTACGATGAAGCCTCTGGCTCTATGGTGTTTAACACACCATTACCAGCTGGTGTCACCATAACTGCAATTCCTGTTGAAGGTCAGCCCGCACCGGGTACCATCACAGGCTTGCCAATTATACCTGGACAAACCAATCAGCTGAGCTATGCGATTGAGGTTGTGAGTGGTGGTGTGGCGCAGAGCTTCACCATCAAGCAAACCATCAGTGGCCGTCCGCAAAACAATGATCAGTTTACCGTTGGTTTTAACCAGAACGGTGTCTCAGATAACCGTAACGCATTAAAACTCGCTGACTTGCAGAACAAGCAAGTAGTGGGCGTCGATGCCAATGTTAAAGATGTCACTACGGGTGTCAGCTTTACTGATGGTTATGGTGACATGGTTGAGCGGGTTGGTACATTAACGGCTCAAGCAAGACAAGATGAGGTGGCGACCGGCGCGATCCTTAAACAGTCGACTGATAATCGCGATTCACTGTCTGCGGTTAACTTAGACGAAGAAGCTGCAAATTTGATTAAGTTTGAGCAGTATTACAATGCGTCGGCACAGATTATTCAAGTTGCGCGCTCATTGTTCGATACACTCATTAATACATTTAGATAAGCTTTGCCTGCGCGTTTGAGCAGACGGAGAGATTAGGAGTCAGGCCATGCGTATTTCTAGCCTACAAGCATTTAACAATGGCGTGCAGGGACTGCAGCGTAACTATGCCGCGGCCATTCGCACGCAAGAGCAAATCAGCTCAGGCAATCGCATTTTGACGCCAGCAGATGACCCAGTTGCGTCTGTGCGCTTAATGCAACTTGAGCAACAGCAAAATATGCTTGGCCAATACAAAGCTAACCTGACTGCCGCTAATAATAGTTTGGTACAAGAAGAGTCGACGCTTAATTCGGTTAATACTATTATGCAGCGTGTGCGTGAGCTAGCCGGGCAGGCGGGAAATGGTGCTCTCAGTCAAAGCGATCGCCAGTCAATTGCATCCGAACTGCAAGAGCGTGAAGATGAGCTGCTAAGCTTAATGAACACCCGCAATGCCCGTGGTGAGTATTTATTTGCTGGCTTCCAAGGTAAAACTCAGCCCTTTGTCCGCCAAGCCGATGGCAGCTTTTCTTATGAAGGTGATGAAGGCCAGCGTAAGTTACAAATTGGCAGCTCACTGGATGTTGCCATCAGCGATAACGGTAAAAAAGTATTCCAGAACGTTACCAATGCGGCGCGCTTAGATGCCACACTCACGCCAACTGCCGGTTCTACCTTGGCCGTCTCTACGCCGCTGGTGCAGGATGAAGTCGCTTTTGCTGGTAGCCCTGCGTTTCCGGCTACTGGAGTGGTGATACGTTTTGGCGATCCTGCAGCAGTTCCTGCAGGCGATCCGAAAAGTTATGAAATATTCGCCAGTCCTTTTACTGTGGGTGACCCAGTGCTGCAAAGTGGCACGATGGACGATGACGATAAACGCCAGGATTCTTTAGTGTTTCGTGGTGTAGTGGTGCACTTTGATGGCGTACCTGCAGGCGGTGAAAGCATCAGTATTGCAGCTGATCCGACTCGCGAAAAGCAAGGCGTGCTGGATACCATTCACCAATTACGCATGGCTTTAGAGGACAACCCTGATAGCCCTGCAGGCAACCGCGCCACCCGCGATGCAGTCGCTGCGGCGTTGACTAATATTGATCACGCGATGGTTACCATTGATAGCACGCGAGGTAATATTGGCGCACGGATGAACGTTATCGAGACTTCTTTGGCTGACAATGAAGACGTCGCGCTGGTGAACAAAAGCGTCCAAGCTGAATTGCGTGAAGTCGATTACCCTGAAGCCTTGTCGCGACTGGCATTTCAAAGTGTGGTGCTAGAAGCCGCGCAGCAGAGTTTTGTGAAGATCAGTCAGTTGAATTTGTTTGATAAATTGCGCTAGTAACGCAGCCTGTATGCACTAATAGCTTGTATTTGATAGGGAATAAGGAGGTTAGAAAACTGTGATATTGGATAGCCATAAAAGAGTTTAAAAAAAATTAAAGTTATTTGTGACACAGACGATACATATAGTGAATGCGAAATAACTGGGTCACTTAGAGCTACACAACCCAAGGCTCGCACCCAGTTAGATTTTTGATTATAGCCCATTGGAGGCATATACCATGGCACTTACAGTTAATACAAACATTGCGTCCCTTAACACTCAGCGCAACTTAGGCTCGTCTTCCAATGCGCTGGCAACTTCATTACAACGCTTGTCGACTGGTTCGCGCATCAACTCAGCAAAAGATGATGCGGCTGGTTTGCAAATCTCTAACCGTATGACCAGTCAGATTAATGGCCTAGGCGTCGCAGTACGTAACGCAAACGATGGTATTTCAATCTCGCAAACCGCTGAAGGTGCGTTGCAGCAGTCGACTAATATTCTGCAGCGTATGCGTGATCTGTCTTTGCAGTCTGCCAACGGTACTAACGATGCGACTGACCGTAAAGCACTGCAAAATGAAATGAATACTTTAAAGTCTGAAATGAACCGTATTGCTGAAACCACTACTTTTGGTGGTCGTAAAGTGCTTGATGGTTCTTTCACTGGTGTTGACTTCCAGGTTGGTGCAAATGCGAATGAGACCATTCGTGTCAATGTCAGTGGTGCAGCAGCAACAGACTTAGGTAACAATAAGATTGTTGCATCAGCCCAGACGGGCAGTACATTAGGTAAAGCTACTGCAGCTAACGGAGTAACAGCTAGCGTACTTACAATCACCGGTCCTGAAGGGCAGAAAGCGACACCTGCGTCTGGTGAAGTAGGGACCATAGCAGCAGGTGCTTCCGCTAAAGATATAGCAGCTGCAGTTAATGCAATGAGCTCAAGTACGGGTGTTCAAGCTGAAGCAAGCACAAAAGCAACACTTACAGAATTAAAGAATGCTGGGCAAGTTAGTTTTAATCTTACAGGTTCTAAAACAGCCTTAATTAGTGCAAATATTAGCGATAAAACAGACTTGACTGCGTTACGAGATGCAGTGAATTCTAAAACGTCGACAACAGGTATTACTGCGCAAATTGATGATAAAGGTTCATTAAGTTTTTTATCGAAAACTGGTGAAGACATAAAGCTTGATACTTTTAAAATTGGAACTGAGACAGGGAATTTAGCAAAAGTTACAGCTTATGATATTAAAGGTGCTGCTAATGCAACTGCTGTCACGTTAACTGATTTAGCAGCAACCGCGACTGTCACAGGAGATATAAGTTTTAATTCGCGAAACGGTTTCTCAGTGATATCAGATACAGCAACTATTGTTCCAGCTGCTTCTACTGGTTCAACTAAAGACACTGTTAGTGCAATTGATATCAGCAGCACAGACGGCGCACAAAGTGCAATTGCGGTAATTGATGCAGCTTTATCACAGATTGACAGCGACCGTTCCGCGCTCGGTGCGGTACAAAACCGCTTTGAGAACACCATCTCTAACTTGCAAAACATCAGTGAAAACGTTTCAGCTGCTCGTGGTCGTATCCAAGATACTGACTTCGCTGCAGAAACTGCGAATCTGAGTAAAAACCAGATTTTGCAACAGGCTGGTACCGCGATTCTTGCGCAGGCCAACCAGTTGCCACAAGCAGTGCTTAGCTTGTTAGGCTAATGAATAGTCGTTAGTGGCATACTCAGGGGGCAGTGTTTAACACTGACCCCTGTTTTGGCTTGTAATGAGGTGAAGTATGGATATTAAAACAGAGTACCGCTTGCCTCCCGCAATCACCGTTGGCGACGTTAAAGTACCAGCGCAAACAGTGGGCAATACAGCTGCGTTAAACGAGAAAGCAACAACATTGCAAGCAGTGACTAAAGCTGAGAGTGATGCTGAAACGTTGAATACAGCAGTAAAAGATGCGAAAGCAGAGCGAGATACGCTAGAAACAGCAGTCTCCAATTTGCAGGATTTCACCCAAAATATTCAACGTAATTTAAACTTCTCGATCAACGAAAGCACTGGGCGTACTGTGGTTGAAGTGACAGATCGAGTCTCAGGTGAGGTCATTCGTCAGTTACCGACTGAAGAAGCGCTGCGCTTGGCCGAAAGCTTAGATGAGATGCGTAGCTTGTTATTTACTGCGCAGGCATAATATGAGCGTACCTAAGTACGCAGAGGTATTTTAAAGCTTAGAGTTAAACTCTGAGTTTGTTAGAGCAGCCTAACGGGCTCGACTCAACATATAATTAAGCATCCGATGACGGGTGAAGGTGGTTAGCATGGCAGGTATTACAGGCATTGGCTCCGGCCTTGATATTAACAACATCGTTAAAGCAATGGTTGAGGCGGAAACGGCTCCCAAAGCTGCGCAGTTGTCTCGCCTTGAAAAAACCACCACCACCAAGATTTCAGCATTGGGCAGTTTAAAAGGTGCGTTAAGTAATTTTCAAACCACCATGAAAGACTTAAATAAAATGTCTTTGTTTGAAAATCGCACCGCTGTTTCTTCAAATACCAGTGCCTTAACTGCGAGCGCCAGTAAAACAGCCTTATCAGGCAGCTACAGTGTTGCTGTGCAGCAATTGGCTAGCAGCAGTAAAGTGGCAACCGCTGCATTAGCTAAAGACTTTTCCGCAGATGCTGCAGGTACTTTGACAGTCAGCTTAGGTAGCGACGATGAGAGTCCAGTTACTGTCAATGTTGAAAATGGTGCTTCTTTAATTGAAATCCGTGATGCATTAAATGCACAGCTTAAAGATAAAGGTATCAGCGCTAACATCGTTAATAATCCAAGTACTAAGCAGCCTCAATTAGTCTTGAGTGCTGAAGCAACCGGTGACGGTAAGGATATTTCGATAGTAGGTGCGGGTGGCAATCTGAGTGATTTAAATATCGATGGTGCAAGCGCACCTACAATAGGTGTCGGTGGGTATTTAGAGAAAGCTAGCAATGCGAAATTTACCATTGATGGCCTAGCGCTAGAAAGTGCCAGCAATACCATTGACGATGCTATCCCCGATGTCAGTTTTACTTTAAAAGGTAAAACAGAAGAAAATAAACCACTTACGGTCACTGTAGGTCAAGATAACTCTGGGGTTAAATCACAACTGCAAAAGTTTGTTGATTCTTATAATGAGCTGATCAAAGTCACCAGTGAGTTAACCGGTGTCACCAAAGTTGGTGATGATAAAGCGCCAGTCGTCGGTGGCTTGGTGGGTGACTCAACAGTGCGTACCTTGCTTAGCGGCATGCGTAATGAGTTAACCAATGCTTCAGGTGTTGAAGGTTTACAGGTGCTGGCTGATTTAGGTATTACCACACAGAAAGATGGCACACTGAAAATTGACGATGAAAAGCTTGGTAAAGCGTTAGAAAGTAACTTTGACGCGGTCGCTCAGTTTGTCGCTGGTGACAATGGCTTAATGACCCGTATGGATAAGCGCATCAATGGTTATGTCGAAACTGGTGGCGTTCTAGAACAGCGTATTAAAGGTTATACCGAAACCACCACAAAGATCGATACTCAGCGTGAAGCGCTGATTCGTCGCTCAGGGACAATTGAAGCGCGTTTATTCAAGCAGTTTAATGCAATGGATGCTCTGGTAAGTCAGTTAAATAACACCAGTGCTAGCTTGCTGCAATCTTTAGAAAACTTACCCGGATTCGTTCGTAAGGATAAATAACCAATGAGTAAACCTATGCAAACTTATAACTCTGTAGCAGCGGGTCAAGATTTAACCCCATATCAAGCGGTAGAACTGTTGCTTGACGGTGCTTTGGAAAGTATCTCTACTGCCATTATTGCTCAGCAGGAAAATAATCCTTCCCAGCGTGGTGAGGCGGTAGGTACTACGCTAACTATTATTGGTTTACTGCAAGACAGTTTGGATAAAAGCTTAGGCGGCGAACTCGCTGAAAATCTTGATGCTTTATATGATTACATGATTCGCCGCTTAGCAGGTGTGGCTGTCGATAAAACAGCACACAGCTTAGAAGAAGTTCAAAGCATCGTTTTACAGCTGCGTGAAGGCTGGTCACAGATTGATCCTGCGCAAGAGCCAAAAGAATTGTAAGAAAAGGCTAAAGAAACCACGGTCGTTGGCGATATAGGTATTAGTAGAAACGCTTATGGAGCACGATGTTATGAATGCAATGACCGCTATGCGTCAGTACCAGTCAGTCAATAATCAAGCGCAAGCGATTGAGGCCAGCCCGCACCGTCTCATCCAAATGTTGATGGAAGGTGGCTTAACCCGTTTAGCTCAAGCACGTGGCGCTATGGAGCGTAATCAAACGGCTCTTAAAGGTGAATTAGTCAGCAAGGCCATCGCTATTGTGGGTGGTTTGCGTCAAGGTCTAAACGTAGAGCAGGGCGGTGAGCTGGCGGTCAATTTAGATAATTTATACGCTTACATGACCACTCGTTTAATGGAAGCCAACCTAAAAAACGATCCAGCGATTTTAGAAGAAGTCTCTGATCTGTTACGCGAAGTAAAGACCGGTTGGGATGCTATTGCGGCATAAGCAGCATAGATAAGAGGCAAGGATCATGAGTACAAGCACTGTTGAGCAGCTTCAAAATACGAGTACCGCACTGCGTGATGCGCTGGCACAGCAAGACTGGCAAGCGGTTGGTGAGTTGGATCTACAGTGCCGTCAGGCTGTTGACTGCGCAATGGCTAATCCTCATCAGCAGACGGATGAGTTGCGCGCGCGTATGCAAGAACTGTTGGACTTGTACCGTGAGCTAGTGGGTGTATGCCAAGCCGAGCAGCAACGCATTGCTGGCGAGTTGCGGCAAATCAATCAATCTAAACAAAGTGCAAAAGTGTACCAAATGTTTGGTTGAGCTAAGGAATATAAAAAACCCCAAGTGCAGTATGTGCTTGGGGTTTTTTTGTTTTGGCTAGGCGAAAGTTTCATGGCATTTTAAAAATATGCGTCATAAAATTGACAAGGTGGTTATTTTTGACTTTACTAGTGGCAGTTTGCCGTTATGCCAAGTTGGCGTCCTTTGTTTTTTGAGTTAAGTAGTCCTTATGTGGCGAGAAACGAAAATCCTGCTGATTCACGATCAAGCTGAACAGCGTAAAGAGTTTGCTAACATCCTCACTTTCTTAGATGAAAATCATCTGGTGTGCGAAAGTGCAAATTGGCGTACGGCTGTCTCAGAGTTAACGTCCAGTCGTGGTGTGTTGTGTGTGCTTTTGGGGGGTATCAATAAAGCTCCGCGTTTGGCTGAAGTGATTACAGAGTTGGCCGAGTGGGATGAGTTTATGCCCATTATTTTGCTTGAGAGCGAAGAGACTCCGCCATTACCGGTTGATGTGAAAGCTGCGGTTCTAACGCGTTTAGAAATGCCTGCCAGTTACACCAAATTATTGGATATTTTGCATCGTGCCCAGGTGTACCGCGAGATTTATGATCAAGCTGCTGAGCGTCGTACGCAGCGTGAACCGAACTTGTTTCGTAGTTTGGTCGGTGCCAGCCGTTGCATTCAGAATGTTAGGCAAATGATGCAGCAAGTTGCTGAGACGGAAGCCAGTGTGCTGATTCTCGGTGAGTCAGGCACTGGTAAAGAAGTCATTGCGCGCAATTTACACTACAACTCGAAACGCCGTGATGGACCGTTTGTACCCATTAACTGCGGAGCAATTCCGGCTGAGTTATTGGAAAGTGAGCTGTTTGGTCATGAAAAAGGCGCTTTTACCGGCGCTATCAGTGCGCGTGCTGGACGTTTTGAGCTGGCTAAGGGCGGGACGCTGTTTCTTGATGAAGTCGGTGATATGCCGCTGACTATGCAAGTTAAGTTATTACGAGTGTTACAGGAGCGCATTTTTGAGCGCATTGGTAGTAATAGTTCATTAACCGCAGATGTACGCATTGTTGCGGCAACCCATAAAAATCTTGAAGACATGATTGAGTCAGGCGATTTTCGTGAAGATTTATTTTATCGTTTAAACGTCTTTCCCATTGAAATGCCTCCGTTACGTGAGCGCACAGAAGATATTCCTCTGCTCATTAATGAGTTGGTGTCGCGGATGGAGCATGAGAAACGTGGTTCGGTGCGTTTTAATGCGGCGTCCATTATGTCTTTGTGTCAGCACAGCTGGCCGGGTAACGTGCGAGAACTGGCAAACCTTGTTGAGCGCATGGCGATCATGTATCCGCACGGTGTGATTGGCATCAGTGAGCTACCAAATAAATTTCGTTACATCGAAGAAGATAATGGTATTCAAGAGATGCGAGAAGAACTCAGTGAGCGCGCTGCCTTGTTAGCGCCCACAGTTGAGGTACCGACGAGCTCGACACAATTACCGTCTGAAGGTATGGACTTGCGTGAATACTTAGCCGAGCTCGAGCAAGATCTCATCCAACAAGCGCTGGATGAAGAGGATGGTGTGGTGGCGCGCGCGGCTGAGCGACTTAATATCCGTCGCACAACATTGGTTGAAAAGATGCGCAAATACGGAATGGGCCGTAAAGACGAAGATTAAACATCTGTGTCATGAGTTAAGGCTGCGAGTTGAGCTCAGTTTCTTTACAATGCTGCTCTTTATTTATTTATGGAGCGGCATTCATGCATCAGCATCCGGCGCAAGATTCCCCCCTCGGTAAAAGTAGTGTTTACTTAAGTCAGTATGATGCCAGCTTATTGTTTGGGATTGCGCGAGCGACCAAATGGAATGAGTTAGGTTTTAGCGCAAATAATTTACCCTATGTTGGTGTCGATATTTGGAATTGCTATGAGTTGTCGTGGTTGCTGCCGTCCGGTAAACCGGTGGTGGCAATCGGGCAGTTTATCGTGCCGGCCAACTCTCCTAATATTATTGAATCAAAATCTTTTAAGCTTTATTTAAACTCGTTCAACCAAAGTGAGTTTGCAAGTTTTGCTGATGTACGAGCGCGATTAACTGCTGATTTATCCAAAGTGGCTGGCGCGCCAGTATTGGTTGAGTTGAAGACGCTTGAGGATGTTGTGACAGAGGGCTTACATGCGCCGCAGGGCATGTGTATTGACGAGCTTGATGTCAGTATCAGTCGTTATGATCATCCTTCAGCGCAACTCTTATCATGCAGTGCTGAGCGGGTTGAAGAGCAGCTCTACAGTCATTTGCTCAAATCCAATTGCCCAGTCACTGGACAACCTGATTGGGGTACGGTGCAAGTGCATTACCGCGGAAAGGCCGTTGATCATGCAAGCTTATTGGTTTACTTGGTTAGCTTTCGTCAACATCAAGATTTTCATGAGCAATGTGTTGAGCGGATTTTCTTAGATTTACAGCGCTTGCTAGAACCCGACTTTTTAAGTGTAAGCGCACGTTATGTGCGCCGTGGAGGGCTGGATATTAATCCGTATCGCAGCACTGCACAGGCAACGACGACTAACCTACGTTCGGCGCGGCAGTAGCTGCTAATGTTGACGTTGTTTGTCTAGGAAATAAATGAGCAGACATTAAAAAGCCGCGCTTTTACTGGCGCGGCTTTTCTTTAACACTTTATAGCTTAACCCTATTGAAGTCTGTTGGGTTTCCCTGCTTTAGCGCGGTCTTCTTGCCACTGTTCTTGGCTTTGCGCAGCTTGGCTGGCTTCGACACGCTCAAGAATCGTGAAGTAGTCTTGCTTCGAAGGGTGAGCCATAACGTCATTACGAGAGTTGGCTTGTACCACGTAGACTGTTTGTATGTTTTGATGATCAAACGCACGCCATTGTGCAGCATCTTTTAGCAGTGTGTAATCATGACCTTCCAGTGCTTTGATGACGGCCTCGCTGTTGGTGGTTTTACTGCGAGTTACCGCATCAGCCCACTGTTTTACAACGGTGTAAGCAGAAGCAGCAGCACTAGGCGGATATAACTCATAGGCTTTATTGAAGTTTTTAACAAAAGCCATACCTGCTTCTGATTTTTCCAGTTCAGGTGCACGCCATAACCAATGCTCAGTGCCAATCACGCCAGCCATAAGTCCCGGACCTGCTTGCTCGATGACTGATTGGGTCAAGTTTGGCGCAATAATCTGCACTTTTTTGGTCAATCCCATCGTTTCAGCTGTTCGCATCGCGCGGACTAAATCGTGTCCATAAAGCACCAGAACAATGATATCAGCGCCACTGTCTTGTGCTTGTTTAAGCGTTGAATTGTGGTCTGATTGTTTTGCAGTGGGGAAGGGCAGTAATACGCCTTTGTGCTTGCTGGTGTCGCTGGTGTTGGTGTTTTCGCGTAAAGCTTGCTCTGAGCTGTGGCCCCACGTGTAATCTGCGGTCACGTAAAAGTAGGTTTTATTTGGGAATTTTTCTGATAAATATTTGCCCAGTGCACGCCCTGTCATTGTTGCGCTAGTGCTTTCACGAAAGACATAGCGGTGGCCATTTTTGCCGGTTACATCGTTTGAGTAACCAATGGTGGCAAAGTAAATCGTATTGAGTTGGCGTGCGCGTTCACTAGCAGCAATCGCAACCGCGCTGGATACACTGCCGAATAGCATCACTGCGCCTTCTTCAACGAGCTTTTCTACGTTGCGAATCGCCTTTTCAGGGCGTGAAGCGGTGTCGCGAGTTAATAGCTTAATGGGTTGGCCGAGTAAACCACCTTGCGCGTTGATTTCATCAATAGCCAACAAGGCGCCGCGCATTTGCGCTAACCCTTCTTCCTTATAATGCCCTGTGCGCGGATAATTGAGACCGATAAGTATAGGATCAGCAGCCAGTGCTGAAACAGTCGTGGCGACCCATAAGGTCAGAGCAATAAGCATACGGATCACGAAGATCTCCTTATCTTGGAGCATAAAGGGATTGAGTAGTGGGTGACTGTGCAGTGATACCTGATTATAGGGAACTGTATTTTAGTCGTAGTCGTAGTATTGGTTTTGCGCGCAACGCAATATTTGACTCGGCAGTCTAGTCTTATCAAAGTACTCGAGTTTTGACACCGAGCAATACAAGCCACAAATTAACCTGTTGTTTATAGGATTGCACAACGCTTTCAGAGTCTAAATCGTTAAATAATTGCTGAGCCAGTGGTAGCTTTGATAATGCTTGTTCGCGATCAGCTTGTTGCATCGCTTCGGCAATTTGTACCACTTGATAGAGTTGTGAAGGTGTTTCATTTGATAGCTTTGTGCTGCTGCAACGATAGCGAGCGCAATCGACTAGATGGCTAGGTTGCTTCCAAGCAGAAAGCAACACCGTGCCGATTTGTGCAGACAGTTGATCGCAGAGGTTATTTAAGTTTTCTGGTTCGCGTGATAGTTGCGGCCAGTTCTCGAGTTCCGCCAGTAGCGGCAAACTGCCAATGTCTTGGAAAAGCCCACCCAGTAATGCATCGTCTGCGCTCAGGTTTGGAACTGAACTGCTTATACAGACAGACCAAGCAGCACGCACTAAAGAGGCATTCCAGCGGGCGCGAAAGATTTTTTGTAATGCCAATTCTTTACTAATAAATAAGTTGCGTACTGAAAAACTTAAAACTAAGTTATTGAGTTTATCAGTGCCTAGGCGTGCTAAAACATCTCGCAGCGTGCGACACGGGCGTGCGCTTTTCAATAGAGGACTGTCAGCAAACTGCATTAAGTAAGCAGCTAATGGCGGATCGCTATTAATGACCCGACTTAGATGTTCTAAGGAAGTATTAGGGTTTTTTAACAAGCTGCGAATGCGTAATGCGTTTTCTGGCATTTGCGGAGTTTTAGCAGTGCCTTTTAGAAAAGCGCTTAGCAACGAATAATGCAATGCCTGCCGGGCTGAGTTTTGTGTTGTATGTGTGTCACTCATTGACAAGTTATCCTGGCTTTCTTAGGGTGCTGGTTTTTATATGTATAACAGGTTTAGATAATGACGCAGTATAACCGTATTAAGCTGGAAAGTAGCTGGAAAGAGGCTTTATCTGCTGAGTTTGAACAACCTTATCTGCAGCAATTGTCGAATTTCTTGCGCGACGAAAAACAACAAGGCAAAGAAATTTACCCGCCAGGCTCGCTGATTTTTAATGCGCTTAATTTAACGCCTTTACCTGCGGTGAAAGTCGTCATTCTCGGTCAAGACCCTTATCACGGTCCTGGACAAGCCCATGGTTTGAGCTTTTCGGTGCCAGAAGGCATCGCCGTACCGCCGTCATTGTTAAACATGTACAAAGAACTGCAGCGCGATTTAAATATTCCTATTGCTAAGCATGGCTGTTTACAGAGCTGGGCTGAGCAAGGTGTGCTATTGCTCAATACCACGTTAACGGTTGAAAGAGGACAGGCGGGGGCGCATGCAAAAGCCGGGTGGCAGCGTTTCACTGATCACATTATTGACTGTGTCAGTCAGCAGCAAGCGCACGTGGTATTTATGCTGTGGGGCGCGCATGCACGCAGTAAAGGCGAGCGCATTGATGCCAGCAAACACCTGCTGCTGACCTCGGCACACCCTTCGCCTTTGTCTGCTTATCGCGGCTTTTTAGGTAATGGTCACTTCAGTCAGTGCAATAAGTTTTTGCTGCGCACCGGACAAATACCGATTAATTGGCGCTTGCCGGAGCTTACTACGAGCGAACAGGCAGATTTATCGCTCTGAGACGCGATTATTGCGCGCCTGCTTGCTGAGATAAGTGAGCCAGTAAACGGGCAATCGCTGCGTCCAGTTCATCCAGCGCTGGATCAATCTGCGCTACATTTTCTTTAATCAAGATTTCGCAGGTTTTGCAGATGGCGCGTAACTGCGGCACACCACAATATTGGGTGGCGCCATGAATGCGGTGAATACGCTCCAGCAAGGCATTGCGATCTTGTTGTGCACGCGCTTGCTGCAAGTACAAGCGGTCGCTGGGCAATGATTCGGCGAGCAGATGTAGCAATTCTTTGGCTAAAGATTCTTTGCCGTTGGATAAAGCTCGGCCTTCTTGCAGGTCAATAATGGGCAGTTGTTGATGCTGGGTGATTTGCTCCTGCGATAGTGTAAATGTGCTTTGGTTGCCGATGAAAATGCCTGTCCATTTCGCAATGGCCTGGGCCAATGATTGCTCACTGATTGGTTTACTTAAACAATCATTTAAACCCGCTTGCAGAAAAAGATGAGTCTCGTGTGGCAATGCGTGAGCGGTTACCGCGATGATAGGTGTGGCTTCCAATTGTTGATTGCGCTCCCAAGTGCGCATGGCTTCAGTGCACTGCTGGCCACTCATCACCGGCATTTGAATATCCATAAACACAATGTCAAAAGGTTGCTGCTGAAACAGAGCCAATGCTGAGTGTCCGTTGTCGGCGACACTGACTCGCGCGCCCATATCGGTTAGGAGTGTTTTGATCAGCAATAAGTTGGCGGGATTGTCGTCAACACATAGCGCATGCGCCGCGTTTAAACCAAGCTCTATTTGTGGTGGTGCAACAGGACTGGTGTCGATGCAAAGTAAGTCGTTTACTGCATGTTGCAAACGGCGATGGCAAGTAGGTTTGCTGAGCATTTGCTCACAAAAAGGTCTGCCGAGATTATTTTGGAAAACGGTAAAGTCGCTGGTGCTGCAAACCAACAAAACTTCGCAATTTAATTGCTGCAAGGCATTGAGCAGCTCTTTAAGTTTGTGCAGTTGGTGCTGCTGAGTGTTAATGCCCAGCACGGCGATATGGTATGGCTGCGCCGTGCCTGCTGCTTGCTGCACCTGTACCAGCAGTGCGTCTAAGCTGTTGATGCTATCAACGTGCAAGCCGCAATCTTCTAATTGATGAGCAATGGCTTGCTGAGCGAGAGGGTGCGGCTCATGCAACACAGCACGGTGGGTTAATGCTTTGGCTTCGATTGCATTAAGGTCACTGCTATAGGTTTTTGCTAAGCGCAAACTAAACCAGAACTCAGAGCCCTCGCCAGGCACGCTGTTAACGCCGATTTCTCCGCCCATGTGTTCAACGAGGCGTTTGGAAATTGCAAGTCCTAGACCTGTGCCGCCAGCTTGTCGAGTCAGCGAGTGGTCGGCTTGACTGAAGGCTTGGAAAAGCGTGCTTTGTTCAACATCATGCATACCGATTCCGGTGTCTTGCACGCTGATCCGTAGTTGCGCAAACTCTTCATTTTCATCTTCCAGCATGGCGCGTACAACAATGCTGCCTTCGCGAGTAAACTTAATCGCATTACCCGTCAGATTGGTGAGGATTTGTTTAATACGTTGTGCATCGCCCATCAGCGTGCGAGGGGTATCACGGTAAACGAGGCTGAGTAGTTCTAGATGTTTTTGGTGCGCCGCTGGAGCAAGCAAGGTTAGGGTGTCTTGAATTAAATCACGCAGATAGAACGGTGCGTGATCCAACACCAGCTTGCCAGCTTCAATTTTCGAAAAGTCTAAAATCTCATTAATGATATTAAGCAGGCTTTCAGACGAATTAATAATGGTGTTGAGGTAGTCCTCTTGGCGAATGGTCAGATCGCTTTTTTTCAATAGCTGAGTAAAACCAATAATGCCGTTGAGTGGCGTACGAATCTCATGGCTCATATTGGCGAGAAATTCTGACTTGATACGGCTGGCTTCAATGGCTTCTTTGCGGGCTAAATCCAACTCGATATTTTGAATTTCGATGGTTTCTAGATTATGCCGCGCATCATCTAAGGCCTGATCAATGTTGCTTTGTAACTCTTCTTGGGCATGTTGCAGCGACTGCGCCATCAAATTAATCCCGTTTACCAAGTCATCTAACTCATGGCTACCGGGTGAATCAAGGCGCGTATCAAGGTGGCCGTCACGAATGCGGGCGACACCTTTTTTAATATTATCCAAGGGGATATTGATAGTGCGACTGAGGCGTAAAGCTAAAAGAGCGGTAATCATTAAACCAATAAGAATCATTGAAATCGTAATAAAAACGCTGCGGTAGCCTTCTAACAAACTCGCGTGATGCGACAATTCCAAGCTGATCCAACCAATCGGAGCCTGCTTCGCTGCGTCTTCTAGAGCGCCATTTGCGCTGTTGGATGAGCGCGGGTAGAGTGGCAAAATCAGCTGTGAGCTTGCATCTGTAGAAAAAGTGGTGAGTTTGGTTATCGCACTGAAGTCCTGCTTACGCATGGACGGGCCGTTGTGCACGATGACGCGATCCGGTGCAGCGACAATACGAATGGAGCGAACGTCTTTAAGCTCAATGGCATCTTGCGCAATGCGAATCAGCTGTTCACTTCTGTCGCTATCTAAAGATTGAGCACCGGCCAGTGACAGTTGATTGAGAATCAGCTCGCCGCGCTGTAACAGTTGTTGCTGCAGGTCGTTGAGCTGAGAATAGCTAAACCATGCGCCCAATAACCCGGCAAACACCCCAGATGGCACCAATGTCAGCAGTAAAACGCGTCCTTTAATGCCAAGGTTGGTCAGCATGCTTTGATTCTCCAAACAATAAAAACAATTATCACGGCAAAAATAGCGCGGCTTTATAACCTAGAGTTATAAATTGATACCTTCGTGAGTTATGGACTCTAGGCATTTGGCGCTATCATAGGCTTCTTTTTATTTTGATGCCGCTGCTTATCATGACCGTTCACTATCCAACCTTGGCCGACTGCATCGGCAATACTCCGTTAATCCGTTTACAGCGTCTTGCGGGTGACAGCTCCAACACTTTACTGGTAAAGCTGGAAGGCAACAATCCAGCCGGTTCGGTGAAAGACCGTCCAGCCTTGGCGATGATTGAGCGGGCCGAGCTTAGCGGCCGCATTAAGCCTGGCGACGCGTTGATTGAAGCAACTTCAGGTAACACCGGGATTGCCTTGGCCATGGTCGCAGCGATCAAGGGCTATCGGATGCTGCTGATTATGCCAGACAACTCAACTGCCGAACGTAAAGCTGCGATGACGGCTTACGGCGCTGAATTGATTTTAGTTGAATCAATGGAAGCTGCCCGCGACTTGGCGTTAGAGATGCAAGCGCAAGGTCAAGGCGTGGTGTTGGATCAGTTTTCCAATCAAGACAATCCAACTGCGCACTACAGCACAACAGGGCCGGAGATCTGGCAGCAAACCCAAGGGCAAATCACTCATTTTATTAGTTCGATGGGCACAACCGGCACTATTATGGGTGTGTCGCGCTACCTGAAAGAGCAAAACCCCAATGTGCAAATTGTTGGTTTGCAGCCCAAAGAAGGCGCTGCGATTCCTGGAATTCGCCGTTGGCCTGAAGCCTATTTACCCAGTATTTTTGATGCCAGCCGTGTTGATCAAGTGATCGATATGGGCCAGCAAGAAGCCGAAGATTGCATGCGCCGCTTAGCCCGCGAAGAGGGCATTTTCTGTGGTGTCTCTTCCGGTGGTTCTGTCGCAGCCATGTTACAAGTGGCAAAAACCGTCGAAAACGCGGTGTTAGTTGCCATTATTTGCGATCGTGGAGATCGCTACCTATCCAGCGGTATTTATGCACCGGAGTCAGTATGAGTCGCCCTAAAGCACCAAAAACATTACGCTTTCAACCTGCGGGTGGTGAGCGTAATTCGTTGCCAGTGGGCAAAAAACAAGTGCTGAACATTGAGCGTTTAGCCCATGACGGTCGAGGTATCGCGTTCCTAGAGGGGCGCACTTGGTTTGTCAGTGGCGCGTTACCTGGCGAGCAAGTACAGGTTCAAGTGTTATCGGCGCGCAGTAAAGTCGTCGAGGCGCAAGTTGTCGCCATCCAAACCAGCAGCCCAGAGCGCATCACGCCTGAGTGCCAGTGGGTTGGACAGTGCGGTGGCTGCACCTTGCAGCACATCAGCCATGCGCAGCAAGTGTCGCTTAAGCACGACAACTTGGTTGAACAATTAAATCGTGAAGGCGTGACGCCGCTCGCCTGGGCCGAGCCGCTAGTTGGGCCGGCTTTTGCTTACCGCCGGCGCGCCCGTGTTTCAGTGCGTTATGAGGTCAAGCAAAAGCATGTGGAGGTGGGCTTTCGCGGTTTAGCCACTACGGCGATTGTCGAAGTGCAAAATTGCGCTATTTTAGTCGAAGATTTACAGCCACTGTTTGCTGGGTTAACTACCTTGTTCAATGCTTTCCAACAGCCGCAAACGCTGGGTCATGTAGAGTTGTTTAGCGGTCGCAGCAATGCCTTGCTACTGCGTCATACCCAAGCCTTGCATGCAGATGATCTGCAGCAACTGCGCGCTTACTGCGCAGGGCATAATGCACAACTGTGGTTGCAGGGCATTGGTGAGCCGCAGCCGGATCAAGCAGGGCAGACGCTCAGTTATCAATTGCCAGAGTTTGGTTTAGATATTGCGTATCAGCCGGGCGATTTTGTTCAAGTTAATGCGCAGATGAACGAAGCAATGATTGCGCAAGCCTTGGATTGGCTAGCGCCGCAAGCGGATGAGCGCGTATTGGATTTGTTTTGCGGCTTAGGTAATTTCGCTTTGCCATTGGCGCAGAAAGTTAAAGAAGTGGTGGCGGTCGAAGGTGTTGAGTCGATGTTGGCACGCGCCAATGAAAATGCTCAGGCGAATCAGCTAAGTAATGTGCACTTTTTCCATGCGGATCTGTCTACATCGCTGCGTGACAAAGAGTGGTCAAAGCAAACTTATGCGGCGGCCTTACTGGATCCGCCACGTGAAGGCGCACAAGCGGCAGTGACTGATTTAGCTAAAATGAAAGTTGCGCGTATTTTGTATGTGTCGTGCAATCCAGCCACTTTGGCGCGTGATGCGGCAGTGTTGATTGCCCGCGGTTATCGTCTACACAAAGCCTGCGTGCTGGATATGTTTGCACAAACAGGGCACACCGAAGCGATGGCTCTATTTGTAAAGAAAGAAGTTGTAAAGAACTAAGCGGTCTACCGAGTGTAGTCGATGGGGTTGAAGAGTCTTTGGCTCGAAGGATTGGTAATGGTACAGGTCAGAACAGAGCAGCCGGTTAGCCAAGATGGCAGTATTGATTTGCAAAGTTGGGTCGCGCAAATTGTCGCGATTGATCCGCAGTTGGATGCCGAAGGCTTACTCAGTGCTTGTCAGTTTGCCCGTGATGCTGAGCAAAAAGCCAAGGCTGCAGACAATATCTGGGCAGAAGGCACGTCAAGCTTACAAATTGGCTTAGAAATTGCGCAAATCTTAATTGATTTAAAACTCGATCAAGAAACCCTGATCGCGGCGATTCTGTACCGCACTGTGCGTGAGGGTAAAGCGCCTTTAACTGAGATTGAGAAGCTGTTTGGCCCTGTGGTCAGCAAGTTGATCGACGGCGTACTGCGTATGGCGGCGATCAGTGCCAGTCTCAACCCAAGGCAAAGCGTGGTACTTAACTCGCAAGCCCAAGTGGAAAACCTGCGCCGCATGTTAGTGGCAATGGTCGATGATGTGCGTGTGGCGCTGATTAAGCTGGCTGAGCGCACCTGCGCGATTCGTGCGGTGAAAAACGCCCCAGAACACAAACGCTATCGTGTTGCCCGTGAAGTCTTTGATATTTATGCACCGCTGGCGCATCGCCTAGGTATCGGTCATATCAAATGGGAGCTGGAGGATCTGTCCTTTCGTTACCTTGAGCCTGATCAGTACATGCACATTGCCGGTTTGCTGCATGAACGACGTATCGACCGAGAGCAATTTATTCGCAACGTTGTGCAGCAATTACGCGACGAGCTGAAAGACGCGCAGGTTGACGCCGACGTCAGTGGGCGAGTCAAACACATCTATTCAATCTGGCGCAAAATGCAGAAAAAAGGTCTGCAGTTTAGCGAGATTTATGATGTGCGCGCCGTGCGTATTCTCGTCCCCGAGGTGCGTGATTGTTATACCGCGCTGGGCATTGTGCATACGCGCTGGCGCCATATTGCCCGTGAGTTCGATGACTATATCGCCAACCCGAAAGAAAATGGCTACCGCTCATTGCACACGGCGGTGATTGGCCCAGAAGGCAAAGTGTTGGAAGTACAGATTCGCACCCAAGCCATGCACGAAGAAGCCGAGCTGGGTGTGTGTGCACACTGGCGTTACAAAGGCACCGATGTTGATGCGCAGTCTGATCACTATGAAGAAAAAATTGCTTGGCTCAGACAAGTCTTAGAGTGGCATGAAGAACTTGGCGATATTGGCGGCCTTGCTGATCAAATTCGCGTCGATATTGAGCCCGACCGTGTTTATGTCTTTACTCCAGACGGCCATGCGATTGATTTGCCACAAGGCTCAACGCCGCTCGATTTCGCCTACCGCGTGCATACTGAAATTGGTCACAATTGCCGTGGTGCCAAGGTCAATGGACGCATTGTGCCGCTCAACTACAACCTGAAAACAGGTGAGCAAGTTGAGGTGATTACTGGCAAAAATGGCGCGCCCAGTCGTGACTGGCTCAATACCAACTTAGGCTATATCAACACCACCCGTGCCCGCGCCAAAGTGGTGCATTGGTTTAAGTTGCAAGCCCGTGATCAAAACGTTGCAGCCGGTAAGCAAATGCTTGATCGCGAAATGGCGCGCTTGGCAATTGGTCCGGTTAATTATGAACGCCTTGCTGATAAGTGTAATTTAAGAGGCAGCGAAGACTTATTCGCCGCTTTAGGTGCCGGTGATGTGCGTTTAGCCCATGCCGTAGGACTGGCGCAACAGCTGCTCGATCCACATGAACGCAGTGTCCAGCAGCTGGATCTGATTCCACGCAAACCGACGCAGTACAGCAGCGCGCAGCGCGATGAAATACGTATTCATGGCGTCGGTAACTTATTGACGCAGATGGCTGGTTGCTGTCAGCCGGTGCCGGGCGAGCCGATCGTGGGCTACATTACCATTGGCCGTGGCGTCACCATTCACCGTCAAGATTGTCCAACGGCCTTACAATTGCGCAGCCGTGAACCTGAGCGGATGATTCAAGTGGGGTGGGGCACTGAGCCGATTAAAACCTATCCGGTTGATGTCTTGGTGCGCGCTTATGATCGCTCAGGCTTAATCAGCGACATCTCGCAAGTGCTGCTCAATGAGAAAATGAACGTTGTAGCGCTGCAAACCAGCACCAGTAAAGAAGACAATACCGCAACGCTCAATTTAACCGTGGAAGTTCCAGGTTTAGATGAGTTAGGGCGTTTACTGGGGCGTATTTCGCAGTTGCCGAATATCATTGAGGTGCGCCGTCAGCGGCATTAACCGCGCAGACTAAAGGGCTAATTGGCCTTAATGAGTTGGGTTCGCTATTCTTAGCAGCCCATTACTGTTTAGAAGGATGCTATTGCATGTCAGATTTGCCAGCATGCCCTGCGTGTCAGGAAGAGATCACCTACCCAGATCGCGAGAATTACGTGTGCGCGACCTGTGGTCATGAGTGGCCTATGGATGGTTCTGAAGTGACCGAAGACAGCGATGCTAAAGTTGTGCGCGATGCGCATGGCACGCCGTTAGCCGATGGCGACACAGTTGTTTTAATCAAAGATTTAAAAGTTAAGGGCAGCTCGACGGTGATTAAAATGGGCACCCGTGTCACCAATATCAAAATTGTTGATGGCGACCATGATCTCGATTGCCGTGTCGATGGCATGAAAATCATGCTCAAATCAGAGTTCATGAAGAAAGCCTAAGCTATCCCGTTTGAGTTGCCGCTGCGCGACTTGAGCAACCTACGCAGACTGATGAAGACATAGGCTCCAAGTTTTCCTCAGTCTGCGTCATTTTCAGGGTGAATATTCTATTGCAAGCCATGTTGACACTATAAATTATTGGCGGTCAGCAGTAGAATAACGCCTTTATCGCATAATTCTCGTGGAGTTGAAGGCATGTCAGACGTCAAGAAGGTGGTTCTCGCCTATTCCGGTGGCTTGGACACTTCGGTCATTCTTAAGTGGCTGCAAGATACGTACAACTGTGAAGTTGTTACTTTTACCGCCGACCTTGGTCAAGGTGAAGAAGTAGAACCTGCACGTGCAAAAGCACAAGCCCTAGGTGTTAAAGAAATCTACATTGACGATCTACGCGAAGAGTTTGTTCGTGACTTTGTCTTCCCGATGTTCCGCGCCAACACCATCTACGAAGGTGAGTACTTACTCGGTACTTCAATCGCGCGTCCTTTGATTGCTAAGCGCTTGATTGAAATTGCCAATGAAACCGGTGCGGATGCTATTTCCCACGGCGCAACTGGTAAAGGTAATGACCAAGTGCGTTTTGAACTGGGTGCTTATGCCCTGAAGCCCGGTGTAAAAGTCATTGCGCCTTGGCGTGAGTGGGATTTGTTGTCGCGCGAAAAGCTGATGGATTACGCAGAAAAGCACAACATCCAGATTGAGCGTCACGGCAAGAAAAAATCACCATACTCAATGGACGCCAACTTACTGCACATCTCCTACGAAGGCGGTGTGTTGGAAGATACCTGGACTGAGCACGAAGAAGACATGTGGCGTTGGACCAAGTCGCTTGAAGAAGCCTCTAGCACCCCACAGTACATTGAACTGACCTACCGTAAAGGTGATATCACCGCGATTGATGGCGTTGATATGTCACCAGCCACAGTTTTGGCTGAGCTGAACCGCATTGGTGGTGAGCATGGTATCGGCCGTGTTGATATCGTCGAAAACCGTTACGTGGGCATGAAAGCCCGTGGTTGCTACGAAACCCCAGGCGGCACCATCATGCTGCGCGCGCACCGTGCGATTGAGTCAATCACCCTCGACCGTGAAGTTGCTCACCTGAAAGATGAGTTGATGCCTAAGTATGCCTCGTTGATCTACAACGGCTACTGGTGGAGCCCAGAGCGCGTGATGCTGCAACAGATGATTGATGCATCACAAGCCAACGTCAACGGCGTGGTTCGTTTGAAACTGTACAAAGGTAACGTTGTAGTTATCGGCCGTAAATCAGACGACTCACTGTTTGATGCGGCGATTGCCACCTTTGAAGACGATGCCGGTGCTTACGACCAAGCGGATGCTGCAGGCTTTATTAAGCTCAACGCACTACGCTTACGCATTGCTGCCACCAAAGGCCGCAAGTTGTTGTAAGAGGGGATAGCTAGTTTATCTCTAGTGTTAAAAAAGCCACCCTCGCGGTGGCTTTTTTACGCGTTGCATAAAGTGAACTTAAATGGCGGAAGTATGGTTTTTTATATTCTTGCTTATTTTACTGCCGGTTGCTATCCCTTTTTCAATTCGTACTTACGGGTAAAAGTAACAGCTTTGCGCTACACTGCGGATGTCGTTAAGTAGGTGATAAAATGATCAAAAAAATGCTGGCAGTTCTACTTCTAGTCTTACCTGGTGTCGCTTTAGCTTTTCCATTTGAAGTGGAGAAACAGCTGAATGGTGCAGAAATAGCAGTTGATACCTTAGATTTAGGCAATAATATGCCTTCAGTGTCGCTCTCCAACTATGGTGCGCGAGCTGCGGTTTGTAAGGTTCGTTTTCGTAATGGTCCTGAAGCTCCGCGTACTCGCCGAGCGCGTGTAGCTGCTGGCGAGACGGCGCATTTAACTGCACGCTTTAATAACACTGTGATTAAAATGCGTGTTCAGGTTGAGTGTAAGCAAGATTAGGCTTAACTCAATAAAGATGAGTGTTGAGTAAGGGTAGATCAGGGTATGGCGGCAATTGTTCAGGGTTTTTGGAAACGCAAAACGCTTGCTGAGCTTGATCAGGAAGAGTGGGAGTCATTGTGCGATGGCTGTGGTTTATGTTGTTTGCAAAAGCTTGAAGATGAAGATGATGGCTCGGTGTTCTACACCAATATTGCCTGCAAGCTATTGGATTTAGATACCGCGCGTTGCAGTAACTATCCAGGTCGCAAAAAATTCGTGCCGGATTGTATTCAGTTAACCGCAGATCAAGCAGATGCGTTTCGCTGGTTGCCAACCACCTGTGCCTACCGTTTGGTGCATGAAGGTAAAGACTTATTTGTCTGGCATCATTTGGTGTGTGGGAATCGCGATGCGGTGCACACAGAACGTGTTTCACAGTTAGGCCGTATGGTCAGTGAAATGGATGTGCATGAAGATGATTGGGAAAAGCATCTGATTTTTAGATCAGGCTAGTTGCTGATATCAATGCATGATCCCTATGCTCTGTGGGGGGGCAGCGCAGGGAAGTTTTAAAGAGCATTAAGAATCTTGTTTTTTAAGCAAATCAGCTAACCCAGCTAAGCCTTTAAAGGTTTGTTGTGGGCCTTTTTGGCCGGCGCTTTCTTCTTTCTGATAATGCATATCAACTTGGCGCTGATGTTCATTGTCATGACAGTACAAGCATAACAGCTCCCAGTTTGAGCCGTCAGAAGGGTTGTTATCATGATTATGGTCGCGGTGATGCACTGTCAGTTCGCTAAGGCCTTTGCCGCTAAACTCACGACTGCAACGACCACAAAAGTGTGGGTACATTTTTAACGCTTTGTGACGGTAGCCGCTTTCACGCTCTTGATAGGACTGCGCGAGAATTTTATCGAGCTTACTGGTAGTCATTGAATGGGTCCTTTGCAGATTAAACTCAGCGGGTTATTTACTGAAAAGAGTTTAGCGCGAATGCCAGTTACGCCACCGGCGGTTAAACGTGCGCTGTGCATTTCAAGGTAGTTTTGTGCAGCAGTTGCATCACTAAACAAGTAAACACCGCCAGCTTCTTGCGAGGCAGTATTCTCAGTCCAGATTTTCCAGATCAAGCCAGGTTCTTCGATGATTGACTCGGCCAGAGGCTGCATCGCTTGATGCATCTCTTCACCAAATGGTCCAGTAAATGGGAAATCAATTTGCAGTAGGGTCGGCATTACCAAGCTCCATCAATATTTAAATGGATAATAGAGCTTGGCTGAGTAATGCTCAAGGTGCTGACCGGGGATTAGTTGCTCGTCGGCAGCGCTTGTTTGCCTAAGGTTTCAATGGTTTGCCAGAGCCAGTGCGGCAAGTCATCAGAATCAAGGCTGTCGATCATGTTTTTCACCGCTAAACCCAATTCGGTATCGCCATCAATTTGTAAGCGGCGACGAAAGAATAGTGTGTCAGGGTCTTCTTGACGGCTGGCCAGTAATAAGAATTCGCGCCAGTTGCCGCTAATGGTTACTTCAACCGCGGCACGCTCTTGAATCAGTAAACGATTGCTGTGCGGATCTTTACTTAAACACCAGGACAGGTTCAAGTCATTGACCCGTAAACGCATCCAGCGTCGCTCTAAAATATCGAATAAGCCATCTTGCATGGCTTGCGCAAATACCTGATTTAAACTGCGCTGCAAAGCAAAACGCTGTAAGAAAAAAGGCATGTGGGTGGCCAAAGGCAAGACGCGATCGCCTGCCGATAATAAAAAAGGCGCTGCGCGGTTTAACATAAGCCGACCTCCTCAACGCTGACCATGCCTGGGCGGCCATGCCAGTAGCCGTTACAACCTTGTACAGCAAGCGGTGGCAGATGACCTTGGCGTACGCTGTCCCAAGCAGTAATGATCTCACTCATGCCTTGGGCGCGTGGACTTAAGCGTGCAATATCAGTTCCAGCTGCTTGTAGCGAGGGGAAATCAGCCAACAAGTTATTGATTTCCGCAGACATGGTTTGAATACCGTTAATGGTAAACAGGGCTTGGCCTTCTTGGCTGAGCAGTGGAATACCTTCTTCGTACTTAATGCAGCACAGATCGCAATCATCTTTTGGACGGTTTTCTGAGCGGGCAGTAAAGCAGCGTGCGGAATAGGCTAAAGGTAAATGACCGTAAGCAAAGACTTCAACTTCAGGGCGTGCCACACCCAGCTCATCAAGCTGTTTGAGTGCTGCTGAAATGATTTGCGCTGAGCACTCAACCGGTGGCGACCAGCGTGTCATGCCACACTTGATAAATTCGGCAAGTGTTTGGCCATTGTAAATATTGAGGGCAGGGCCACCCACGAAAGGCACGTTTTGCTGGCTCAGATAATGCACCGCTGACATGTCATTGGCCTCAACCAAAAACTCGCCATTGCCACACATGCGCTTCAAACTGGACAGTTCGGACGCTGCTTCCACTAAAGTCAGTCCCGAGAGTACGACTTGCGCCTGACTTTGTTGCTGCATGTCGCGGGCTAAACCGAGCCAGTCGTCCAGTGATAATGAGCGACGTTTTGAGCAAACGGTTTCACCCATGTAAATAATGTCGAGCGGTTGCTCTGCCATATCGGCATAAAACTGCATCAAGATGTCGCGATCCCAGAAGAATAAAACTGGGCCTAAAGAAAGTTTCATAATGATTGCCTCTATTGCCATGCGCGATGGTAAGCACCGAGAGTGGTTTGACTGCCTTCTGATAGCCCCGCCAAGGTTTGTCGCCAAATGGGCTCGACCTTGTACTGTTCGGGGGCTTGGCGATGGCTGTCTAAGGCTGCGCGCCAGACGCGAGTAACTTGCTCAACGTAAGCTGGGCTGCGCTGGCGGCCCTCGATTTTTACCGCACTGACGCCAATTTTGGCCAGTTCAGGAATCAAATCCATGGTATCGAGGCTGGTCGGTTCTTCTAAAGCATGAAAACGCTGACCGTTGACCATAAAGCGGCCTTTGCACAAGGTGGGATAACCTGCTGATTCGCCTTCACTGTAGCGATCAATTAAGACTTCATTAAGACGTGAGGTCAGTTCACCGTCTTCATTGCTCCAGCGAACTGCTTTAGCGGGCGAGCAAACACCGCATAGATTGGGTGATTCACCGGTGAGGTAGGAAGATAAATGACAGCGACCTTCGGCCATAATGCACAGGCTGCCAAAAGCAAAGACTTCAATCGGTACTGGGCTTTGACTGGCGACATGCTTAACTTGCGCCAGTGACAAAACGCGCGGCAAAACAGCGCGCTTGATGTTGTAACGTTCTTGATAAAAGGCCAGTGCCGCCGCATTGGTGGCTGAGCCTTGCACCGAAAGGTGCAAATTAAGTTGTGGGTGGTGTTTCGTTGCGTAGGCTAAAACGCCAAGGTCTGCCGCAATTAAGGCGTTTACACCTAAATCAGCAGCTTGATCAACAGCGCGTTGCCAGCGGCTCCAACCTTCGGGTTGGGCGTAGGTGTTGACGGCAATATAGACGTGTTTGTTGTGTTGATGGGCAAAAGCCACACCGCTTTCCAGTTGCTTGTCATCTAGGTTTAAACCAGCAAAGTGGCGCGCATTGGTATCATCACGAAAACCAACGTAGACAGCATCTGCGCCTTGGCGAACAGCGGCTTTTAGGGCGGGCAAACTACCGGCAGGACAAACCAGTTGCATGGGAACTCCTCACTTCAGGCATGGACACAAGCATCAGTTGGCAGGTCCAATTTAACTGCTGCAATCTAAGCAGATTGACGCAAGGAAGCCTTGATGGAGGTCAATTATGAGGGAGTGACTTTTTATTCTTATCTGCAGGCAGCAACAATAAAAATAATAAAGGGGGGATGAGTTAGGTTTTCAAGTTGGGAATAAACCTGCTATTGGCTGACGGTTATCAGGCGTGATATAGCAGGTTTCAGGGTGACAGTATCAGGCTTGCAGCATTAGCATGGCGGCTTCCATCGACGCTGATAAGTCCTCATCATCATTGATGCGGGTTTCCACGTCTAAGCCCAGTTGCGCGAATGCAGCAACCTGGCTCCAATCCACTTGAGATAATGGATGATCGCTGTCTGCGTGGCTCTGCAGGGTGGCTACTTGCACAATGTCAATATAATCAACGGATTTTGATTGACGCCCAAAATCGAGATAGTTTGCTGGTATCGCAGAGATTTGTTCGGGGAAGTCCCAAGCACGTAAAATACGCTCACCTAAAACAGGATGAATGCGATCAATAATATGGTTCAGACTGATTGAGTCTTTTAACAGAGCCTCACTTGCTTCGGCATAAGTCAAAATAGGTAAAATACCGATTTGATGCACAAGCCCAGCGAGTGTCGCTTGATCAGGTTGCAGACGTGTAAAATGGCGACAAAGAACATGGCAGATTCCAGCAATTTCAGTGCTTCGATTCCAGACATCACGCATTTTACTGTCAATTACATCCGAGGTAGCTTGGAACATTTGCTCCATAGCTAAACCGGTAGCTAAGTTCGCAGTGTAATTGATGCCCAAACGGCTGATCGCCATATTTAAGTCGGTGATTTCTTTATTGGTGCGTAGCAGCGGACTGTTAACAACTTTAATTAGCCGTGCAGTCAGTGCCGCATCATTACCAATGACTTTACTCAGCGCCGGAATGCTGATGTTAGGGTCTTCAGCTGCTTCACGCACTCGTAAAGCAACCTCAGGTAAGGTTGGTAAAACTAACTCATCATTTTCAATTGCTTCTAGTAGTTCGTTTTGAACTTTTTCTGCTAATGTGCTCATGCACATACTCCTTTAATGCTGCTCATCAGTTGATCAGCGCAAAATTTCACGATCAGTATCTAATGCGTAGGGCAGTTCAAGTTGCTCCAGCAAGTTTTTTTCATCGCCGTCTAAGTAAATACGTCCATCACCAACCGCATCATCTAAGGCGGTAGCTAATAGTTCTATACCGTACTCACTGCGCGCTGCGCTGACAACTTCGCCTACGGAGCTTGAGTGCACCGGCGACAGTAGCGCTGTACCTGCTGCTGGAATGTTTTCTGTGGCCAATTGAAAACGGTACATGTGGCGTTTTAACTTGCCCAGATACTGCATGCGAGCGACGATTTCTTGCCCGGTGTAGCAGCCTTTTTTGAAGCTCACGGCATCAAGGGCAGGCAAATTGAGCATCTGTGGAATAAATTGCTCACGGGTTGGCATGGTGACGTGGCCAATACCGCTACGGATTTGTGCCAGCAACCAAGTATTGAGTGGCGCCTCGCTCAGGTGCCCCAGCAAGCGTTTACGCAAGCATGGGCCTTCATCGGCATGCACCCATAATTCAGTCAGTTCGGCAGACACGCGCACCGCAATCATATTGTTATGGTGCACAGTGCTATTGGTTTCTGCCGGCAGTTCAATGCCGAGCGCAGTCAGTGCTGCATCACCTTGGTATAAGCCAAAGCGGCTCCAGAGCGCGCTATCATCAGTCAACTTGGTTTTAGAAAAAACGGCAAATTTTTGCAACTCGGCCAGTTGTGCGACTAAAATATCTTGGTCCATGGCTAGTAAATAGCCGTCATTTTCTAAAAGCACACGAAAACTTGATAACATGCGTCCTTTAGGCGTGCAGCGCGCACCTAAGCTGCTACGCTCATCGCTAACGTAACCAAGGTGGCAGGTGATTTGCCCTTGCAGGAAGGTTTTTGCATCGGGGCCACGTACGGCAAGAATGCCTTCGTGGTTTAACGGGGTAAAACTTGCACAATCAGTCATGACTGTCTCACTGGTAAATAAAGCGTGGGACTATCATAGAGGGCTAAAGAGATCTTGTCAGCGTGTGTTGTTCGGTAACAGCTGTCTTATACTTAGTTTATTCTTTTTTTGGAGTGTGTCATGTCTATCGAAACAGAAGTTAAACGTCTTTATTGGCACAGTCGTCGCGGTATGTGGGAGCTGGATCAGTTGCTGGTGCCTTTTGTTGAAGAGCGCTATTTAGAGCTCGATGAAGCCGATCGAGAGCGTTATCGTTTACTTCTGGATTGTGAAGATCAGGATATTTTTGGCTGGTTTATGCGTCGCGCCGAGCCGGACAGTGACGATTTAAAGCGCATTGTTGCATTGGTTTTGGATCATGCACGGCCGAAGTAATACATTTGCTTGCCACTGGCAGCCGTCGCTGAGGTTGTCAGTGTTAGCTGTATTGTTTTCTGTGCTGGCGTGTGTGGCTGTGGTCTTGTCGGCTGTGGAATGGGCTTGGAAACTTGGGGTTTTGACCTTGTTGCTTGGCCAGATCATCTGGCAACTGACGCAGTTGCTTCGATTACAGCAGCCAACCCAGCGCCGAGGCCTGCGTTGCACTGCTAATGGCTGGCAAGTGTGGGACGCGCAGCGGGGTTGGCAGTCAGTGCAGCTGCGTGCTGATAGCATGGCTATTCCAGCGCTGGTGCTGCTGCGTTACCGTAGTGCTGATCAATGGTTTTATCGCACCTTACTGGTTGGTACTGATAGTTTGCCTGCAGACAGCTATCGACGCTTGCGGGTGCGGTTAAAATTCAGCCGTCAACGCTGGCGGGCCGTAAGATAGTATCCTCAGCTAATTCTGCAAGCTCTGGGTAGTCCAACGTGTAATGTAGGCCACGGCTTTCTTTACGCAGCATGGCTGAGCGAATAATCAGATCCGCCACCAGAGCAAGATTACGCAGTTCAATTAAATCGCGACTGACACGATAATTACTATAGAACTCATCAATTTCGCTCAGTAGCAGACGTACTCGGTGCTGTGCGCGCAATAAGCGCTTATTGGTACGCACAATGCCCACGTAGTCCCACATAAAGCGTCTAAGCTCATCCCAATTGTGGGCGATAATCACGTCTTCATCAGAGTCTGTGACCAGACTTGCATCCCAGTGCGGGAGCTGATCAGGGAGGTTTACGTGCGCTACTTGACAACTTATATCTGCAGCCGCCGAACGGGCATAGACAAAACACTCCAGTAATGAGTTGCTGGCCATGCGGTTGGCACCGTGCAGGCCAGTAAAACTGGTCTCGCCAATGGCATATAAATTAGCAATATCAGTGTGGCCGTGTTGATCGACAACTACGCCGCCACAAGTGTAATGGGCTGCCGGTACGACAGGAATAGGCTGCTGGGTAATATCAATACCAAAGGCCAAGCAACGCTCATAGACCGTGGGGAAGTGTTCTTGGATGAAAGCAGCGGATTTGTGGCTGATGTCCAAATACACACAATCAATACCTAAGCGCTTCATTTCGTGGTCAATGGCACGGGCCACGATATCACGCGGTGCCAGTTCGAGACGTTCATCAAAGCGCGTCATAAAGCGCTCACCGTTTGGCAGCTTTAGATGTGCGCCTTCACCACGCAAGGCCTCGGTGATTAAAAAGTTTTTCGCTTGCGGATGGTATAAGCAAGTGGGGTGAAACTGATTGAATTCTAAATTGCCAACGCTGCATCCAGCGCGCCAAGCCATGGCAATACCATCACCACAGGCGCTGTCAGGGTTACTGGTATACAAATACACTTTGGCTGCACCACCAGTGGCGAGGACGACAAAGCGTGCGGCATAGGTATCCACTTCATCAGTTTCACGGTCTAGCACATAAGCCCCCAAGCACTCATTGCCTTGGCGGCCGATTTTGCTGGCAGTAATTAGATCGACGGCTACTTGCTGTTCAATCAAATCAATATTACTGCGTTGGCGTGCGCGCTCTAATAAAGTCGTGAAAATAGCGGCGCCAGTTGCATCGGCGGCATGAATAATGCGTCGATGACTGTGCCCCCCTTCACGGGTCAAATGGTAATTGAAGTGCGATGTATCTTCATCCGTATCATCGTTACGAGTAAAGGGCACGCCTTGCTCAATCAGCCAGTCAATGGCGCTGCGACTGTTCTCAACAGTAAAACGTACGGCGTCTTCACGGCATAAGCCGGCGCCGGCAATCAGTGTGTCATGGACGTGCGATTCGACCGTGTCAGTGTCATCGAGCACTCCAGCTACACCGCCTTGCGCCCAATACGTGGAGCCGCTGGAGAGGTCGCCCTTACTCAGTACGGCAATACGCAAATGGCTAGGCAGGGTCAATGCGGTGGTTAAACCTGCGGCTCCACTGCCGATGATTAATACGTCATACTGGTAATATTGGCTCATTATGAGGATCCGCTTTAAGTCCGAGATGAAGGCGCTGGCTAGTATAGCGCTGGATTGCTTGGCAAAATACTTACAAATGCGGGGAACTTTAATAGGAAAGGGTGGCTCAATAGTGGCGTATTTCATTAAACAACGCGTATGAGCCAAGAAAACGTTACAGTAAAGGCCGTGCATGGCTGTGGTGAGTCTGATCTTCGACACCAGCTATGTTTTTGTGGCCGTTCAATGTGGAGAGAATTTTTATGGCGCAAATGAGTTGTGCTGAGCGGTTTAAAAATACAGCGTGGATTGATTACGCGCTGAGGGTCACACATGACGCCAGATGATGATCAGACGTTAGTAGAGCGCGTGCAAGCAGGGGATAAGCGTGCTTTCGATTTGTTGGTTTTAAAGTATCAGCATCGCATTATGGGGTTGGTGGTTAGGTTTGTGCATGATCCGCACGAAGCTCAGGATGTGACCCAAGAAGCCTTTATTAAGGCGTACCGTGCTCTTGCTAATTTCCGTGGTGATAGCGCCTTTTATACGTGGCTGTACCGTATTGCGATTAATACCGCAAAAAATTATTTGGTCTCACGCAATCGTCGTCCCCCAAGCAGTGATGTCGATTCCGGTGATGCGGAATTTTATGATGGCGATCATGCTCTAAAAGATATGGCGTCTCCTGAGCGCTTAATGTTGCGTGATGAAATTGATGCCACGGTGCAAGAAAGCATTAAACAATTACCAGAAGATTTGCGTTCAGCGCTAACTTTACGAGAATTTGATGGTCTTAGTTATGAGGACATTGCGACTGTGATGCAGTGTCCCGTAGGTACAGTGCGTTCGCGCATTTTTCGGGCACGTGAAGCTGTTGATAAAGCCTTGCGCCCTTTGTTGCAAGACGCTTAGTGCGCAACGCCAAACCAATTGAGGAACCTAGATATGAACCAGCAAGTCCTTCAGCAATCACTCTCTGCGCTCATGGATAATGAGGCCGATGAGTTAGAGTTGCATCGAGTTCTTAAAGCCTCTGATGAGCCAGAGTTACGTGCTGCATGGACGCGTTATCAGGTAGCCCGTGCAGCCATGCACAACGAGGCAGTATTTGCTCCAATAGATTTGTCAGGGCAAATTATGGCCGCCATTGATGCTGAGCCAGCCCTCGCGGCTCCAGTAGCAGATACGGAAATTATTGTGCCGCGTAAGGCAGGCTCTATGGCTTGGCTTGGCCGGGTTGCGGTTGCCGCATCCGTGACTTTAGCTGTTTTAGGTGGCGTGCGTTTCTACAATCAAGATGCGCTCCCGCAAGATGCTTTAGTTGCGCAAAGCGAACAGCGCTTACCGGCAACCGCGCAGGCGCAAGGCTCGGTTGTTTTGGCCAGTTATAATGCTCAAGGCCAGAGTGCGCCAGTCGCTGAAACGGTAGCGGGCCAAGAATCATGGTATGAGCGTCGCCTACCAAGTTATCTACGCCAGCATGCACAGCAAAGCAGTGTTAACAAAACTGAAAGTGGCCTGCCTTATGCACGTGCTGCGAGTTTGGAAGGTCAATAACGCATGCGATTAAAAGCTTTATCTTCTGGCATGGCTCTATTTGCAGTATTGACTAGCGTTGCCGCTGCACAACCGGCTAGTCAATGGCTGCAGCGTTTGCAAGTGGCGCAGGATACGCAAGGCTATCAAGGTGCCTTTGTGTATGAGCGCAAAGGTGCATTTTCTACCCACCAAATTTGGCGGAGAGTGAATGCAGATAAAGCGATTGTTGAGCGTTTTTTACAACTTAATGGACCGGCTCATGAAGTCGTCCGTGTTGATGGCCAAGTGATCTGTATGAGTGGTGTCATTGCTAACGCTCTGTCATCCGCTGATGTCTGGCCAGTGCAGGCTTTTAACCTTAAAGAGTTAGAAGCAAGTTATGAGGTTCGCGAGCTAGGCCAGTCTAGAGTGGCAGGGCGTGATACCGTTGTCTTATTGTTTGCGCCACGTGACCAGCATCGCTACCCCGTTGAATTGCATATTGATGAAACCACTGCGATTCCATTAAAAACCCTATTACTTAACGAGCAAGGACAGCTGCTGGAGAGGTTCCAGTTTGTTCAGTTTCAGGCTGACAGTGATAATAATCTGCTGGTTTCAAAAAGCCCTGCGATGACGCCTAGTGCAGATTGTCAGACTGTTTCAACAGTAGCAGTGATGCCAGATGCTGAGCTTGATGTTGATTGGTCGGTGAGCTGGGTACCGCCGGGCTTTAGCTTGATTAATAGTCACTATCGTCCTTCAGAAGACAGTGAAACTAATGTTCTCACTCAGGTTTACTCTGACGGTTTAGCGCACTTCTCAATTTTTTACGAACGTATTGATAGCCTGATTGCAGAAGGTGGTCGACGTTTATTGGGGCCGACCTCAGTCGTCTCTAGGAAGGTCACTGTAGATCAACAGCAAGTGATGGTGACTGTAGTGGGTGAAATCCCGTTAGGCACCGCCGAGCGAATTGCTGTGTCGATGCAAGCAGGTCAGGAACCTAGCGATGATTGAGGAGGCAGGTGTTGTTGTAACTGTTGAGCCCGACGCTGTTTGGGTGGCAACGCAACGTAAAACCACCTGCGGCAGTTGCTCTGCACGAATGACTTGCGGCCAAGGCTTAATGACCAGTCTCGCGTCAGATAAAAAACCACACTTGATTAAAATCAGTACAGATTTGCTGCTGCGTGAAGGTGATCAAGTCACCTTGGGTATGCCGGAAGAGTTGCTGGTGCGCAGCGCTTTTCTCGTTTATATGTTGCCGCTGCTTGCGATGTTTATCAGTGCGCTCGGGGTCAATGCCTTGAATGCTTCGGAACCATGGATTATTTTTGCTGCAGTGCTAGGGTTTCTTGCAGGCGCGCTGTGGGTACGCTATTACAGTGATCGTTATATTGATGCTGCAGCGATTCAGCCGGTTGTGCTGTGTCGACAAATTGCCGTCAGCCCTGCGCTTTAAGTTTGATTAAAATAATGGAGAGTATTATGCCGCAGAGAAAAACATCCTTATTTATGACTGCATGCTTGGCTGTGATGGTGCTTCTAGCGCCTGCAGCACAAGCACAATTGCCCGATTTTACTGACTTGGTTGAGCAGTCGGCACCCGCGGTGGTTAACATTAGTACACGACAAAATATGCCGCAAAGACAGGCTGTTGCTGGTGGTGGCTATGCTATTCCTGATCTTGAAGGTTTGCCGCCTATCTTTCGTGAGTTTTTTGAACGCAGTTTGCCGATGCCGCGTGCACCGCAAGGCTCTCAGAAAGGCCAGCAACGTGAAGCGCAGTCATTAGGTTCGGGCTTTATTATTTCCTCTGATGGTTATGTGTTGACCAATAATCATGTGATTGCTGATGCCGATGAAATTATTGTGCGTCTGTCTGATCGCAGTGAGTTAGTGGCGAAGTTGGTTGGCGCAGATCCGCGTACCGATGTGGCACTACTAAAAATTCCAGGTAAAAACTTACCAACAGTTAAACTTGGTAAATCGAATGATCTTAAAGTCGGTGAGTGGGTGTTAGCAATTGGTTCGCCGTTTGGCTTTGATCACTCTGTGACCGCTGGTATTGTTTCAGCCAAAGGTCGCAGCTTACCTAACGATAACTATGTGCCGTTTATCCAAACAGATGTGGCGATTAACCCTGGCAACTCAGGCGGCCCGCTGTTTAATCTAAAAGGCGAAGTGATCGGTATTAACTCGCAGATCTTTACCCGTTCGGGTGGCTTTATGGGGCTATCTTTTGCCATTCCTATGGAGGTTGCTTTAGACGTTTCTGATCAACTTAAAGCTAGCGGTAAAGTTGATCGAGGCTGGTTAGGGGTGGTGATCCAAGAGGTGAATAAAGACCTTGCCGAGTCTTTCGGTCTTGATAAACCAGCTGGTGCCTTAGTTGCGCAGGTGCTTGAAAAGGGTCCCGCTGATAAGGGTGGCTTGCAAGTTGGTGATGTGATTTTAAGTATTAATGATCACCCCGTGGTGATGTCTGCTGATTTGCCGCATTTGGTTGGAATACTTAAATCTGGACAGACTGCTAACTTAGTGGTGATGCGTGAAGGCTCGCGCAAAACTTTAAAAGTTAAAGTGGGTGCATTGCCGAATGATGGCGAAGAAATGTCTCTGGCTGGTACAGAAGGTGCGGCCAGTCAAAGCAATCGCTTAGGTATGACAGTGGTGGATTTAACTGCAGAGCAGAAAAAAGCCATTGATTTGCAAGGTGGTGTGGTTATTCAAGACGTGCAGGATGGCCCAGCTGCCATGATCGGTTTGCGCCCTGGTGATGTGATTACCCATTTAAACAATCAAGTGATCGATTCTGCACAGACTTTTACCAAAACTGCGCAAGCACTGCCGAACAATCGTTCATTATCAATGCGCGTATTGCGTCAAGGTCGAGCCAGTTTCATTACCTTTAAATTGGCAAATTAATCTTAAAGTAACAGCGGTTTAGATTAAAAAAGCGACATGGAGTCGCTTTTTTAATGTCTTAGATTTGTTGGGAACGATGAGTTACTGCGGTTTTTTCAGTGCAGCTTGTGTGATAGATGACTTGCACGGCATAAATCAGGTAAACTCTCGGGCTATTTTCTGTTGGCAATCGGTCGACGGACTTAATTGTAGAGTGATGTTCTGTGAGTGACTTGAGTCATATCCGTAATTTTTCCATCATTGCCCACATCGACCATGGTAAATCCACCTTGGCCGACCGCTTCATCCAAATGTGCGGTGGCTTGACTGAGCGCGAAATGGCGTCTCAGGTCTTGGATTCTATGGATCTTGAGCGTGAGCGGGGCATTACCATTAAGGCACACAGTGTGACCTTAAGTTATACCGCCCGTGATGGTCGTATCTACCAACTAAACTTTATTGACACGCCAGGCCACGTTGACTTTAGTTATGAAGTCAGTCGTTCGTTGGCGGCCTGTGAAGGTGCTTTATTAGTGGTTGATGCGGGCCAAGGCGTGGAAGCGCAATCGGTTGCTAACTGCTATACGGCTATCGAGCAAGGTCTCGAAGTGATGCCGGTGCTGAATAAAATCGACTTGCCGCAAGCCGATCCGATTCGTGTGCAAGAAGAGATTGAGCATGTGATTGGTATTGATGCGACCGATGCCGTGACTTGCAGTGCGAAGACCGGTCTTGGTGTTGATGAAGTGCTTGAGCGTTTAGTGCAAGTTATTCCGCCGCCAGTTGGAGAAATTGACGCACCGCTGCAAGCGCTGATTATTGACTCATGGTTTGATAATTATTTGGGCATTGTTTCTTTAGTACGAGTCAAGCATGGCCGTATTAAAAAAGGCGATAAAGTGTTGGTGAAGTCAACCGGACGTGTCCATCAAGTTGATAGTGTTGGTGTATTTAATCCAAAGCACACGCAAACAGTTGATCTAAAAGCCGGTGAAGTAGGCTTTATTATTGCTGGTATCAAAGATATTCAAGGCGCGCCAGTGGGTGATACCTTAACCCTCTCACATACCCCTGATGTGGATATGTTGCCTGGTTTTAAGCGTGTACAACCTCAGGTCTACGCAGGTTTGTTTCCTGTCAGCTCTGATGATTTTGAAGACTTTCGTGACGCGCTAGAAAAGCTCACCCTCAACGATGCTGCCTTGCAATACGAGCCGGAAAGCTCTGAGGCTTTGGGTTTTGGTTTCCGTATTGGTTTCCTCGGCATGCTGCACATGGAGATCATTCAAGAGCGTCTGGAACGTGAATACGATCTTGATTTAATCACCACGGCACCAACGGTGATTTTTGAAGTTGTGAAGAAAAATGGCGATATCATTTACGTTGATAACCCATCACGGATGCCTGATCCATCAGTGATTGAAGAAATGCGTGAGCCGATTGTTAAGGCAACCATTCTTGTGCCGCAAGAGCATTTGGGTAACGTCATTACCTTGTGCATTGAAAAGCGTGGCGTACAAACCGATATGCACTTCTTAGGCAGTCAAGTTCAAGTGATTTATGACTTGCCGATGAACGAAGTGGTTCTCGATTTCTTTGATCGTCTGAAGTCAGTCAGTCGCGGCTATGCTTCGCTAGATTACAGCTTTGACCGCTACCAGGCTGCTAGCTTGTCACGTTTAGATGTGCTGATTAACGGCGAGCGTGTTGATGCTTTAGCCCTGATTGTGCACCGTGATAAAGCCGCATCGAAAGGCCGTGCACTGACTGAGAAAATGAAAGAATTGATTCCTCGTCAGATGTACGACGTGGCAATTCAAGCAGCACTTGGTGGTCAAGTTGTTGCGCGCACAACGGTTAAAGCCTTGCGCAAAAACGTTTTAGCCAAGTGTTATGGCGGTGACGTCAGCCGTAAGCGCAAACTGTTAGAAAAACAGAAAGCCGGTAAGAAAAGGATGAAGCAGGTGGGTAACGTGGAAATTCCACAAGAAGCCTTCCTCGCAGTGCTCAGAGTGGATGACTAACCGATGAACTTAAATTTCCCATTAATCTTAGTGATTGCAGTTGCCGTAACTGGCTTTTTAGCGCTGCTGGATGTGCTGTTTTTTGCACCTCGGCGCCGTGCTGCAATCGCACAGTACGAAAAAGAAGCAGTGGCGTTTAACTCCGAAGTGCGCGAGCGCTTAGAGAAAGAACCGCTGTTGATTGAGTACGGTAAATCATTTTTCCCAGTGCTGGCGGTGGTTTTGGTGTTGCGCTCATTTATTGTTGAGCCATTCCAAATTCCGTCTGGGTCAATGATTCCAACCCTTGAAGTGGGCGATTTTATTTTAGTTAATAAGTTTTCTTACGGTATTCGTTTGCCAGTGATTGATAAGAAAGTCATTCCAGTTAGCGACCCTAAGCGCGGCGATGTCATGGTGTTTAAATACCCTGAAGACACGCGGATTAACTACATTAAACGTGTGGTTGGTTTACCCGGCGATACCATTACTTATACATCTGATAAGCGCATTCTGGTCAACGGCCAAGCGATTGAAGAAAAGTTTTTAGGTGATGAACCGGGCAGTCTTGGCAGCGCACGTTTGTACACTGAAAAACTCGGTGAGCATGAGCACTACATTCGTAAAGAGGTTCGTCGCCGTGTAGAGCCAACACGCGAGTGGCATGTGCCAGCCGGTCATTATTTTATGATGGGTGATAACCGTGACAATTCGAAAGACAGTCGTTATTGGGATGATTCAAGCATTCCTTTGGAACTGCAAGGGATGGTGCCGGACGAGTATATTGTTGGTAAAGCCTTTGCAATTTGGCTGACTTGGGCCGATCCTAAGTTCAGTGTACTGCCAAGCCTTAGCCGTGTAGGTTTAATCCACTAATAACTCAAACTGTGTCCTGTGCACTCACACTGTGTGAGTCAGAATCGGCTAAAGTGCGCTGACATTAATAAACGAAACGAGGTTGCAATGCACAATATCCGTAAACAAAAAGGGATGTCTTTTTTCGGTTGGTTGGCGATTTTAGTTCTGGTTGCTTTTTTTGCCAGCGCTGCATTTAAGCTGATACCGCATTACATGGATAATAACGCTTTAGAAAAAGCGATTATGGCAGTAGAAGAAGATAAAGCCCTTGGTGATAAAATCATTACTGTTGCTGACTTTTATGGCCATATTAGCAAAAACATGCAAATTAATAGCATCCGTGATTTGAAAATGGATGAAATTTTGACTGTGACAAAAAATAACAATGACTTTATCGCCCATCTTAAATATGAAAAGCGCGAGCCGCTCATTAAGAATATCGATTTGGTTGTCAGTTTTGATAAAGAATATCGCGTGCGTACCAAGTGAGTGATCCATTACTGAGTTTACAACGTAAAATTGGCTACACCTTCAGCGATGCGGGACTGTTAACCTTAGCGCTCACGCACCGCAGTTTTTCTGGGCGCAACAATGAGCGTTTAGAGTTTTTAGGCGATGCTATTTTAAATTTTGTCGCTGGCGAAGCTCTTTTTCACCATTTTCCACAGGCTAAAGAAGGCCAGCTTTCACGCTTGCGTTCACGTTTAGTCAAAGGTGAGACTCTTGCTGTTTTAGCCAGAGGCTTTGGCCTTGGAGAATACTTGCGTTTAGGTTCAGGGGAGTTGAAAAGCGGTGGTTTTCGCCGTGATTCAATTCTAGCTGATACCACCGAGGCCATTATTGGTGGGATTTACTTAGATGCAGGCATGGAAGTTGCTCGTGAGCGTGTCCTCGCTTGGCTTGAGCAGCATTTCTCCGAATTAACGCTGGTAGATACCAATAAAGATCCGAAAACGCGTTTACAAGAGTTTTTACAATCACGTGGTGGCGATCTGCCGCAATACGAAGTGATTGATATCCAAGGTGAGCCGCACTGCCGCAGTTTTGCTGTCGAGTGTCAGGTGAGCCTACTTAATGAAAAAACCCACGGGCAGGGTGCAAGCCGACGTATTGCTGAGCAAGTAGCAGCGTCTAAAGCACTGATAGCGCTGGGTATAGAGAGTAAAAATCAGCATGACTGAAGAAGAAACACGTTGTGGCTATGTGGCTGTAGTGGGACGCCCGAATGTGGGCAAGTCAACACTGGTCAACCACATTTTAGGCCAAAAGCTAGCCATTACTTCGCGTAAACCGCAAACCACCCGCCACAACATGCTCGGAATTAAAACCGAAGGTGCTGTGCAAGCGGTGTATGTTGATACCCCTGGTTTACACAAAGGCGGTCAGACAGCGCTTAATCGCTTTATGAATCGCAGTGCGCTGACTGCGCTGAAAGACATTGATGTGGCAATATTTGTGGTCGACCGCATGCGTTGGACCGATGAAGATGAAATGGTTTTTGAACGCATTCAATACCTGACTTGCCCGCTGATTATCGCGGTCAATAAAGCTGACCGTTTAGAAGATAAAAGTCAGCTGTTAGCGCATTTAGAATGGCTGGCGACCAAGCTGCCGAACGCGCAAATCGTTCCAGTCTCTGCTTTACATGGCCACAACCTTGAAACACTGGAGCGTTTGGTCAGTGAGTACTTGCCGGTCAGCGAGCATTTCTTCCCTGAGGATCAGATTACCGATCGCTCTAGCCGTTTCTTGGCTGCTGAGATGGTGCGGGAAAAAATCATGCGCCAATTGGGCGCGGAATTGCCATACCAGATTACTGTCGAGATTGAAGAGTTTAAGCAAGAAGGCCGCATCCTGCATATTCATGCGCTGATTTTAGTCGAGCGTGATGGGCAGAAGAAAATCATTATTGGTGACAAAGGCGAGCGCATTAAGCGCATTGGCCAAGAAGCCCGTAAGGATATGGAGATTTTGTTTGACTCAAAAATCATGCTCAATTTGTGGGTCAAAGTAAAAAGTGGTTGGTCTGATGATGAGCGCGCCTTGCGTTCATTAGGTTATCAAGAGTATTGAAACCAACTTGGCATGCGCTCTGTCCTGGAGCGCATGCTATTTAGAGGCTGAATTATGCAGTCGTCGCTAGCCTTTATTTTGCACAGCCGTCCCTACAAAGAAACCAGTGCCTTAGTCGATCTGTTTACACCGAATGGGCGCGTGCGTGCGGTGTTACGCAGTGCTCGGGGTAAACATGGCAGTGTGGCGCGGCCTTTCTCTTTGTTAGAGGTTGAGTTGCGCGGGCGTAGCGAGTTAAAAAGTATCAGTCGTATTGAGCCAGCCGGTGAGTTTAATTTTCTGCAAGGGCAGGCGCTGTTTTGCGCCATGTATCTCAATGAATTACTGGTGCGTTTATTGCCTCTGGATGATCCGCAGCTGCAGTTATTTGAGCACTACACGCTGTCTGTGCAAGGTTTGTCGCATGGCTTACCCATGCAACCTTTGCTACGAAGTTTTGAATGGCGTTTACTTGAGCAGTTAGGTTATGGCTTTTCTTTTACTGAGGATATCCATGGGCAGGCACTGCAAGAGCAAATGTTGTATCGTCTAGTGCCGCAAAGTGGTTTTGAAGCCGTATCGTTGGTGCAATCTGGTGTGTTTCAGGGCGCGGATATTTTAGCTTTGGCTACTGCGGATTGGCAGCAAGAACGTATTTTACAAACGGCCAAGCGGGTGATGCGTCAAGCGTTAGCTGCACATTTGGGCGGACGTCCGTTAATGAGTCGTGAATTGTTTTTGACACAAAAAGGGTCTGTGTAATGAATTTGAATAAGCGTATTTTGTTGGGTGTGAATATTGACCATATTGCCACTGTGCGTCAGGCGCGCGGCACGCGTTACCCTGATCCAGTCAAGGCTGCTTTGGATGCTGAGCAAGCCGGTGCTGATGGTATTACCGTACATTTGCGTGAAGACCGTCGTCATATCCAAGACCGTGATGTGCGGGTGTTGCGCGAAGTGATGCACACGCCGATGAATTTCGAGATGGGCGTGACTGAAGAAATGCTGCTTTTAGCTGAAGAACTTCGTCCTGAGCACGCCTGTTTTGTGCCGGAAACTCGCGCTGAGTTGACCACTGAAGGTGGCTTGGATGTGTTGTCACAAGAAGCGCGTATCGCCGTAGCGGTAAAGCGTTTACAGGCAGTGGGTTGTGATGTGTCATTGTTTATTGATGCTGATGAACAGCAAATTGCAGCGGCCAAGCGCGTCGGTGCCACCACAATTGAATTGCATACTGGACATTATTCAGATGCGACGACACCTGCTGAGCAAACTGAGCAATTGGAGCTCATTCGCAAAGCTGCGGCCTTTGCTATCGAGCAAGGTTTGGTTGTGAATGCCGGGCATGGTCTGAATTATCATAACGTTGAACCAATTGCAGCAATTGCCGGCATTAATGAGCTAAATATTGGTCATGCGATTATTGCCCATGCACTGTTTGTAGGTTTCCCTACCGCCGTTGCTGAAATGAAAGCACTGATTGTTGCAGCTGCTGAGCGCAGTTGATTTTATTTGAGTAACCTGGCCTGATTTTCCTTATAAACGTTCTTCGCTGGCTCTGTTTATTGCTCAACGTACCGTTTAAGGCTTGGCTTGGTTTCGCTTGGATGATGCAGGCATTTTTTGCAGACAATGATTACTAACTTTATAAGCGCTTTAGTTTATTTGTATATATATTATATTTTATGTTTTCGTGATAGCATGGCGTAGAGAACAACGCACAGAGTTGTTGATCTTCCAGACACATATATGCATTTAAATGAGAGTGAACCAATGTCTAGCAAGATATTAACACCACAAGCCGCGCAAGAGTTATTAGCACAGGGTGCTGTGTTGGTTGATATTCGCGGGGCAGATGAGTACGCACGTGAGCATATTGCAGTTGCACAACACATGCCAATGGAGCAGCTAAGCAGTCAAGGTATGCCGAGAAATGATGCGAATGCGGTCATTTTTCACTGCCGTTCAGGCAACCGTACAGTGATGAATGCTGGTGTTCTGGATAACTGCGCTAGCTGTGAAGTATACATCTTGGAAGGTGGCTTAGACGGCTGGAAAAAAGCCGGGCTTCCAGTGATCAGCGATGCATCGCAACCTTTAGAGTTACAGCGACAAGTGCAAATTGGCGCAGGTACGATGATTCTATTGGGCGTTATTTTAGGTGCAACAGTTGCTCCAGGCTGGTATGCACTGTCAGGCTTTGTCGGTGCAGGCTTAATTATGGCCGGTGTCACTGGCTTTTGTGGTTTAGCGCGCGTGCTAATGAAAATGCCATGGAATAAAAACTCTGCTGCATAAGTTAAAGTAGCTAAATGCAAGCCTGTACAGGGCTTGCATTTTTATTTGAATAGCTCCTGTGTTTTCTTTTCAAGAAAAACCAATTACTGTTAGGGCCTTGGTTGCCGTATTGTTCTGGCAATTATTAATCACTTAGCTTTGTTACGAACGCTCTAGATCATGTTTGTTTCCAAGGTTAAGTTGTTTGACCAGCTGCGCTTTAAATTGCTTAGCATCATCATTTATTCTTTCTGATATAAGCACAACTCGTATTACTAGATAGTCTCTAGAGGTTGCAACAAGCTCAGTTTGGCAGTGCGTGCAATGCATCATTGCACGCGGTTTCGGATGCAACAATAATCTGATCTAATCTGATCTATAGATGTCAGGTCCCGCATGGCTGAGCACGCCGTCCTGTCCTTGATGTGACACTCGATGCAATGATGGCGGTGAAGGTAGCGCATTATTACACTAAGTAGAGATATTGCTGTCAACAGAGCACACTAATGAAGGTTCTCTTGTCATCAGCTTCTCGAAGCCTGCTAGTCTGTTGCTATCTTTTTCAAAACTCTACTCCCTAAGGAGATCGCCATGACTTATCCCAACTTCTTCGATAAAGCCCCAGTGATTCGTTTGCGCGATCCATTAGCGCAGCTGCTTGGTAGTGCGGCAGAGGGCATTATGGATTACCACTATGTCGATGCTGTACGGCTGGCGGGGCATTCTTGCCCAACGGTTGCGGGTGCTTTCCTAACTGCGCGAGCGGCCTTGCAAGCGCTGTATCCAGATACGCTGCCTGAGCGTGGAGCTATCTGTGTACGCATGCCATCAGCGGAAACAGACGGAACGACTGGTGTGGTTGCTCAAGTCTTGACTCTCATTACCGGCGCTGCAGCGCAGGGTGGCTTTAAGGGCATTGGTCAGCGTTTTGCACGTAATGGCTTGCTCAGTTTCGCAACAGATGCTGCGCATGATGGCGCGGTACGTTTCGAGCGACTTGATACTGGCGCTGCAGTAATGGTGAAGTTTGATGCCCATAAAATCCCCGCCGATGAATCTCAGCGCGAACGCATGCAGGCGGTCATACAAAATCGCGAAACACCTGAGCAACAGGCAGAGTTTGCAAGGCTCTGGCAGGAACGCGTACGGCGGATACTGTTAGAACATGCCGATGATTCGGCGTTGTTATCCATTGTTCACCTAAGCTGACACTTTAAAGCTGAGTCAGCAGTTACATTGGCGCTGCCGCGCTAGACAGGTTGTCTGCCTTGTCCAGAGGAGCCGGCATTGCAACGATGGCTTCAGTCGGTTTTGCCAGCAGAGATAGCAACACCTATCACAGGATATCTGCGCAGACTCTGTCGGATATTTCGGTGCTTGGTAATCTGTCGCAGAGAGGTTAATCTGCGGCAGGTTATTTATGATCATCATACAAGTTTGGACCATCCATAAAGACCGAGACACTGTTGTATGCGTTGAGGCATTGGCAGGAAATGTCGGGTTTTATGATTCTAGCTTCGGTTGTTTTTCGCCTTATGCCTGCTGAGCAATCGCGTCCAGCGCCACAATAATAATTTAGGGATTCTTGGTTTATGCCCGTTAGCACTGTTTTATTGCTCGCCTCGATTGGTGTTTTATCGTTATTTTGTCAGTGGTTGGCTTGGCGTGTGCGCATGCCGGCGATTGTCTTCTTGTTAGCTGCAGGTATCGCTTGTGGCCCGGTTTTGCATTATTTGAATCCTGAGGATGTGTTTGGCGACCTGCTGTTCCCGATGGTGTCGTTGGCGGTGGCAATTATTTTGTTTGAAGGCAGTCTGACCCTGCGCTTCTCTGAAATCCGTGGCCATGGCGCAATGGTGCGTAACTTGATTCCGGTTGGCTCTGTGGTGACCGGTATTATCGGCACTTTGGCTGCGCATTGGATTTTGGATATTTCCTGGGAGATTTCTCTACTGTTCGGTGCGATTTCCGTGGTGACCGGGCCAACGGTGATTGCGCCATTGCTGCGCGCAGTGCGACCCAAGGCTAAGTTGGCGAATATTTTGCAGTGGGAAGGCATCATTATTGATCCAGTAGGTGCCTTGCTGGCGGTGCTGGTGTACGAGGGGATTGTCTCGTGGGGGCAGGGTAATGTCTTTGGCCATTCGCTGTATATCTTCAGCACTACAATTGCCGTGGGCACGGTATTGGGCTCAGCTGCAGGCTATTTGAACGGTCAGGTGCTGCGCAAACACTGGATTCCGCAATACTTACATAACGCCGGTACGCTGTCGTTTATGTTGGGCGTGTATGCACTGTCGAATGAAATCGCTCACGAGTCAGGTCTGTTGACGGTGACCATCATGGGCATCTGGATGGCCAATATGAAACAGGTCGATGTTGATAGCATTTTGGAGTTCAAAGAATCTCTGAGTGTGCTGTTAATTTCTGCGTTGTTTATTATTTTGGCTGCGCGCATTGAGTTTTCAGCTATTGCGAATTTAGGTTGGGGACTGGCTGTGGTGTTGGCCATCTTAATGTTGGTGGCACGGCCTTTGAGTATTTTTATCTCGGCGATAGGCACCAGTTTAAATTGGCGAGAAAAGCTGTTTTTAAGCTGGATCGCTCCACGCGGTATTGTTGCCGCAGCGGTTTCTGCACTGTTTGCTTTCCAGTTGCAAAATAATGGTTTTGCTGGCGGCGAGACGCTGGTGCCGCTGGTGTTTATGCTGATTATTGCCACCGTTACCGTGCAAAGCCTCACTGCTCGTCCCTTAGCCAAATTGCTCGGTGTGGCCGAGCCGCCAGAGTTTGGCTTTTTGATTATCGGTGCTAACACGGTAGCGCGGATGATCGCGGTTGAGCTGACTAAACACGAGGTGCCAGTGGTGTTGGCCGACAGTAGCTGGGAGAACGTGCGCTTGGCGCGTATGGAAAACTTGCAGGTTTACTTTGGTAATCCAGTCTCTGAACACGCGGCCAATCAATTGGATTTAACCGGTATTGGTAATCTTTTGGTTATTTCGCCATATAAACACATGAACTCTCTGGCCACTTATCACTTCCTTGATTGGTTTGGTGATCACAACAGCGTGTACAGCCTGTCAGAAGGCGAGCAAGATCAGAAGGCGCGCTACCAGACCGCTGAGAAAATACAGCGCACACGTGGCCTGTTTGACGGTGTCAGTTATGCCAAATTAGCCAGCTTGGCCAGCCAAGGTTATACGGTGAAAACGACGCAGTTGAGTGATGCCTTTAATTATCAGAACTTTCTGGATAAGCATCAAAATCAGGCTTTAGTTCTGTTTGTGCTGGACAGCAAAGATCATATTACGCCGGTTAAATCCATGGACACGCTCAAACCTGACAATGAATCGACATTGATCAGTCTGGTGCCGCCTAAAGCGCCGGAAGAACGTAAGGGTAGTAAAAGTAGCGACGCCAATAATGGTGTGGCAACGATTACTGGCTAGAGCATTGAATCAGTAGAGCACATAAGGCTGCAGGCTGGGAGCCGACCTTGTGTGCTGTGTTATGTGATTGGCGGTTATTTGCTAAACAAACTGACGATGTTAGTGGTTTCAGCCAGCTCATCTTCTGAGTCAACTAAAGAAGGCATTAAAATGATTTTCATGCCTTTTCTAATATGTTTAATACGTTGATCAGGGTCTTGATGCTTGATTGCCATGGTTTCCCACGCTAGGTAAGTGGAATACAGCGTTGAGTCGGGCATGTCATCTAAGATTTCAATGCTGATGAATTGCAAAATGTCGTCAGTAAAGACTTTGATCGCATTATTAAGCGAACCATCAGTGTAAGCATTGCCACGTTTGGTTTTGCGGATTATGGCGCGCAAGCGTGATTCCAGCATCGTCTTAAAACCCCACTAATTTTGGAAGTACCACTAAAGCAGAGCTGTTTGAGAGCGTGTATCTGGAGACAGTCAAAGCAGCGCAATCAATAATCAAAGCCAGCATTTGTTGCCAGCTTTATCTGTTTTTACAGAGATTATCTTATCTTGGCTAGTGTAGACCAGTGCATTGTGTGTGCGGATCATTTGCTGTGCATGGAAAGACGCGAAATGAACTCGCCAACTGTTGTGGATTAGCCTAGCAGTCGGCGGTTTTATGGGGAAGGTTACAGAACGGTTTAGCGCAGGATGTTCTCGATCACGTCGACGACAACATTGGTGACCGTATCAATCATTAAAACATCGTTATCCACCCGCACATAACGGTAATCACGCGGTGCTGGCTGCAAACGACCATGCAATCTGTTTGGCAACTCGTAGTATTTTACTTGTTTAGAAAGCGGCTGACCTTTGTGCCACTTCTTTGCATAGCGGGGCGGCTGACAGCGATTGTTTTTCTTAGCTAAGCCGCGTGGACATTTCCCTCTGTACTGCTGATCGCGATAATAGTCATTGATCAAACGCCGATCATTCTGATGAAAACGGTATTGCACTGCGTGACGACGCCGATCATCTTTGTAGCGTCTGTCATCACGGTACTTATCATGTTTATAGTGCTGTTTGTGCTTCTTCTCGGGCCGGTGCTCTTCTGCATGGCGGTTGTGACTATCGGTTCGAAACAGTCTGTCGGCGAATGCATTGCTCGTGAAAAGTGCTAGCAGTACAGTCAGTGCTGCGAGGCGAAGTGATGATTTTTTAGGAATCAACATACTAGGAACTCCTGTCAGGAAAAGGTGCAAAGCAAATAAAGTATGAGAAAGAATTATTGTATTAGTCGCTCAGTTATTTTTTTGGTTCCTTGAGGCCGTAATAATAGGCTGAAAGGGCTTATTTATTGGTTGGTATGGAACTGGGTCACGTTTCTGTATCTAATGACTACAGTGTTATTTAGAGTGCATATCGATGCCCGCGACTAAGTTTTTCAAAGGTTTGACTCTCGGTCGAGCTAAAACATCATTACTGCTGGGAACGGCACTTGCACTAACTGGGTTGGCCTTTTCTGTCAGCCAACTCTTGGCCGACCCTAAGCCGGTCGATCTTTCTGAAAGCCCCTTTGCTTTAACCACGAACATGCTGGCTGAATGGCAGGATGGCGATGTGATTGTGTTTGTTCGTCATTTAGAGCGTTGCAGTCGGGTTGATGCCGCCTGTTTAGATGGGCCGACAGGTATTACTCAGCGTGCTACTGCGACAGGGTTGGCGATGCGTGAGCAGTTTGCAGAATTGGGGCTGGCAGCATCAGATATTTATAGCAGCCCGTTAACCCGTACCAGTCAAACTAGCGCACTATTGTTTGCACAGCCAACTGCTAACGAAGATTTTTTGTACCAATGCAAAGATGATTTTGTCAAAGAAGCTTTAGCTAGGAAAATCCCCGGACGTAATTTGGTTTTAGTCACCCACAGCAGCTGCATGGATGAAGTGAATGAAAGTTTATCCTACGCTGAAGTTGACTATAAGTATGGCGCAGCAGTGTTTTTGAATGTTGAAAGCGAGACTAAGCAACAAATTTTAGGATTTATTGATACCGATGATTGGCTGCACACCTTAACCCCGCGCTCTTAACGCGCGGCGTTGTAGTTCGTGTAGATACAAAAAAGCCTCAAGACACTTTGTTGTGTTAGAGGCTTTTTTTTGGTGTTGAGTCGTAGATGTGTCTTGCTCATGCAGATGGCCGTGTTGAAGCCGTATTCTGTATGAACATATTGCATCTCAAACCTCGCGTCTGAGCAATCGAACTCGCTTGTTATATTGCTAAGCCTCAGGTTTGAGCATATCTTGCGGACGCACCCATTGGCTGAACTGCTCATCGGTAACTAACTCAAGTGCAATCGCTGCCTCGCGCAACGTAAGGTTTTCCGCATAAGCTTTTTTAGCTATTTTCGCTGCATTATCGTAGCCAATGTGTCGATTTAACGCCGTCACCAACATCAAGCCATTTTCCAAGTGATCCGCCATTTGTTGCTCATTGGCTTGCATGCCTTCAATGCAATGCTCTTGGAAGTTACGGCAACCATCCGCCATTAGCTCAATGGATTCCAAAATGTTATGGATAATCACCGGCTTAAACACGTTGAGCTGCAGATGGCCGTGACTGGCGGCAATGTTAACGGTGACGTCATTGCCCATCACTTGGCAGGCCAGCATTGATAGCGCCTCACACTGCGTCGGATTAACTTTGCCCGGCATAATCGAGCTGCCAGGTTCATTGGCGGGTAACAACACTTCAGCAAAACCGGCGCGAGGCCCAGAGCCTAGCAAACGTAGGTCATTGGCGATTTTCATCAAGGCCACGGCTAAAGTTTTTAACCCACCAGATAAACTCACCAAAGGTTCATGCCCAGCCAAAGCGGCAAACTTATTAGCGGCTGAGGTCAGAGGTAGACCTGTTGCGCTGGCCAATTCTTTAGCAATATCGTCGGCAAAGCTTGGGCTACTATTGAGACCGGTGCCGACAGCCGTACCTCCTTGTGCAAGCTCGGCAACGGCAGGCAGACTCAGCTCTATGGCATGTTGGGCATAATCCAACTGTGCGACAAAAGCCGAGAGCTCTTGGCCAAAGGTGACAGGTGTTGCATCCATCATGTGGGTGCGACCGGTTTTTACCAAATTGGCATAACGCTTGGCTTGTTTATCCAGTCCGTCACGCAGCAGTTTGATGGCTGGGAATAAGTCATGCTCAATCGCCTGTAGCGCAGCGATGTGCATCGCCGTAGGGAAGCAATCGTTGGAGCTTTGTGCGCGGTTGACATGATCATTAGGATGCACCGGTGATTTACCGCCGCGACCTTGTCCGGCAATTTCATTGGCGCGACCAGCAATCACTTCGTTGACATTCATATTGCTCTGCGTGCCGCTGCCCGTTTGCCAAACCACCAGAGGAAAGTGCTCGTTGAGCGATCCGTTAATGATTTCATCGGCAGCTTGCTCGATCAGCTTAGCGATGTCTTCAGGCAGCTCGCCTAAGCTGGCATTCACCCGTGCGGCAGCTTTTTTGATCTGCGCTAAAGCATGCACGACGGCGAGAGGCATGGGCTGTGAACCAATTGCGAAATTTTCTTTAGAGCGCTGTGTTTGCGCGCCCCAATACGCTGTGGCAGGTACTTCGATGGCACCTAAACTATCGGTTTCTGTGCGGGACATAATCAATCTCCAAGCAGGTTGTCAGGGATTATTCGTCTTTTTGGCGTTCTTGCGCTTCCAACTCGGCGTTACGTTGTTTCATCAATTCCAGCTTGTCTTTATCGATTGGCATTGTGTTAGCTGTATTGCGCAGTCTCAACAAAGCAGCAATAACTGAGCCGAGTACCAGAGCGATTAATAACCAAATATACCAAGGCATGGGTAACTCCTTAATCCGTTAAATGAGAATGTATCTCATAAAGAGTGTTGATGCATCTGTAAAGGCTATGCACAGACAGAGTACAGGATAAAAGCCCGCTAAAATGCCGTAGCAACAAACTCGATGCGACAGTGAGCCTAGAGGAAGGCTACAATGCTGCGGATTTTATTGATACGAGACTCAAGTCATGTCCAGCCCAATTGTTGTAGCCCTCGATTTTCCTAGTGAAGCGCAAGCTTTAGCGTTAGCAGAGCGTCTAAACCCTCAACAATGCCGTCTTAAAGTCGGTAAAGAGTTGTTTACGCGCTGTGGACCTAAGGTAGTTGAAGGCTTGCATGCATTGGGTTTTGAGGTGTTTTTAGACCTTAAGTTTCATGATATTCCGAATACCACGGCGATGGCGGTGAAAGCGGCGGCTGAATTGGGCGTGTGGATGGTCAACGTCCATTGCTCCGGCGGCTTGAAAATGATGCAAGCCTGCCGTGACGTATTGGAACAACATAGCGGTAATAAGCCTTTATTGATTGGCGTGACAGTGCTGACCAGCATGGAGCAAAGCGATTTAGCGGGCATCGGTTTAGATATCACCCCGCAGCAACAGGTTTTGCGTTTAGCCGGTTTAGCCGAGCAAGCAGGTTTAGATGGTTTAGTGTGTTCTGCGCAAGAAGCCTCGATTCTTAAAGAGCAATGGCCAGCAGGGCAGTTGGTGACTCCAGGTATTCGCCCAGCGGGCAGCGCACAGGATGACCAGAAACGCATCCTGACGCCAGCACAAGCCATGCAAGCGGGATCAGATTACTTAGTCATCGGTCGCCCAATCACCCAAGCTGCAGACCCGGCACAAGCGTTGAGTGATATTTTGGTCGAGCTTGGCTAAGTTTTTGGTAAGTTTTTAAACGAGCCTCAATCTTGTTAAGACAGATTAAAATACACAACGTATGAGCAGATTACATCGAGCGCTCTCTTTTTTGGACTTTTAATATGAGGTTTATTTCTATGGGCTCTGAATTAAAGTCAACAAACAACGGCAGCGTTGCCTCGCGAGCTCAATGCGCTAATGCACGCTGCAGCTTTGAGCGTTAGAAGCCATTATGTGGTTTCAAAGTGTCTTCAAAATATTTTTATCATTAGTGGCGCTTATTATTTTTATAATATTGCTGTTTATAGCAAGCATGACATGGGCTTATTATTTTGAAGTGTCAGCAGTACGGGAGCGATTTAACTCGGCCGCATGGATCAAACAAGAAAATCCATACAGCGAAAGCTTTGACCCTGGCTGTGTTCGCGGCGGAATGGCTTTGGACTTAATAAAAACCGATTTAATAATTAACCACAATGCCGAGCAGGTGGTGGCGCTTCTAGGCAAGCCAAAGGCCTCTGAAAAATCTGATTTCTCTTATGCGCTCGGTCAATGCTCAGGTTTTGGCTGGTTAAATTCAATATTAGTAGTAAAGTTTGAGAATGATTTAGTGACGCAACTAAGCATTGAGCGAGGTGCGCCCTAATAAGCGGCTTAAGTCGCTCGCATCGTACTCTGGGGCAGACTAGAGCCTCCTTAACCAAACCTATACGCTGGAGTCACATGGACGAACTATTCAGCCTCGTACTTCGCTTTATTGGCTACTTCATAACTGAGATTCTGCTTGGCACGTTTTTCTACGCTATAGGATGGCCGTTTGTGAAAGTGGCAACCCTTGGGAAATACCCAAACAGTGAGTGGTTGAGCGGATCCACAAAGGAAGCCTATGTATGCTGCGTTGGTATTGTCATTTTCGCTATTGCGTTAATGGCCGTCTTAGGTCAATTCAAACTGTGACAATGCGCTTAAATGGTTTGCTGCGCTCGCAGGGATCAATGAAGCTCGACTCATTATCTTCATCGTTATGTGGTGTGTATGAATAAATATTTCTATCTGATTCTGGTTTTCTTATGCAGCTCTTGTACTAATAACCAAGCGGTCTATGAACGAAGCTTTGATTATGATTCCGGAGTAGTTGATCTCTCTGCTGAAATAGAAGGAGATTGGGATAAGGTTTGCTTAATAACACCTTATTTTGATAATCAACTCGCGGAGGAGCTTATAGGTTTTAAGTTTGATGTCGAATCTAAAAGTGATATTTATGTATCTGATGGGATAACGCTTTTATTGGTAATAAAGGATGAGCACGTTATTGAGCAGTTTCAAGTGCCACGTAACAATATAGACTTTTCATCTGTAGATGCTGATTGTTATCTTAGCGGTAAAGCTAAATTTAAAATAATAACCAAAGAAAATAATTGGCGTGCTGTGGAGCCTACATAACTATAAATATAAAAGGAGCAGAACAGTTGGCTAATTTATTTCGTTACACTACCTTGGTGTTTGTATTGGCAAGTGTGATATCGGGCATTTTTGCCAATCAGTTTGTTTCGCTTGAAGGCATAAATATTACTAGGCTATCTGAAGCGCGCTGGGTGTTCATTACCATCATGCCTGTACTTCTTATGGTCAACTTTGTTTGGGCTAGCGACACTGCAGCAAAAGATAAAATCACCATATCTTTACAAGTTATCGGGCAAACAGCTCTATTTGCGGCCCCTTACTACTGGGTTTTCAATCACGCGTGAGCGGCGTCTAACTGCTTACACGGTCACGCTCACTCGTTAACTGAACACGCAAAAGCTTGCGTTTTTTCTGACGGTTGGCTCAAGCTCAAGGTGCAAATGTGATCGATTCAGACCAGTTCAATTTTCTACTTTTTGCCCTTATCGGTGCTGTTGCTGGTGTTGGTTTGCTGTTGGTCAAGCCGGCACCTGATGAACCTGAGTTGCTTGACCGGTTTTGGCCGGGTGCTCGCATCTATCGTTTACGTTGCGTCCGCGTTATTTTAGGTTTTTTTATACTTGGGCTGACCACCTTTGTGCTCTATCTAGAAGGCGGTTTCAGCCAATGGCCATGACGCCTAACAATACCTGGCACCTCAAAAGTTTTGGCTATCTTGAAGGGCAATATGAAATACCTAATACTCTTTCTTATTTTACTGCCAACTCTTGTCTCTGCGGCTGAAAGCACGTGCTTTGGTACAGCGACTAATGGTCGTTTGCAGAGTGTGGATAGTACGGCCAGTTGAGCATTGATTATGAAGCGATGGGTGCGCACCTAGTGTCTTTGCATAAAGAAGCCAAGCGCCGAGGTTATGATCTGTGGCGTGTGATATTCGATCCTCAGCTACAGCCCTATTTGTTTAAGAGCAAACACGGCGAATACTTGCGACAGAATATGCAATTTTCAAAAAAACCGTCTTGGGTACGACATGATGAGAATTATCATGTTGACTTCAAAATACCCTGCGATGCATATTTCTAACCGTTTGATAATTAAGATGTTTCCATTTTTTTCAGGTTTGACGCTGTGGCTGCATCTTTACGATATTTTTCTCGCTACACAAGCTGTTTGCTGACAAAAGATTAAAGCCTATCTTGTGCCGTAGCACAGCGTAAAAGTAGATATTGAGCCAAGCCATGTTCAAATTTTTTGATAAGTTTTTTAAGAAAAAAACACGATCCACTAAGACTCAAGGGAACTCTGCTGTAGCGGTGAGTTTTGACGATTGCGGTATTACGATGAAACAGCATGGTGCTGAGCATGGCAGTGTTCAGTGGCGCGATATCAGTTTGATTGCTATCTCTATCGAAGATGACTTTCTGCCTTTCCCATATTGGTACATTGGCTGTAAAGACAATCTATTGCGTATTCCCAACGATGCTATTGGCGCAAGTGAATTGTTCTTTGATGGGTTTTCTAAATACATTGATGGTTATGCAAAAGACGAGACATTTCAGGTGATTCTTGAGGCTTCCTCAGCTATGCAGGGATCGTTTATTGTCTGGCAAGCCGCTGATGCTAGCGCAGGCGAATAAGGCATGCGATATTTCCTGATCCGCAAGGGAAAATAGTGCCAATAGATAAGGTCGTCATTGCTTGTGAAATTAAAAAGATACAGTAAGGCGTTCACTTTGAGCTTGGGCCAGCGGTCATTGTTTGCTCCAAGCTCATTAACCTATTGATAGGTGATGCTATGAAGGATCGTCAGAACCCTAATCCATACTTTGCTGGCGGTGTGTACCGGATTGTTTGGGCGGTGGCGGGTCTACTTTTTGTAGGTCTGGGAATCTGCGTTATGTTCTACGGGGTGGTTGGCTTACCCATTCGCATCGGTGCAGGCGCATTGCTTACTCTGCTTGGTGTTGATGCGCTGTGGTCATCGTTTCAATTGAAGCAATCTTGGCTCGCTAAAGTTTTTTTGTTTATTTGATAGACTGCCATCGTTTAAAATTTCGTTGCGCTAGGTGGGTTTCGCGCGGCTTAATTCCAGCGCTAGCATTGTAAAAAGTACTAATAAAATAGAGCGTCACGAAAACTATAAAATAATTTCTGGTGAGCTTTGCTCCGAACTACAGTGAGTACTAAACATGGAAGTCGAAGTATTTGATAGAAACAGCACTAGCGATCCAATTATTGGTGCAGCAGCGTATAACTTGGTGATTGGCTTAACTCTAGCCTGGGGTTTCGCTATCAACTGGTTCATGGTGACCAATATTGACCCTAAGTCGATAGCCAATATAAGCCCATGGGTGTTTTTTATCGGCTATTTTGCGTCCTGTTTTTTTGGTATTTACCTGTTCAGTAAGTCCAATAATCCACTGGTTAGCTTTGTTGGTTATAACTTCGTTGTTGTGCCATTTGGCCTCATTATTAATTTGGTGGTCAGTCGCTATGATGCAGAGCTGGTCTCGGAAGCGATTAGAATTACCGGTTTAGTGACGATTGGCATGATGTGTCTAGGCACGATTTTTCCTGAGTTTTTCAGAAAAATATCAGGGGCGCTGACTATCGCCTTACTCCTTGTCATCGTGGTGGAGTTGGTTGAGATATTCGTGTTTGGAATTCATCATGGGGTTCTTGATTGGATCGTAGTGTTAATTTTTTGTGGATATATCGGCTACGATTGGGGACGTGCCAATCAAATACCGAAAACCCTCGATAATGCGATAGACAGTGCTGCCGCGCTGTATATGGACATAATCAACTTGTTTCTGCGTATCTTAAGAATACTTGGGCGTAAATAAACTTAAAGAAAACCAAACAGTTTGCTCATAATCGAGCTGTTTGGTTTTTTGTTTTTAATTAGGAAAAGAATGTTTACTTATCAACGGCTTGATTTTATTGCTGACTCTTATATACCAGTATTATTTTTTATCTCATTGTTTATATTTGCTGTGGATATTTTCAGAAATGGCTTTAAGAAACACTGCCTTCAGCTTGGCTCAGTTGTGCTATCGGTGCTTATCGTCTATTTGGTAATGGCGGTCGATAATCGATTTGAAATATGGCCAAAATTTGATCTTGATTACAGCACTCATACTGCTTTAGCACTTGTGTTTGTCATCTTCTTGTCTTCACGAGGCACGCTTGCTTTGACGTTATCCGTGCTGTCATTCGTGCTCTATATAGCGCTAATGATTTATCAGAAGTACCATACGTTCGACGATATATTTTCGACTGCTTTATTTCTCGCGCCGATCTTTTGCTTATTAATATTTAGTGAAGTAATAAGGAAACGCTCTAGTAAGAAAATGGATCTTCAGTAAAACTTAAAATTGTGCTGTGAACAGCGCTAAAAACTAAAAATGGAATGCAGTATGAATGAATTGATTTTATATCTTGGTCTTGCGGTGTTTTTTATTGGCGGAATTGGTTTCCTTATTGCGGCCTTCAGGACAAGCATTTTATGGGGCCTTGCTGTCTTGTTTATTGCTCCAGTCGCCATCGTGTATTTAATTGTTCACTGGCAGGATGCTAAGGGGCCATTCAAAATACAGGTGATTGGTTTTGTGATTATGCTGATTGCCGCGTATATGAATGGTGGATTCAGCTCTGCTTATCTATAAAATGTTGGTCTGAATAAATTACACTATTCTTGTAACACTGATTTTTCGAACCCCACAAGCAGCAGCGGTGCAGGGCTAAATATGTTTAGTATTGCGCTGGGTCCTAAGCCTTATCTAAAGCTGAGTTATTCATGAAAAAACTAATTATTTGGCTGTTGATCATTGCTGCCTGTTGGACGTTTTATAACCGCAGCGGCCAGGTTGAACTCGGGCCTGGGGTGATGGCTCCTGCAGTACCTATACAGCGAAATATAGATGCGCCGATAAGTCATCGTATAGATGACTACAATATTAGCGAGCTTGCGCAGTTCGATATTAAGGCGAAAGTGCTCGCAAAGAAAAACTATCATTTGGGTCGAGAGGCGGATCTGTCGCCCACTGACTTGGCGCTCGGCTGGGGCAATATGTCGGATGAGCGTATTCTTGGGCAGATTAAAATTTCCCAGTCAGGTCGGTTCTATTTTTGGCGGGTTGATTCGTTTCCAATCCCGCGCAATGAAATAGAAACAAGCAGTGCCAATATGCATCTTATTCCTGCTAACGAATCAGTAAAAAGCACCATCAAGAAAATACGACAAGGTGATCTGGTCGAAATATCGGGCAGTCTAGTCAATGTGATCTCCAACAATGGTGATTGGCGTTGGAGTAGCTCGTTGACTCGAAATGACACGGGCAATGGCGCTTGTGAGCTGATTTGGGTGAAAAGTCTGCGTATCGTGACGCCATAGTCGATTAAAGCTGTCGAGTTTAGGACTCAGCCGACTCAGCACTGTACTATGATGAATATCAGCAAGATTTAATTACAACCAGCTTGATAAGCCTGAGCATAATGTGCGTTTACGTCTCAGCAGTACCGGTTTACATGCGCAAAATATTACTCTTGAAGATGGCAGTGCTGCGGTTGATGTGGCCTACATTAACCAGCAGCAAGTGCATCGCGTCCGCGCTAAGCAAGCAGTGATGGCCGGTTACAACATGATGATCCCGTACATGGTGCCTGAAGTGTCAGAAGCGCAAAAAGAAGCGCTGCTGCAGAATGTTAAAGCGCCGCTGGTGTATTCCAATGTGGTGATTCGTAACTGGCAGACGTTTATGAAATTGGGCGTGCACAATATCTACTGCCCAACAGCGCCGTATTGCATGGTTAAACTCGATTTTCCGGTGAATATGGGTGGTTACGAGCATCCAGACTCGCCAGATAAACCTGTGGTACTGCACATGGTGTATGTACCTAACTTAGCTGGCAGTGCTTTACCTTCGCGTGAGCAATCGCGTAAAGGACGTTCGATGTTGCTGGGTATGTCGTTTGCAGAGCATGAAAAAATCATCCGTGAACAACTGCAAGACATGCTGGGGGGTGTGGGCTTTAATCATGAAGAAGACATCATTGCGATTACTTTGAACCGTTGGTCGCACGGTTACTCTTACTCGGTCAATACGCTGTTTGATGATGAAGACGAAGCCGAGGCAATCATTACAACGGCACGCCAGCCGATCGGTAACATCACCATCGCCAACTCTGATTCAGATTGGAGCCCGTATGCGCATTCTGCCATTGAGCAGGGTATACGTGCGGTTGATGAGTTAATTGCCATGCAAGCTGGAGGTGCCCAATGAGCCGCTCAACCTTAGCTATAACTTCATTACTTCTGGCTTTGTCAGTACCTGCGGTGAATGCGCAAGCTTCAGAAGGCGAATACATTGCAACTTTAGGCGACTGTGTTGCTTGCCATACGAGTAATAGTGAGCAACCTCTCGCTGGCGGTATGGCGTTCCCTACGCCCGTGGGTGACGTGTATTCAACCAATATCAGCCCGGATAAAACCCATGGCATCGGTAATTACACGCTAGAAGATTTTATTAAAGCCATGCGCGACGGAGTTGCCAAAGAAGGTCATAATTTATACCCAGCGATGCCTTACACCTCTTATGCAAAAATGCGTGATGAGGATTTGGAAGCCTTGTATCGCTACTTGATGGATGAAGTAGAGCCGCAAGCGGTGGCGAATCGTCCTACGGATATTATCTGGCCTTTGAGCATGCGTTGGCCTTTAGCTGTGTGGAAATGGTTCTATCATGACGACAGCCAGTTTGAGCCTGATAACAAACAAAGTGATGAATGGAATCGTGGTGCTTACTTAGTTCAGGGTGCCGCTCACTGCGGTACTTGCCATACCCCGCGTGGTTTTGCCATGCAAGAATTGGCGCTCGATGGTGCAAATGGCAATTATCTAAAAGGCGCTGAGCTTGATGGTTGGTACGCTGGTGATATTCGTGGCGATCTGTATAGCCAAGAAGAGATGGTGGCGTTACTCAAAACTGGCCGTAGTGATAAGGAAGCTGTGCTTGGCCCAATGGCTGACGTGATTACCCACAGCAGTCAGCATTTCCGAGAAGATGATTTAAACAGCATCGTCACTTACGTGAGAAGCCTCTCGACCACGCCTGTAAGCGCGCCAACGCAACTGGCGCAAGCCAGCGAGTCAGCGAAAACAGATTATAAAATGTATTGTGGCACCTGCCATGGCAGTGACGGTGTAGGGCGCGATCATATTATTCCTGCGTTAGCTGGCAACAGCACTGTGCTTGCTGATAATCCCGCGAGCTTAGTGAATATCCTTTTGCATGGTGGTCAGACGGCCACTACCAAAGCGCACATTGGCTATAACATGCCTGCTTATGATTGGAAATTTAATGATCAGCAAGCGGCAGATTTGCTTAACTATATCCGTGCGTCATGGGGCAACCAAGGCGCGCCTGTCAGTGCACAAAACGTTAAAGATCAGCGTTAATACTGAGTGACTGGCAATACTGTACGGGTAGGCATTGCGCCTGCCCGTATTTGTTTGAGGGTGCGCTTGGGTTGTTATTGTCTGTATGCCACTTTTTGGTGTGGTTATTGCGCTAAAACCCGAGAGCTGCTCAATAAAAATGGCATTAAGTACTTTGAATATGATGTGGGGAAATCAACAGAGGGCAGGGAGCAACGTAAAAAGCTGGGTGGCAACGGTGTTCCTGTTTTGGTAATCAATTGAGATGTAGTCAAAGGCTACAAACCCAATAAAATTTTAAATTTAGTGAGTAAGAAATAGAGTCTTTCATGTTTCTTTTTGTGTTCTAAGTCACGAATTCACGTTTATATTTGACAGTCAATATTTAAAGTCTATTTTGATATTCGTAACCAATAAAAACCTCTGTAAATATTAAAGCACAAGGAAGGTGTTCTATGCGTAAATATATTATTAATTCTCTGATGGCTGCTGTTCTCAGTGTTAGCAGTGTTGTAGCAATTGCCGCTGAAAGCAAAGCAGCACCGTCAGCGCAGCTTGTTGCAAGTATTGAGCAGTCAGCAGTGAATATAAACTCTGCTGACATGGAGACGCTTGCACGCGAGCTCAATGGTGTTGGCTCTGCTAAGGCACGCGCCATTGTTGAGTATCGAGAAGCCAACGGCGCTTTTGCTTCTATTGATGAGTTGCTGGAAGTAAAAGGTATTGGTATGGCTATTCTTGAAAAGAACCGCAATAAACTATCAGTTAAATAATATTAAGTTTTATTTATTAAGGATGATAAATAATAGGGAGTGGTAAATATTAATTGAAAATCATCAGGATGATGAAAAAAAGGATTTATTTAATTAATAGATTTAGCGTATTGCATCACAAGGAGTGGTGCCTTAAAGCAAGGATGCTTAACATGGAAGTTGCCATGTGAAATATCACATGATCAAATTTATGGATAAAAGAAGAAGGGATGACATGACGTGAAGACGTGTCATCCCTTCGTTATTTTTAATAAGCATACAGTTTTAAGGCTAAATACAGGTTCCAACTTACCAGCACTGTAAATGAAACCAAGAGTACAGGTAGGATCATTAGCCAATGTCGCTTGGATAATGCTGGTATGGGCTGTTTTATTTGTGTTATTGCAAGGCTTGCAGAGCAAATCAAACTGGCTAACAGCGCGCCGGCCAAGATATCGGTAGGCCAGTGTGCGGTTAAGTACACTCTAGATAAGGCAATACTGGCGGCAGGGATGAAGGCTGCTAATAGCCAGATAATTCGCCAGCGCTGCGGCTGTTGACGACTCGCTAGCACGCCGAGCACTAGAAAAAAAGCAAACCCAGAGGCGCTGTGACCGCTTGGAAAGCTAAAGCTTTGTAGTGGTTCCAGTAGGATTGAGGGTCGAGCTCTTTCAAAATAATGCTTGAGTAGGTAATTGCTCACGGCCGTGGTGATGAGTGTGGTGCTGGTAAAAAACAGGGCTTGGAACTGTTTAAACAATAGCAGTAGGGCGCAGAGGATAAAACTCACGGTGATTTGCGTGGAAAAATCGCCTAAGCGGGTTATTAAAACCATGGTTTGATCAAGCCAAACAGTGCGGATCAGTTGGCTAAGGTCATGCAAGTACAGGTCAAATACTAATAAAGATGACCAGTTCAGCATTAAAACAACGAGGGTTAAACCCGATGCTACCGCGCTTACGACACTGGCTGTACGCCAGCCTCGTAAGCAGGCCAAAACACTGACTAACACACAGCCAGCGATGCCACTGGCGACCCACGCCGTTTGCTGCCAAAAAAGTTCTGGTGGATGCAGCTCAAGAGCGGCCCCGACCATCCAGCCAGGCAACAGATAAGCGACTGCCCATCCTGCTGCTGCAAATAGACTCACGACCACGAAGCGAGTCAGCGGCATCGCCAGCATGCCTGCGACCAGAGGCAATACAGGACGTAGCGGCCCAATAAAACGGCCAACTAACAAGCTTAAAACACCATAACGTGCAAAATGCAGTTCAGCGTTAATCAGCCACTGCGGATGATTACGAATGATGGGTAGCTGTGGCACTTTATGCTGTAAACGACGGCCGAGGGCATACGATAAAATATCGCCAGACAAGCCTCCGAGCCAAGCTAGCAGCAGGACGCTGGATAAATCTAGAGCGCCATTGCCCGCTAGCACTGCAAGAGCAAAGAGTAAGACCACACCGGGTAACAGAATACCGACTAAGGCCAGGCACTCTAATAATGCCACAAGAAAAATAGCTGCCCCGAGCCAGTAGCTGCTGCTAGCCGACCAGTGTAAAAGTGTTTGTAAAAAGTCATTCATTGAAAGTCGCTTAGTCATTAAAAAAGTAAAATAGCCGCCGATGCAAACCATGCCGATTCAGCACACAGTTGCTCACGTTAATAGCGATTGGCGTTACTCAGCCATGCGGCATTATATCGTGGTGCAGCTTACACATTTTGAATTTAAGCTTGGCTCACACGCTTTACCCGTGCCGCATGCTGGGGCATGTTAAAGTGCTAGTCCATGTCAGGCATGAGTTTTCTATGTTAATTCCTTTTGAACAGATTGAAGCCGATACATTAACGCGCTTAATCGAAGATTTTGTGACCCGCGATGGCACTGATAATGGCGATGAGACGCCACTGCACACACGTATTGAGCGTGTGCGTCATGCGCTTGATAAAAAACAGGCGGTAATTGTCTTTGATGTGGAAAGTCAGCAGTGCCAGCTGTGTTTAAAGCGCGATGTGCCCAAAGAATGGTTGGCTGATTTAGAGATGTTGAGCGCGCAAGACTCTGCAGAATAAGGAATATAGAGGTCTGTAAATATTGTTTTGAACTTGTAGAGAGCTCATGCAGTCATATTTTGTGACGAATACATAATTACCATGGAGATAATTTATGATGAGTAAAAAGTACCTGACAGCTTTATTTGCCGCTGCATCTTTTTTAGCATTAGCGGGTTGTGCATCACCAACAGTGATGACCTTAAAAGATGGTACTCAGATACAAACCACAGATAAGCCAGGTTTTGATGAGGACAGTGGCTTCTACGAGTTTGAGCAAATTGATGGTAAGCCAGTTCGCATCAATAAAGATGATGTTCATACCATTAAGAAAATGTAAAACAACAGAGCAAGCATGCTGCGTATATCCAGCATGCTTGCTCTCGTTTAACAAAGATTCCGCAGAGTTCCCCCACCTCTTAGGTGGTGGGATGAATGTGGTGCAGGCGCTAGCCTGTTGTCTTATGAAGCCTTTGCATTACAGCAGGCTACTGGCATTATATACAGTATGAGTGCATGCATACTAAAAGCCTATAAGTACAGGCTCTATCCAAACACTGAACAGCAAGAGTTTTTTGCTAAGTCGTTTGGTTGCGCTCGCTTTGTTTGGAATAAAATGCTTCACGATAAAATCGAGCATTACGAAAAAACCAAGACCACGCTGAAAAACACTCCCGCCCAATATAAAAAAGAGTTTGAATGGCTTAAAGAAGTGGGCAGCTTGGCGCTGGCCAACGTCCAGCTTGATCTACAAAAAGCCTTTCAGAGCTTCTTCAAAAGCAGTTTTGGCTTTCCTAAGTTCAAGAGAAAAGGCATTAAGGACAGCTACACCACCAACAACCAAAAAGGCACGGTGGCTGTTACCAGTCGCTCAATTAAACTGCCTAAAATCGGTCTCATCAAAGCCAAGATTGACCGAGAGATTAATGGCCTGATCAAAAGCGCCACGGTATCCAAAACCCCAGCGGGTCGATACTTTGTCAGTGTACTGGTTGAAACCATTGCGCAGCCTTTGCCTAAAACCAACAGCAGTGTCGGCATTGATTTAGGCATAACAGACTTTATTGTTTTATCAGATAAAACCGAAGTCGTTAATCCTAAGTTTCTAGCCAAGTACGAAAAGAAACTGGCGCGTGAACAAAAGATTTTAGCCAAGCGCAGGGAGGTGGCTAAAGCCGCCAATCGTAAGCTGTCTGAAAGCCGCAATTACCAAAAGCAGCGATTAAAAGTTGCCAAGGTGTACGAGAAAATAGCCAACTGCCGTAAAAACTTTCTGCACAAAACCTCATTCAATCTCATCAAAAACCACGATGTGATTGTTATTGAGGACCTGAATGTCAAAGGCATGGTAAAAAACAGACGTTTAGCTAAAGCGATCAGTGATAGCTCATGGTCAGAGTTCGCCACGATGCTGACTTATAAAGCAGATTGGTATGGCAAGCAGCTGGTCAAGATAGACCGATGGTTTCCATCCTCTAAGACCTGCTCAGGCTGCGGTCATGTTCTTGGCAGGGGTGAACTCACCCTCGCCATACGGCAGTGGCAATGCCCGAGTTGTAACGCTGTCCTAGATCGTGACTATAACGCCAGTATCAATATTCTCAATGAAGGTTTGCGCTACTTGCTATCCATTACAAAAACCCTCGGTGCGAGGGAGTTAGCCCAGTCAATTTGCATAACCTCTGATGGAGTGCAGCGCACCCCATCAAGTCTGTGCATTACCTAGGAAACCCCCATTTCTAAAGTGGTGGGTAGTTCATTCTCTTGCTACGAAACTACTTGGCTTTAACCGCCTTAATCCAAACGGGATCCAGCGCCTGCTGATCGCTGTCAATTCCGAGTTCTTGCATGCTCTGTTTATGAGCATCCGCTTCGTAGACGATCTGACTGATTTCGCTGGTATTACCATCGAGTTGATGCATTTGGATCAGACCTAAATGATAAAAACGTAACAGCTTCATCGCGGCAGGATTGCGCGCGGCAACACCGTCAGTGACATTGTGCATGACGTTGGTGATGCTCATTAAGCTACGTTTGAGCTGCCAGCCATAGACGTTAGCCGCCATCCAAGGTTGTTTGCTAAATACCAAGCGCACCAATGCGGCGGTAATCACAACGCCAGCGGCAACGCCTGCTACATTTAAGCGGAAATTATCACCGCCGGCTTCGCCAAAAAACATCACCAGTAAGCTGGAAATTAACATCGCCAGCGCAACAAACATCGCAATGATAATCCAGGTCGCCTTGCGGGTTTGCTGACGATATTCTTCAGGTTTAATGTCAGCCAGCTTAAATAAAATAGCGTCATTTTTTGCACTGACTGCAGATGGAGGCGTTTGCTTGGACATAAGAAAAATAAGGCTCAGAAAGGTAAACGTTGCGTCATCATACAGTAGCAGCCTGTCATCCTACAGTCACAACCGCTACGGCGATGGGCTAATCACGCGCTGCTGATCTGTTAAGGGTTTAGCAAATACAACGTCACATAGGCTAAGACAATATAGCGGCTGGTTTTGGCGATGCTCACCAATAAGGTAAAGCGCCAAAAAGGCTCGCGCAAAACACCGGCAATTAAAGTCAATGGATCACCAACAATCGGCAGCCAACTCAGTAATAAGCTCCAACGGCCGTAGCGTTGATACCAGTGCTGTGCGCGTTCAAGCTGCGCTGGCGTGACAGGAAACCAACGGCGAGCTTGCCAGCGTTGCAACTGCGTACCCAGCCACCAGTTAATCTGCGAGCCGGCTATATTGCCTAGCGAGGCCACCAGCACCAATGAGTACACCGCGCTGGGTTTAAAGGTCAGTAGAGCCACCAGCGCTGCTTCTGATTGCATTGGCAGTAAAGTCGCGGCGATACAGGCCGATAAGGCCAGTCCGAGATAACTGATCCAGCTCAGCATGGGTCAGCGTCTGATTTCGGGTTGATTAAAAGAACAGGTTTGAAAGCACTCACTGGCTAAATAGCTCCAACTGCACGGCATCTTGTTGTTGATCCAGTAGGCGTACGCCAACCCCTAGTAAACGCACCGGTTTGTTACCGCGCATAAAAGCTGCTGATAACAGCAAGCGGTAACTGTCCAGTTCAAGAGGCGCCCCGGATTGCTCAATGGTGGTCTGGGTAAAGTCGTGAAATTTTATTTTCACAAAGGGCTTCTCTGGGCGGTAACTGTCATCCAAACGCTGTTGGCGGCGAGTTAAATCTTCGAGCAGGCTAGGGAGTTGCTCCAGGCAAGCGGCTAAATCCGGAAGATCCTTATCAAAGGTGTGTTCGACACTGACGCTTTGCCTGCGGCTGAAGGGCTGCACTGGGCGATCATCAATACCGCGAGCCAATGACCATAAGCGTTCACCAAAGCTGCCAAAAGCCTTGGCAAGGCCGAGTGGACTGTGTTCACGCAGTTGCGCGCAATCATTGATTCCCATCGCGGCCAGTTTTGCCGCCGTGACTTTGCCGACGCCATGGAGTTTTTTGACCGGCAGGCTTAATACGAAGTCATCCACCTGATCTGGCGTGATCACAAACAAACCATCGGGTTTGCGCCAGTCTGAAGCAATCTTTGCTAAGAACTTATTCGGTGCAACACCAGCCGACACCACCAAGCGCAATTCTTGCCAAACACGGCTGCGAATCTCTTTGGCAATTAAGGTGGCGCTACCTGAGCATAAGGTGCAGTCAGTTACATCCAAAAAGGCTTCATCTAAAGATAACGGTTCAATGCAGTCGGTGTAGTCGTGCAAGATGCTGTGGATCTGCCGTGATGCCGTTTTATAAGCATCCATACGCGGTTTAATGATGACCAAGTCAGGGCAGAGTTTAAGTGCGCGCGCAGACGGCATGGCGGAATGCACACCCCAAGAGCGTGCTTCATAGTTGCAAGTCGCAATCACACCGCGTCGATCGGCCGAGCCACCCACGGCCACAGCACGGCCTTGTAGGCGCGGATCATCGCGCATTTCAATGGCTGCATAAAAACAATCAGCATCAATGTGAATTATTTTTCGCGAACTCAAAACCTCTGTAACCCCTATGCGCCGTGCCTATAGAGACGCTAGCTTAGCACTAGAGGGCTCTAAGTCGGGCGTTTTACTGAATTTAAATACAGTAATCGTTTGACAGGGTTCGAAAAGACGCTATACTTTGCGCCGCGGGATGGAGCAGTCTGGTAGCTCGTCGGGCTCATAACCCGAAGGTCGTAGGTTCAAATCCTGCTTCCGCAACCAGATACTAAACCCCTAACTTTCAATAAGTTAGGGGTTTTTTTATGCCTGTATACTTTTGCTCAAAACAGGCATAAATCATCTCCGTGCCCTAGCCGTGCCCTGTGCGTGCCTTTTTTGAACAACCTGATTTTTAGCGTTATCGGATTCTGACCGTAAGTCTTTTTAAGGCACACACATTTTTAGCGCATGCTAACGACACTTAAGCTACTCGTTTTTATCCTTCTGCTCTTCAGTAACATCATCCTCAATATCTTTAATATGAGTTACTAACTGCTCAACGCTGCAGTCAAAATAATTACAAAGCTTGTCGAGATTATCAGTCACCGTGCTGTGTCCTGGGTGATTAATTATTTTCGACAATGTCATCCTGTTTATTCCTGTCTCTTTAGAAATTTCTCCAATCGTAATCCTACGTTTCTCTGCAAATTCTTTATCTGCAATAAGCTCTTTCAGGTGAAAGCGAATCATTAAATTATCCTTTGATAATAAAAACTATCATTTGACGCTTGCTATTATCATCAAGCTAGGTATATTAATGCTCATGCGATAACAAAAGTTATCAATTGATTATTAAATCTGGATTGAGGATGTTCTCATGAATAACACATACCTGACAACTGAAGAGCTTTCTGAACGCATCAAATACGATGCTCGGACTATTCGTCAGTGCTTGAAAGACAGCGTCCTGTTAGAAGGTAAACACTACATTCGTCCGTTTGGCGGAAGGAAGATTCTTTACATCTGGGAAATTATCGAGCGCGACATGCTTGCAATGGCTCGCAGCAGCTTAGCTATTCCAATGGCAAACGGAGGTGTTTGTAATGGCTAGTGTACGAGCGCGTTCAGACACGAAAAAGCTCTTTATTGACTTCAACTACCAAGGCGTAAGATGCAGGGAGCAAACCTTGCTTGTTGACTCTGCTCGCAACCGTAAGCAGTTGGAAACGCTTATTCAACGAATGGAGGCAAAGATACTGGTTGGAAACTTTGATTACGCAGGTTTCTTTCCGGGCAGCAAAAATCTGAAGAAGCTTGAAGATGCTGGCGTAATTCAAAGTAGTGAGCAGTGCGCTAATCTAGCTGCAAATAATACCCAAGCTAGTCATACGCCGCTCTTCTCAGAATTTGCAGACCAATGGTTTATCGAAATGAAAATCCAGTGGCGCAGTTCACACACACGTAATGTTGAGTCCATTATTGAAAGCTCATTGAAGCCAAGCTTTAAGAACAAACGCACAGGCGACGTTACTAAGGCAGACATTCTTGAAGCTCGTAACCAAATGGCACGGCGTAAAGGTCGTGGTGCTAGCGGCTTAATGTCCTCAAAGTCGATTAACAATCACATGACCATTTTGCGGATGATTTTGACTGAAGCGGCTGACAGGTATGAATTTGAAAACCCGTTCCGCAACATCAAGCCTCTCAAACTGCAAAAGGTGCATATCGAGCCTTTCTCGCTGACAGAAGTGGAATCGATTCTGCAAACTGTCCGCGAGGATTACCGCAACTATTACTTGCTTCGTTTTTATACAGGCATGCGTACCGGTGAAATTGACGGTCTCAAATGGGAGTTTGTTGATTTTGAAAGACGAGAGATTCTAGTGCGTGAAACGCTAATCAATGGCGAGACTGAATACACTAAAACAAATGGTTCTCAGCGTGAAATACCGATGTTTGGTCCTGTCTATGAAGCACTCAAAGCGCAGCATGCAGCAACAGGCAAGCTGAGTAAGTTTGTATTTTGCAACAGTGAGGCCAAGCCACTTGATCATAATAATGTGACTAAGCGCGTCTGGTATCCACTGCTGCGAGCACTGAATCTGAAAAAACGTCGGCCCTATCAGACACGGCACACTGCGGCCACGTTACTACTTGCTTCTGGCGAAAACCCTGAGTGGGTTGCACGCACCTTAGGGCATTCATCAACTGAAATGCTGTTCAAAGTGTACTCACGTTACATTCCAAATCTGACTCGTATGGATGGCAGTGCCTTCGAGCGCTTAATCCAGAGTCGTGTCATTGAAGAAGTCGTTGCCAGCGAGGAGTTAACTTATGAAACTGAATAATCTGCATCCAATAGAGCATGCAAGCTTTAGCGGTACCTTCCGTCTAACTGGCAGAGTGGCTTCATTTGACGATGACGGTATTCCTTATCTGCGCCTACGACTCAGCAGTTGTGCGAATGATTATATCGCTCTGGCCGTGATTGACTCTTTAGTGATCCCTGAAAAACTTGGACACATGGAGTTGGTGACGGTCAAAGGACAACAACATGCAAGCATGGATGGCGATGTCATTCTACTCAATAAAATGCACCGTCCAATGCGGCGGGACATTGCCCTGTTGCCAGCCCTACAGACTTTGCCAAGGCTTGCTTGTCCAAAACCAGAAGCTCTTGATAGATTGGTAGTAGCTGTTCGCTCACTCAAGTTCACAGCCCTACAAGTCTTTATCAAGCTTGTACTGGAGCGGCAGCGTAGCCTTGAGGTTTTTCTCAAGGCACCTGCTAGTAAAGGCTATCACCATAATGAAGCTGGCGGCCTGCTTGAGCACTCTCTGGAGGTCGCGCAGAATGTGCTCAGCATGATTCAAGTTAATGAGCCGGAAATGCCAAGAGTATTGCAAGAGATAGGCTTCGTAGCGGGTCTACTGCACGATATCGGTAAAACCTATACCTATGACATTAACGGCAACCAAACTGCAGCAGCGCGCCTGTGTGACCATGCCGATCTAACGCTTGAAGCGTGTGCACAAGGTTTAGCTTACTTAGATCAGATTGCTCCTGAAGTAGCTCTGACACTGCGTCATATCTGGACTTGCGCTTCTCCTGGCGCACGTTACGGCACCACGCCAGCAATGACACTAGCGCGTTATGTGCGTGATGCTGATGGTCAGAGTGCTATGGCTGATAACCAGCGCATAGCGTATAGACATAGACCAGCAGCAGGATTTGGGCGGTTAGGTAAGAATGTTTACTGGATGCCGTCAGCTCAAGCGTATGGCTGATACGGGTAGGTACACTTCTATTTTAGATCCGCTTGTCAGTATATCCAAGCGGATCATTGCTATCAAACTAATAGGTAGAGTAAAAAGCCAACGTTTCTAGGCATCTGAACTTATCGTGCTTCATTGAAGCACCATTTTTCAGGCCAGATTAATAAGACTACCGGAACTACCGTGGAAAACTCGGTAGTTGGTGTATTGCTCGATAACACTGTTTTGAATATGCGGGGCACACATGCAAAGTAAAATTAAACGTCGGGTCACAAATGCAGCTATTCGGCATCGTTATAAGACCTTAGCCCGAGCTCGCATAGGACAAAATATTATTACTGCATCTACGAAAGAGCAAAACAAGGTCGGCTTGCCTTTTTCAGAGGTGGATCTGCTCAACGGACTAAACGCCCATGGAGCGCACGCAGATGAGCTTGCGCAACTTTCTGCCACTGAAACTGATTTTTAACGACTCAGTTTGTGCCTCATAAAACCGTTTTCACTGCCATAGACCCGCTAACTCTTTATCAGTGAATTGTATGTCGTAAAGAATCAATGCACCTGAAAGTCTCATGTAGCGATACAAGGTCACCTTGAGCCATGACTTCTAGCGGAGAGCGGCCATTAAAAAAATGGTTATCGTTTCTCATGCCCGCGAAGCCGTATACGTTATCTGGATTGTCGAAGATTGAACGTAAAGCGCTATGTATATTCAGGACGAGGCTGATGCGTTGTATTACATCAGCGTCAAAGCTGGTTGACCAATCCGTATCTTCTTTGCTTTCAACGCTAGCAAAAGTACTAGCTGAAATACGCAGAACTGAGGATGTTTGCGTCACGCTAGCACCCCACTTATCAAGAATATTGATCGCAGTACGCAAACCGATTACGCTCTTATTTTCATTAAGCTCCCGTGCCTTATCTGCTACAAACATAACTTATCGCCCTCAGCCACTTATATCCTGAATATTTAAGCACATCTCAAAAATAGGCAACTGCTTTTATTTTTGCAACAACTGTTTGCTGCACATTACGACTTGAACGGAATCCAAAACTGTGTTCAGAAAAATCAGGATCGAAAATAGCCGTTAATACTTGGGCAATGGTTTGTTGGATGACGCAATCAGTTCCCAGCTGACGAGTGCCGCCATCTGGTTTAGCTATTTCAATACGCCTTACCGGTAAGGCCATCGATGCCAGCGGCCCCTTTATTGGCTCGAACACGTTTCCATGCCGCAGAGAGGTTATCTTCCTGCAGCACGTGCTCGAATAGATCGTTGCTAAAGGCTGGCTTCATATCGCTACGCTGAGTCACGTCATCGCCGGACGGCGTTCGTGTGTTCAAGTGTGACAAGGCTCCTCCTTTGTTCTTAATGTTCAGGCCTTCACCGTGTCCCAACCATTACGATGGGCGTTTGGCTACTATGCCGTCTGCTGACTTCTGCTTAATCACTCACAGAGTTGCCTCTGTTCGCGCTATCGGTTTGCATCTAATTCGCTCTCCAAGGTCGATACATTCCTTAGAGCCAAGGCACTTATTAACCAGAGCCTCACTGGTGGATTACCGATCGCTTGTTAAGCAGATCTCCCCAGATAAGAGCATGTACTGTCACTGCACTGCTGCATCATTTACGGTGGCCGTTAGATCACATGGCTTCGTTGTCTTGTGCCAACTCGCCTTCAGCCTACGCCTCATATGATGTTTTTGTTCATCAGCTCGCAGCTTTGCGTCCGGCTTCCTCCAGACAGATCCTCGCGGAACTGCCCTTGCCATTCGCTAGTAGTTAACATCTAATAACGATCATAAATCGCTAAGGATGGTGACCTTCCTACAGAGGACTTTCACCTCATTAGTTCATGCCCATGCTGGGCGTACACAAGAAATTGCAGCGGACAAGCCGCTGAATGCGGCGTTATAACTTGCCACCACCTATGCGTGCCACAGCTTATCGAAGTGAAATAATGAAGGAGAAAAATGAGCTACATAATAAATGATATTCTCTGGTGGAAAATATCGCTCCTCGGGTTCTTTAATGGTTGGCTTCCAGGCTTATTAACCTTCTTACTGGGATTGTTGCTTTCAAAAATATCCAGCCGACGAAAATTAAAAAATAATTTAAGAGAAGCCCTTCTAAGTATTTTTATTCCTACATTTAATTTGGGGCGCGAAATATCAGAGCCACAAATACTACAAGCGCTAACCGAGTTGCGAGTTACTACGAACACGTATAGGCAAATATATCCAAAATTACTTAACGATCAAGCTGCAGAAAAATTGAATGCAATATGCAATAAAGGGCTTTACGGCCAGAATGGTGAAGTTTCAGAAGAGCTAAAGAATCCACAATTAATAATAAATATTATAAAAGCATTATAGGCTCTACCGAAAGCATGCGGGCGCGCTGAATATATTTAATCACTTTGCTGCAAGTTATAATCGGGTAGCCGAGGGTTTCTAGCCCTCAGCCCCACAACAGCCTGCATGCGGCTCCGCACAGGGCGTTTCACTAAGAGTGATGAAACTTAATCCAGCCATCGCGTAATTCGTATAGACCTTGAGATTTTAAGTAAGCATTTGATAACGCCTGATTAATTCCCGGAGTTTTAGAGCTACGTCATGGGCCTTTGCTGGTAATACCGCATGCAACTGCAGCTTGCATATAAACGCCTAGTCGCATTAAGTTTCTTACTTTCGTGCGTGGCTTTCGCCACTGTCGCCAATAGGCCATTCGAACCCTGCGCCGGATCCAATGATCCAGCTCAATGCCGTGCTGATAGCCACTGGCGATACCAAAGTAATTTATCCAACCGCGTAAATATTGATTGACCTTAAACAGCTGGTATTTCATAGGCATACCCCAGTTAAGATTCGTGAATTTGCGAATACTCTGCTTAAACTTCAGCAGCGTTTTCGGATGCCAATGAATGCAGCAAGGTTGATACATTCCTTAGAGCCAAGGCACTTATTAACCAGAGCCTAACTGGTGTATTACCGATCGCTTGTTAAGCAGATCTCTCCAGATAAGAGCATGTACTGTCACTGCACTGCTGCATCATTTACGGTGGCTGTTAGATCACGTGGCTTCGTTGTCTTGTGCCAACTCGCCTTCAGCCTACGCCTCATATGATGTTTTTGTTCATCAGCTCGCAGTTTTGCGTCCGGCTTCCTTCAGGCAGCGCCTCGCGGAGCTGCCCTTGCCATTCGCTAGTAGTTAACATCTAATAACGATCATAAATCGCTAAGGATGGTGACCTTCCTACAGAGGACTTTCACCTCATTAGTTCATGCCCATGCTGGGCGTACACAAGCGTAAACACTTAGTCCAATTTTCCGTTTCACTCCAAATTATCTAGTGTTGCGGGCGTTATATTTCTATCGATAGGGAGCAAATGATGGTCGACTTTAAGAAAAGGTTAAAAAAGAAAGACATTGTAAAAAAACTAAATCCTGTAGAAATTTATGACTCTTTGGATCGGAGAAGCGAAGCTGGGCCACTTAGAGATTCTCAAGAAAAAATTCTAACTAATTGGTTTGCAACCCGAGTAGAGAATAAAAACACCATAGTAAAACTGCATACAGGTGAAGGAAAAACTCTAATAGGTTTATTAATACTGCAATCAAAGATCAATGCGGATAAAGGGCCTGCTGTATTTGTTTGCCCTAATAAATATTTAGCAGAACAAGTTAAATTAGAAGCGAGAAAATTTGGAATAGCTTACTGTGACTTCTCAAAAGGAAGAGATTTACCTGATGAGTTTCTGCTGGGGAAAAAGTTGTTAATTACCCATGTTCAAAAAATTTTCAATGGGAAAAGTGTTTTTGGTATTGGTAATAAATCAACTATTGTTAATTCAATAGTCCTCGATGATTCACATGCCTGTATTGACTCAATAAAAAATGCTCTAACTATAAAAGTAAATAAAGAGCACGGTCTTTATAAGCAACTTCTTAGTATTTTCGAAGAGGATATAAGCAACCAAGGAGAAGGGAGTTATCTAGAGATTAAAAGTGGTGATTATAATACGATGCTTCCTGTTCCTTATTGGAGTTGGGAAGATAAGAAAGATGATGTTATAGCAGCTATTCTTGATCATAAAGATAGCAGTGAAGTTGCGTTCGTTTGGCCTGTCATAAAAGACCAGTTATCTAATTGCCAGGCTTTTATATCTGGTAATAGTCTTGAAATATCACCTAGCGCTATGCCTATAGATTCTTTCGGTAGCTTTAGCCGTGCCGAACATAGAATACTAATGTCAGCTACAACACAAGACGATTCATTTTTTATCAAAGGTTTAGGATTCGATATTGCTTCTGTAGAAAATCCATTAAGTAATGGAGTTCTGAAGTGGTCTGGTGAAAAAATGATTTTATTGCCATCTTTGATCGATGAAAGATTAGATAGAGACTCAGTGATAAGCTGGCTATTAAAGCCAAATAAAGAAAGGCAGTTTGGCATAGTTTCTTTGATACCAAGTTTTAATCGAAAACAGCAATATGAAAAAATTGGCGCTCATGTAGCGACCTCTGATAACTTATTTGAATACGTTCAAAAACTTAAGAATGAAAATTTTGAGCATGCTTTAGCTTTCGCAAATCGTTATGACGGTATTGATTTGCCAGATAATGCATGTCGAATCTTGATTTTGGACTCTAAACCTTACTTTGATTCGTTGTTAGATCGTTATGAGGAAGATTGCAGATCAACTAGCGACATTATTAATATAAGAGTCGCTCAAAAAGTGGAACAAGGTTTAGGGCGAAGTGTAAGAGGTGAGAAGGATTATAGCGTTATTATATTAGTTGGAGGTGATTTAGTTAAGTTTGCAAAAAGTCCCCTGACATCAAAATATTTTTCTCCACAAACAAGAAAGCAAATTGAAATTGGAATGCAGGTTGCTGAATTTGCAGTCGAAGACTCCAAAGAGGTTAACTCATTTCAGACTTTAGTTGGTCTAATTCAACAGGTTTTGTCTAGAGATGAAGGCTGGAAAGAATATTACTCTGAAGAAATGGATCAATTAGAGGAAACCGAATATAGTCATACCATATATCAAGCTTTAGAGCTTGAATACAAAGCAGAAAAGCAATTTTCTATTGGCGAATATGATAAGGCTTGTAACTTCGCTCAAGAACTGTGTGATAAGTTCTCCTCAGATGATTTAGAAAGAGGGTGGTATCTTCAACTGTTAGCAAGATACAAGTATCGAACAAGTAAAGTTGATTCAAATGCATATCAGAAATCTGCCTTTCAGAAGAATTTACAACTACTTAAGCCTAGAGATGGTATTAGCTACAAAAAGCTTGAATATATGAATCAGAATCGTATTAGTCGAATTAAAAATTGGATTGAACAACATGCTGGTTATGAAGATATGATGCTTGCTGTCGACGGTATGTTGCAAAACCTATCTTTTGGAATGCCTTCTGAGAAGTTTGAATCCTCACTTCAGGAGCTTGGTGTTGTAATAGGTTTCTTGAGTCAAAGGCCTGACAAAGAAATTAAAAAAGGCCCAGATAATTTATGGTGTGGCGTAGATGACTATTTCTTTTTACTTGAATGTAAAAATGAAGTCTCAGAAGAGAGAGCTGAAATATCAAAGCATGAAGCGGGGCAAATGAATTCTCATAGTGCATGGTTTGAAAGCGTATACGATAACAAACCATGTAAACGAGTATTAGTTATACCAACCAAAAAACTATCTTATCACGGTGATTTTACTCATGATGTAGAAGTTATGAGGAAGAATGGATTGAATAGATTAAAGTCTAATGTTAAGGGTTTGTTTAAAGAGTTTGCTAAACTCAATATTCATGAAGTATCTGATCAAGAAGTACAGCGGTATATAGATGCACATAAGCTTGATTTGAACAGTTTGAAAGATATTTACACAGAAAAATATACTAAGGCTAGTAAATAAAACAATCGGGTAGCCGAGGGTTTCTAGCCCTCAGTCCCCACAACACCCTGCATACTGCTCCGCACAGGGCGTTTCACTAAGTTAACCCAACCATCGCGCAATTCGTACAGGTTCTGAGCGTATAGAGCGGCGCTATGTATAGTTGTTGTTGCTAGGCAAGCACTGTGGTGAGTTATTAAATATATTTTATGAGCTTGCTTTTGTGTAAGTTAATACTCAGACGATACTCAGTTTTTAATTCTTACCCTACCTTTTACGAACAGCAAGCAATAAACGCGCACAAGGAAAAATCTAGGTGAGTCACGGCATTAGATTTATGGTCACACCAACCAAATCCTTATCTGTGCATATTTGCTATAGTCCTAAGCTTTGAATGCCGCGCTTGCCAAGAGTGCCAGCATCTTGCTGAAATCACTGGGCACTAACGTCATTTCACTTAGAGTTTCTACGTCTTCAATAAAGGATTTAGCATGGCTGTTAATCAGGGCACAATTTTAAATTTATTAGAGCAGGCTTGCTTGAAACTCAATCCTGATGAGTTCATCTATCAGTTTATGGATGCCTATGGTTTCCCTAAAAGCACCGTCACACGGCTGCGTAACAGCGATGATGACCGCAATGTGGGTGAAGGCTCGGACATTGGCGTTAAAAAGAAGCTCTACTTTAAGCACGTTAGCCAAGGTGCTGATGTTGGCGAGGCTGCTGATGCGTTAAAAACATTGGATGCTGTCACCCGTAATGATATTCGTTTTGTTATTGCTACCGACTTTAAAACGCTTGTTGCCTATGACTTAAAAGCAGACGAGCGCCTTGAGGTGGCGATTGATGAGTTACACAAAGACTATGGCTTCTTCTTACCTTTGGCTGGTTATGAAAAGGCGGTGATGTACTCAGAGCACCCAGCCGACCTTAAAGCCTCAGAGAAGATGGGCCAGCTCTTTGACATGATTCGTGAGCGCAATGATCTTACTAAAGCGGAAGACATTCACGCGCTCAATGTGTTTTTAACGCGCCTACTGTTCTGCTTTTATGCTGAAGATACCGGTATCTTTGCCGAAGCACAGATGACTTCAGCTCTTCAGCTATATACCAAAGCCGATGGCTCAGATGTTGATCAGTTTTTCACTGACTTATTTACGGTATTGAACCTAGATAATAATGCGCCAGCACGCAAAGCCATGCCATCACACTTTCAGGCGTTTCCCTTTGTTAACGGTGGTTTGTTTGCGGTTGATGAGCCGGTGCCAGAGTTCGGTGCTAAAGCTAGGCGAATACTGCTTGATTGCGGCTCACTGGATTGGTCACAAATCAACCCTGATATTTTCGGCTCGATGTTCCAAGCGGTCATTGATGAAGAGCAGCGCGGCAACCTAGGGCAGCACTACACCTCTGTTTCTAATATCATGAAGGTAATACAGCCTTTGTTTTTGGATGAGCTGTATGGCGAGCTAGAGAAATCACAGGGTAACGAGCGCAAGCTCAAGGCGTTGCTGCTGCGCTTACAGAACCTAAGAGTATTTGATCCAGCGTGTGGCTCGGGCAATTTTTTGATTATTGCTTATAAAGAGCTGCGCAAGCTGGAAATGGAAATCATTGATGCCTTGAACGCAACAGGTGCGCAATCAGTCATGTATTACTCAGGTATACGCCTATCGCAGTTTTTCGGCATTGAGATCGACGACTTTGCCCATGAGGTTGCGATCTTGTCTTTATGGTTGGCTGAGCACCAGATGAATACAGCGTTTAAAGCTAAGTTTGGATATGCCGATGCGGCGCTACCCTTGCGTGACTCTGGGCATATCGTATGCGATAACAGCCTACACATTGATTGGAAAGAGATTTGTCCAAAAGAAAACAAACAGGGCGAAGTTTATGAGGTTTATGTGTGTGGTAATCCGCCGTTTGCGGGCTATAACTCTAGGACAGCTTCGCAAAATAAAGGCATGGATTTAGTCTTCGCTGACTTCAAAAAATACAAAGACTTAGATCTTGTGTCTTCATGGTTTTGGCTTGGTGCTTTGTATATTAAAGATACGAAAAACAGTCTTGCCTTTGTATCGACCAACTCTATAACTCAAGGTGAGCAGGTATCCTTAATTTGGCCAAAAATATTTGATTTAGGCTTAAGCATAAGCTTTGCTTGGCAAACTTTTGATTGGACAAATAATGCTAAAAAAAATGCAGGTGTTCATGTTGCAATTATAGGGCTTGGTTATAAAAATACTGGAAAAAAACTATTCAAGCCAGATGGAGAATCTTGGGTTTGTCATACGGTAAGCAATATTAGTCCATATCTAATTGAAGGTAGTGCTCTAGCTATTGAGAGCCGTACAAGGCCTCTCTCTAGCCAAGTTAAAATGGTTAGAGGCAGTCAGCCTACTGATGGTGGTCATCTATTCTTTAATACTGAGCAAAAAGATGAGCTTTTAGCTAAAGATTCAGCAAGTGCTCGATGGATTAAAAAAGTTATAGGTGCTGATGAATTTTTGAAAAGCAAAGACCGCTGGGTACTGTGGCTTGCAGAGGCAACATCTGATGATATAGAAAGCATGTCTCCTATCATTAGAAAGCGGCTTGAACTTGTATCAGAAATGCGATTGCAAAGTACCAACAAACAAACTCAAGCTCTGTCTAAAACGCCACATGTTTTCTGGCAAGATAATCATCCTCGTAACGGCTCTTACATAGTAGTTCCTAGGGTGACAACAAGGCGCCGCTACTATTTGCCTTTAGGAATAGTCAGTTCTGATACGGTTTGCACAGACCTTTTACAAATAGTGCCTGGTGGAGGCTTGTTCGAGTTTTCAATATTGTCATCAACAATGCATATGGATTGGATGCGCCTTACTTGCGGTAGGATGCGAGAGCATTATCGTTACTCAGCCGCATTAGTTTACAACTCATTTCCTTGGCCAGAAACATCAGATCAACAGCGAAAAAAAATTGAAGCGCTTGCTGAGGAAATTTTACTAACTCGAGAAGACTACCCTAGTAAAACGCTTGCTGATTTGTATGATCCCGACAAAATGCCTCAACCGTTGCTAGACGCCCACAAAGCCTTAGACCGAGCTGTTGAGAAACTCTACCGCGATAGACCCTTTAGGGATGCTTCAGAGCGCCTTGAGCATCTATTTGCACGTTATGAAAAACTGATTGCTGCAGAGCAAAGTAAAGCGCCAGCCAAAAAAACAATCAAAGGAAGTAAGTGAGCATGGATGAATTGTTGACCGTTAATTACAAACAAACCGGCAAAAGCTCAAACCTAAATGCGATGGGTATGCGTGAAATGCAAGCGCGTGCTTATGAGGCACGTGATGCCCAGTACTTACTACTTAAAGCGCCACCAGCCTCAGGTAAGTCGCGTGCGCTGATGTTTTTAGGGCTAGATAAGCTCCACAAACAAGGGTTGAAAAAGGTCATTGTTGCCGTACCTGAAATGTCGATTGGTGGCTCGTTTAAAGACACTAAGCTGACAGATGGCGGCTTCTTTGCCGACTGGGTTATTCAGCCGAGCTATAACCTGTGTATTCCCGGTGGCGAAGGCAAGAAGGTGGATGCGTTTATTCGTTTTCTGTCTGACCCGCACGCCAGTATCATTGTTTGTACCCACGCAACGTTGCGCTTTGCCTACCAGAAATTACAGCCGTCAGACTTTAACAATACACTACTGGCTATTGATGAGTTTCACCACACCTCTGCCGAGGGTGACAACCGTCTTGGCGAGTTAATTGACGGCGTGATGAAAGGCTCTAATGCACATATTGTGGCCATGACTGGTTCATATTTCCGTGGCGACGCCGTACCTATTCTGCTGCCAGAAGATGAAGAACAGTTCACCCAAGTCACTTACTCGTACTATGAGCAGTTAAATGGCTACCAGCACTTAAAGTCCCTCGGTATTGGCTACCACTTCTACACTGGTCGTTACCTTGATGCGTTGCATGAAGTGCTGGATACCAGCAAGAAAACCATCATCCATATCCCTAACGTCAACTCGGTCGAGTCCACCAAGGACAAATATTCCGAAGTGGATCATATTCTCGATGTGATTGGCGATGTGGTTGAGAAGGATATGCAAACCGGCATCATTACCGTGCGCACTAAGGACGGCAGACTCTTAAAAGTCGCGGATCTTGTTGATGACAACCCAATGCGCGTTGAGATACAAAACTATCTGCGCGGTATCAACAAAGCCGAAGACATGGACATTATCATTGCGCTAGGCATGGCAAAAGAAGGCTTTGACTGGCCTTGGTGCGAGCATGTTCTAACGATTGGTTACCGGTCGTCACTGACAGAGATCGTGCAGATTATTGGTCGAGCTACCCGTGACTCTGAGGGCAAAACGCATGCGCAGTTTACTAACTTAATTGCCCAACCTGATGCCGAAGATGACGATGTAAAAGTTTCAGTCAACAACATGCTTAAAGCCATTACTGTGTCGCTATTGATGGAACAGGTGCTAGCGCCAGCGATTAACTTTAAGCCGCGCTCCAAGATGAAGCTGGGTGAAATGGTTGCGCCGGGTACAGTCATTATTGAAGACAGCTCTGCGCCGGTATCAGACAAGGTTGTTAAAGCGCTTGAGAACATGGACAACATCAAGGCTGCCATTCTGCAAACACCTGAAGTGATAGCGCCAGCCATTACAGGTAATGATGACACTGAAGTGCTTGCGGAGGTTGCTATCCCCAAGGTGATAGAAAAGCTATATCCCGACATGGATGCAAGCGAAGTGCAAACGGTTGCCGATGCGGTTTATACGTCTATGGTCATCCAATCTACAGGTGGCCTATTTGATGAGGCTGATTTACCGGCTGGTGTTGAGATTGCAGCCGAGCCAGCTGATTATAAAACGCCAATAACAGGTGGGCCTTCTGCATCTGGTGACGAGCCAAAGAAAAACCGCAAGTTTGTGCTGATTGGCAATAAATTTGTGAATATTGAACACCTGAATATCGACTTGATACGTGAGGTCAATCCATTTCAGGGTGCTTATGAAATCCTTTCTAAGTCTGTGACAACCGCTGTTTTGAAAACCATTCAGGACACGGTTATCGGTATGCGTACCAATATGACTGAGGAAGAGGCGGTGATTCTTTGGCCGCGCATCAACGACTTTATCAAGGAAAAGAAACGTGAGCCGTCAGCGTCCTCCAGCGACGCCCATGAGCTGCGTTTAGCTGAAGCGCTGGCATATATCAAACGTAAAGCACAAGAACGTAAGGCGCAGGTTCAGCAATCATAGGGAGGTGTCTATGCTGTCGATTAAGCATGGTGAGCGTAAGAAGTTATCGCTAGATGATATTTTTAATGGCCCAGATGAGTTTGGGCTTTTAAATGTTAAAGCCAAGCATGTCAGTGGCAGTGCCTCGCTTGAGGTGTCTAAGTTCGAAGAGGTGAATGCCTTTATCGACAAAGAGGGGCGTCAACCAAGTGCTGAAGGTGAGCTGGCAGAGAAACTACTCGCTCGCAGACTGCAAAGCTATATCGATAATACGGACATGTACCCAGTATTGAGTTCATACGACCGGCATAGCCTACTAACCAATAACGTACCAGCAACACACAGCATCAGTGAGTCTTTTGCCCTAGACGCGATTGAGTCAGGTGATAACGGTACGGTTGAGTCTTGCGAAGCAGAACAATCAGCCCACGCTGAAGAAGTGACCAGTCTCGATGATATTTTTAGTAGCGATATATTTGCGCAGCTGGATCAGGGTGATCAAAGCCTGTTTGATATGACGCATGTGCCATTAACATCTGATAGAGATATGCCTGATGAAATCGCGCAGCAAACCCACTGCGCTGATTTTTACAAGTTTGAAAGTATCTTTAAAGACATTCAGGCCAAGCTAAAATCAGGTGAGTTACAGCACGTTCACTTTCAAAAAGAGCTACAGATACGTGAGGGTGATGCGTTTATCATGGAGGGTGTCCTTTGCTTGGTTGATGAGGTCGGCGAGTATAAAGAAGACAGTTTTGGCCGCCCTAATCCAAGGTTGCGAATCATTTTTGAAAACGGTACTGAGTCAAACCACTTGCTGCGCTCTTTTGGCCGCCGTATGTATAAAGACAAAACCAGCAGACGCATTATCCAAGACGCAGACTCGGTAGTAGATGCTTTTAATAATGTTAGCCACAAAGACAAGCGAGCTGGCCAAATCTACTTTGTCACCACGATGAGCGATAACCCAGCTCTACGCGCAATACCGAATCTAATCAAAATCGGCTATACCGAGCAGACAGTTGAAGAGCGCACCAAAAACGCTGAGCGTGATACGGCGTTTCTTGAAGCCCCAGTGAAAATTCTTGCTTCAATGGAGTGTTACAACTTGAATCCAAATAAGTTTGAATCACTCATCCATGGCTTCTTATATGCGCAACGCTTGAGAATGACGCTGGTTGGTCGGGACGGTAAAAGCTACCATCCGAATGAATGGTTCTCTGTTTCTTTAGAAGATGCCATGGAGGCTGCTAGGCGCATTATTGACGGTAGTATCGTCAAGTACCGGATGGATAACACCACGGGAAGGCTGGTACGAAAGGTTGGTTTGGCATAGGGGCGTGATCCGGAATTACTGCTGCCAGCAACCCAAATAATCTTCAGCTTAACTGGCGTATCGTAGCAACTCTGAGTTAGAACTTACGAGCACCGTAACCGGATCCTGAACTGTGGAAAGTTTCATTGGGGTGAAACGTTGCATGGCAAGCAGCTGAGAAATACCGATGGGCAGCTAACTGCTCTGCCTCAAGATGAGTTGAGCAGCCATGACAAGAAATAATTAACCTTATAAATAAAACATAGAAAAATATTAAAGTTAGAGTACTTACAAACCTGCTTGACACTGTAAAAGATAGGGATGTACTATCTGAATCGTGCGCACGACATATACAATAAAACAGCCCTTACATACATATTTGCTTACAATTAAAATATTGACTTAATTTGATTGATTGACAATCCTACTGCTTCATTTTTATTTGAAAGCGGTTTTTCATGATATCTTCTAAAAATACAATAGTTCTAGCTAAATTTCGTGTTACAGACAATGTGCTAACGCACATAGCAGATACTACTTTCCGAATAAATAGCAAACTAACTCAAAACTCTGATCTTGAGGCAGTTTCAACGCAAGCTATCAATCTCATTACGAGTTATATTGATGAGTATTATCCTAACAATAATATAACTATTCGTTTTGACAGTATTGTTAGTACCGAAAACTGTGCAGATGTCCCCCTAATTCATTTAATTCTAGCTGAGTTTGAGTCATCTAAAGATATCAATGAAAATATTAAAACCGAGCTGTACGCAGTTGTGAAAAAATTTATTGAAGATATGCTAACAGATCACGGTGATATTTTCGTTACAAAAAGCTCTGATAGAAAAGATAGAAAAGACTTTTTCACGTCTGAAAAGAGTGATTTTATCGACGATCACACCTCGAAATTTATTAATAAATTTCCAGGTAAGTCCATTTGCAAACCGTTTGTATGCGTAATCCCCGGAGAGGAAAAAACTACGATTCCAATCCAGGGGACGTTCAAAAATCCTGTACCCCAAAATAGTAAACTTGCGGATGATGTGATTTTTTTCGCACATTCTGACGGTGTCAAAGGTTCAGAAAAACTGATTTTTCTGAAAATAGTCGGAGCCACTGACAACATAGTAAATGGTACGGCGAAAACTTTTATAGCTGATAAAGAGAGTTATCTTAAAATTGCTGCAGCTGCTTATAGTAGCGATAATCCGCTGGTTAGGGTTGTAATACGTGAAGAAAGGAATGATAAGGGTAAAATATGTTCTTATATCAAACATATTCTTCAAAGCAGCCTGGAAGACTTTGATATGTTTAAGTTGGAACTAGCTGATTAGCAATTAAACTCAAAAGCCAGTTTCAAGATGAATCAAAAAACCAATAGTTAGAACCGCAATAACTAGATCGAATGAATTGCGAATAAAACCTGTTGCTGAGCGTGAAAGCACAACCCCAGCGTAGTCTTTGATCTGGTAGTGGCTGTTACGCTCAGGTAAAAATATCGTAAAACCGTCGAGCTTTATACCAGCCTCAACCTCAGTTACGACATTTAAGTCCACTGAGGCCCAACGTTCTAGGACACTATGCCGCCCCTCCTTTACAATGATTTTATATTGCTTTAGCGGAACGTCAAATAGCGCTACAACATGCTGAACTAGCTCAAAATGCTCTGGCTGCTCCATCAAAATATGCCGATTTGGACTGACTATATAAGGTAGGTCTTTAAGCAGGTTTGCTAGATTAGCGTTCATAGGAACTGTGACATTGTCACCTAGCTCATCCGCACGATGCAACAGCCTTTGCCATGCACTATCAGTCAATGACTCGAGTAATGCATTTGGACAATCCTTGCCCTTTAGTTTGAGGTTTTTGTCGACTGCTGAGCTAAACCTCATGCGGGTATTTGTCAGATCAAAAATACTTTGCAGTCTAGAAATATGCTGCGTCTCTATTTGAATAAGCTCCCCAACTCTTTCATAGCTCATGCCAAGAGATACTAAACGCAGCGCTTGCAGAAGTCTTGAAAGTGTCGGTTTGGAATAGGTAAGCGCCTCGGCCATGTTTTGTGCAGGCTCTATAGTCACTACTGATTGCTCAGACACCTGCAAAACATTTTTAATCTTATGGGCTCGTAAATGAGTAACAGGTGTCAGCTCATTTGACCACTCAGTGGTAAGGTGAAAATAGTTTTTTAGTCCAGTGCTTGGAAAACGATGGCCCATTAGCCGCGCCAATGCCATGGAGCCACGTCTAGACACATGACTGACTGGCCCTAAAACAATGCGCCTAATTTGATCGTGCTCTGCTGTACTTGTTAACCTATCTGCGAGCGGATTGTTGAGTCCAAATAATGCGGTAGCAACACGATTGTAAAAACTATGTCGGCAATGATGCAGTACCGATTGTGGGTTTCCTGTGACGCTTCGCATTAATAGGATCAATGCTTGAGAAATTCGTGGCGCTAGGCGTGTTAATACTGGCTGCCCGCTTTCTTGATTCGATGCTTCGCACAGAATAGGTCTATTACCTTTTTCACCAGCAATACTTGTGTATCTAGCAAGCGTTCGATCGACAATATTCTGCTCGTTTTCTGAAAGCTTGAACAACAGCGGAATTGCTCTACGACTCGCCTGGCTTTTTAAGGCGCGGTACTGATTGCCTTGCACAAGTACCCAGCTGAGCTGTTCGTACTGACACCAATCGCGACGAAGCATACAAACAGCTTCATTTAGCCGTAATCCAAAACGGTAAGTCGTAAGTAGCACGAAACCCAATATCAACTGCTCATCTTGAGTCAATGTACTGTCTGTTAGAATTCTTGTTTGGCATATCTGATACTCAGCCTCACTTATCAGACCTGCGCTAACAGTGCGGTAGCCACTGCCCAGATCAAGATCTGCCCACTCAGGCGAAGCTACACCAAACCGTGCAGCCCAGCGAAAAAAATCTTTAAGTCGTTTGCCAAAATAATCTGCATGTTTTGAGGACGTGATTTTGTAATCAATCATCTGCACGCACAGATTAGTGATTTCTTCACTGTCTAGCTCGAAAAGATCCACTTCGTACAACAACTCACGAAATACTGGTGACAAACTGCTGAAGTAAGTTGTTAAAGATTTAAGCGCGTAAGGATCTATTTCCTTACGATTTTTAGATTTTCCTGTGGCGGTGAGATCAGCAATCCAGTAACCCAGCAGCATCATGCTTGAGCTAACTTTATTTTTATATGTATTACAAATGGATCTGAGATTTTTAGCGCATTCACTAGCTTTCGCAGTTTTGTAGCCTTGCAATACAATAGCGATATTCTTTGATAAATCTTTAGCTTGCCCTTGTAATGAAAGCTTGTCAGTGTTTCTATCGCGCACGTTAGGCAGAGTGCTATTTGGCCATTCAGTGTTTTCAGTTGTGTCAATTGGGAGATCCAATGCTCTGCCGTTTAGCAAGCGTTCATAATCGCGTAAAGATGAGCTTGTCGGTGGTGCTCGCTCGCTCAATGCGGCAGCAACAATACCTGGCAGCTGAACCAGGTTGGACTGATTGATGATATCGCACAGCCAACTCAGCAATTCCTCCATTGTTGGCGCACAGCTTACTGAATTATCTTTAGAATAAATTTCCAGTAGCGCTTTAAATTCGTTGATCTGATGTGGCTGTAGTTTCTCGACGGTTTTTCTTTTATGCATACCATGAGCGAGCAGGCTTATGGTTTTATAACTCAACTCATGACGCTGCACCGCTACAGAAAAGTCCTCAGGATCTAAAATTTCACTATATTCCAAAAAGTAGTGGCGCTTATTTTGCAGTAGACGAAAATTCTGTCCGGCCATTACATCCAGCAATAGTTGCTTATATCCAAGACGTTTCTCAATCGCCACGAGTACTGTGCCAATACATAAGGCACGAGGCATAGATAAACCTGTTTTTAATGTGTTTTTTCGAGTTACATCAGCCCATGATTCAAGCTGCGTATAAAGCTCAAGCGCATTTGTAATGCGCGGTGTTATGTGTGTACGCTCGTCACGGAGCTCAACAAAACGTTTGCTCAGTAACTGACGTTTTGATAATCCTGAAGATGCTTCATTTGAAGCAATATCGTTACTCGCAGTAATATCAGGCTGCTGTTCGTTTTCTTTTACGGCAGTACTGTTTGCCTCAGAACGCTTCAACGTTTTTACAAGGATGTTAAAGCGTATAGCTGCCTGTGGGTGCGGCAAACGGTTTTCTCGCAATAACATACGATTACTTAGAAGCAGTAGCTCATCATCGCTGATACTTTGAATTTCACGAGAATTCAGAAATAGCCTAATATCAGCATGGGCTTCTCGTATTGCTTTTTTAAGTCTTAACGATCTATAGCGTACACGGTCTTTTTGGCCAAACAATTTTGGCTCTACATAGCTGACTTTTTCTGCAGGCAAACAAAGCAGCGGCGGTAACTCCTGAAGGTCTAGTGGAGTCGCAAATGGCAGCTCACTGTAAATATTATCCATAGCGCTTTGATAACGTCTGGCATCATCTTCCCAGCAACGTACAGAGTAATCACTGTACGTTGCAGCGCCGCGCTCTCCGTGCCCCATAAAACCATCAACAACTTCGGGGTCAATGCCTTCTTTAAGGAGGCGCTGTGCATAACGATGGCGAAAGAGGTTGGCAGGTAGCGTCCATTCAAATAGCGCGCACTCAAGCTGTACTGCATCAGACATTGAATGCCAGCGTAGGTTGCCATCTAATAGAAAAAAGAACGGCATAGACGCTTCGCGACCATTAATCAGAGCAGATATCTGCAATGCCAACTCTTCTCGGTGGGTGGCCACCTGCAGACTTAGCTTTTTTAAGAACTCTAAATAGTAAGTTAGCAGTGCGATTAGATCTGCAGGTAAAGGTACCACCCTGCCAGTGTGCAAGGTTCCATCGTTTTTATCGTTGATAAACACGCAGCGATGCTGGAAAGAAAAGTGCTGAAGTGATTCAAATGGATCGCGTAATGGGCGTGCGCCAGTCCCGGCATACAACGCCATTACAACATACTGTGTTAGTACATTATGATACTGAATCAGTCCTTTATCTGAGGTCTGTTTGAGGATTGTATTACAACGCGTGACTTCTTCATGCAGCACTGATTCAAGCGGTATCAGCATGCTACCTATAATGTAAGTGCTGGCGGGCTCGCCTGGTGATGATTCTACAACAGGTAGCGGAAACCCTTTTTCAATCGCCTTAATATCCCAAGTTGCATAACTGCAAGCGCCCGGCAGAGCGCTATTGCTGTGAGATGTTAATAGGCGTGCAAAATTAAACTCGCCCGTTGCATCAAACAATCGTTGCGGCTGGTAGTTCGCAAGCTTGGCGCTCGTTAATCGAGGAAAGTGCTCTCTGGCTTGCTCGTTAAACCATGTGTCTAGTTTTTGTTGTGATACCGCTTGCCAAAGCGTTCTTATAATTTGAGGAGCCTCGACTGCATTGCTCGCGGCAGTTCGTAAAATATCTTGAATAGGCTGCGGTACTAGGACTATTAAATCATCTCGAAATGCATGAACCTGTTGTCGTGTAGTTTCATTAGGTTTCCATGCGCTGCGTCGCCGCGGAGATGTACGTTTAAGAACATCAAAATCAGTACTAAAACTCCATTCGTCTTTCAGCTTACTCTCAATAGTCAGTCGCTCAACCATTACCAATGACCTAGATAGATGCATCGCCAGCCACACTAAAGCAGCGCCTGTGCGATCTACCATATCTCTTGAGCGTAATTGTTTGTTGAGCCACTCTTCTAATGCTTGCGATTCGGACGGTAGTACGCGATCCCAAGACCACGGCAAATAGTGAGATAACTCCATATTTTGAATATAAACACTGCCGGAGCTGATTGCTTGCTGCGCAGCGCTATCAGTCGGATCAATGTCTGTAACATAAAATAAAGGCTCTTCATCCTGTTCGCCGGGTGCAATGATGGTGAAATCATCATCGTCTGGGTCGGTCTTACCACGGAGAGGATTAACGACAGCTGGTAGCAAAGCTGTAAGGCGTGGCAACGCTTTAATATCATTAGTACTCGCTTCAATTTCTCTGCACTCACCATGTGCAATACTATTTATGGCGTTGAGAAATTGCGTCGCTGTTTTGCCTGGTTTGAAGGAGTCATTCTTAATGATATGTGAAGCGTTAGCTAAGGCCGAGGTGAACCGCTCATAAGTGTTAGGTGTGCTGCCAAGCTGATTTTTTGCTTTTTTTAGTAAGTCGTCAATTAATATCCAGTTAGCATCAGCCGCATCAATGACTAAAAATCGGGCGGCAATACTAATACCTCTATCTGCAGAATAGCCGAAATCCAAAAGTCGACTTGCTGCTTGAACAAGTAACCAGATCCGTAATCGTCGCCTGTTTGTATAAGTAGTCTCGTCGGTAACATCTGAAAGCGGGTTAGTAATAAGTGTGAGCAGAAAAGTTTTATTTGCGTAATTTCTGAACTGATCACGGTTTTTATTAACTCCACCGCGATGACCAATGCTAGCGTATTTTCTAGAAATATTGGTGTCAGCAGTTACGGCTTGGGTGAGTTTTTTTAGCTCATTTACAATTGGATTTGTTTCCCACTCGCTAATTATTAACTGTGATTCAGGATGACTGAGTTCTTTGACTAAGTTTCCAATAGCGACCGTGAATGGATCTAAACCAAGAATGCGATATGACACTTCAAGCGGCAGCTCAAGTTCTCGCTCGATAACCCACGAAGAAAGTTCAGCGAATGGCTGTCCCAGCCTTACGGTCAACTCATTAGCTTCTGCAGAAATATTTCTGTGCCAATTCTGCGCGACGTCTTTAGTCATTAACGACCCTTGTTGACCAGCTTAAAGAAAGATAAAAACGGTATTGTAGTAGGCATTAACTACTCTTTATAGCAGTGAGATGTTCTGGTTAACTAAAAGCTTGAAAACAACCATCATTCTTGCCAGCCAAGTCGGGCATTATCGGGTTACTCAACTATATAATCATGTCTATTTGAATTATAGAGGATGTTGATTAAAGGCGAACAAGAGTCACCTCACACGAACTGCCCTTATAACCCGAAGTTCGTCGGTTCAATTCTTGTTCAGCTTGCTGAGTACTACCAATGGTTGGACTGAGTTACCTCGCGCCTAAAAGTTCGTCGCCAAAAAGGCTGGATACAATGCAGCGCTCAATGGATAAGGTGTGATCTCTTTTATCTGCTCACTTAGGAGTACACAATGTCCAAGAAAAACACCTCTAGCAAGCGCAGCCGTCAACAGCATAATGACAGAGCTAACGCATTGAATAACAATCGCGGAACTTCAGGTACTAACCCGACCAATGCGCATGTTCATGGTAATCGCGGCAAGCAATTGAACCCTAATCAGCGCTAAGACTATACCCCGGCCACTGGCCGGGGATTAAAGGAGCAATGAGGATGAGTGATGATTATCGTTTTGCTACCCAAGGAGAGCTGATTAAACTGGCTTATGATGCATTTGGTGTTCTGCCCCGCAAGCATGCGGATCGCACCGAGCTTGATGAGACCCAGAAGAAGACCATTCAGAAACAGCTAGCTCGACTAGCAAAAGAAGAAGGTAGGCTGATCCCTAATTTCGAGGAGACAATTCAGACACTCGGCAAGATACTGGCTAAGTACTTTACGTGAGGTTTTTGCATGTTTCTAACCATTTGTTGGAATTACAAAGTGGTTAGAGTATGCGGAGGCCGCAAAAAGGCCCGGTGTCGCTACCAATTTCTTCTCTAACGTTAGAGCGGACCAGTACAGATGCCTTAAGCTGGCACAAGTATACACTTCCCCATGCAGGGTGTGATAGCCAGGCGCTTACGCTGAATCAACCCAACGCAACCTTCAGCCCGATGCCTGTCAGCAGACAGCCAAAGAGGTTGTTCTGGACTCTGTGGTATCGGGCGTTGCCGCTGGTAGCTGCCGAGAGTGCCCGCCCCAGAACTGCGTAAGTAAAATCAAAGACCAGCCCGGTCAGCACCAGAATCAGTGCCAGTATGGCGAACTGCCCGGCAATGCCTGAGAGTTCCGGGTGGATGAACTGCGGAAGCAGTACAGAGCAGAAGATCAGGGATTTGGGGTTGAGCAGGTTGGTTGCCAGCCCTCTTTGGAAATCAACCAGATATCCCACGGATGGCAGAGTACCTGCCGCTGACTGGGGTTCATCAGGGAGAGAAAGACCTGTCCGGAAGAATTGCCAACCCAGGTAGAGCAGATAGGCCGCGCCCAGTAATCGTACTGTGTGGTAGGTCCAGGGATGAGTCGCAAACAGAGTTGCAAGCCCCACCGCCGCCAGCAGGACATGGCAGCCCCGTGCAATGGCAAGGCCCACAGCGACGGCCATGGCGTTTCTGGGGCCACTGCTCACGGAGGTACCGAGCACCAGGAACATGTCCGGTCCTGGCGTAAGGTAAATCGCAACGAGCGCAGCCAAGAACAGTAGAAGGTCAGCCATGGGTCATGTCTCTTGTCGGTATTAAAGCCTTGATTATACCGTTGGTTGTTTAGCGTATGGTTGCGTTGTCAGCCACAAAAGAATATAAAATTGGTGCTATTCGCTAATTTTATTCTTATATGGAGGTTCTTATGCCAACTCATAAGTTAGACCGATTTGATCGAAAGCTTCTGGAGGCACTGCAAACGGATGGCCGCGCGCCCAACACGGATCTGGCCGAGGGAATAGACCTGTCCCCGTCGCCTTGCTCACGCAGGGTGCGGCTGCTTGAAGAATCCGGAGTGATCAAGGGCTACAGTGCCATCCTGGATCAGGAAAAAGTGGGTTTGGGGCTAACCGTATTCGTTGGCATCAAAATGGAGCGTCATCAGGAAAAGGAAGCCGAGGCTTTTTGCGAGGCGGTAAGTGTTATGCCGGAAGTGGTGATGGCTCACCTGGTGTCCGGGGAGTCGGATTTCTTGCTGCAGGTTGTGGTGCCCGATCTTCGCGCCTACAAGGAGTTTTTGACCAATACGCTGCTCAAGTTACCAGGGGTTCGGGACATTCGAAGCAACTTTGCGATCCAGACTGTCAAACCCCAATCGCCACTTCCACTGATTCATTTGCCAGGGTAAACCGGCCACCAGAAATCGATTAACTTCAGATACGGAATACCCGTGATCATTACCGGAGGGAACAACAGCGGCCCGGTTCTATGCCACGATACACTCAGTTTTTCAAAAAATAGCGAAAGCTTCCCTCAGTTCGGTCACGCCCACGGTGCCGGCCACCGGTTGATTGACAAAAACCCAGAAACAGCTTCGCGTGCCAATATAAGGGCCATCAGAATAATTAAGCCTCCTCCGATACGGTTTACTATTCTGACACTGTCTACGTTGGAAAAAAGGCGGGAGCTTAAGCTGTGAGCAACTACAACCCACACGCTATCGATCGCAATACCCAATAGGATAGGTATCATCGAGTACATGATCAGGACGTTCGTGGGGCTCGCAAGATTGCCGCTGAGGAAGCTTGGAACTATGGTTCCGAACATGATCAATGCCTTGGGGTTGGTTATACCGACTATCACTCCCGCAGTGAGCGGTGACTTTCTCTTTGCTGGCTGGTCAGTTGCAGCCGGACTCGCCGCTTTTGAGGCTACAAGATATCCTATGCCGATAAGCAGCAAGGCGACCGCACCGAGCATTCGGATAGCAGGCAAAGCAAAATCGGATTTCAGTATAAGAGGGCCAAGTCCAAAAGAAAGAAGTATCGCAACGCTTAACATGCCAATTGCATTGCCGATCACGCCACGCAACGCATGACTTCTGCCCTTCATTATAACTTGCCCGATAAAAAGCATGATGCTTGGGCCAGGTACAGCAATGAGTATCGAGCTGGTAATAATTAGCCCCAGCAGCCCACTGACGGATCCCCCAATATCTTGCATGTAACTATTACCTTCGATATGCGTGTTGCGGGCATCAATACCATATTCTCAGCGACTTATTGAAAATATTTCTTATACATTCTGGCCCAAGGCATCAGGCTTGAGCTTATGGATAAAGGCATTGCGCATGAGTTAAACGTCACGCACTGTGCCTTTTAGTTCATGAGTTTTTGGTATCCGGATTAAGCGGTTTGAAAAAGACACGTTTAAATGGCCTAAACAGATGCGCGGTGAAGTACTGACATTGTCTCAACGACAATGGAGTTGGCTGCTTGAGGGGCTGGATATTGAGCGAATGAAAGGGCATCAACCGCTGTAATTCAGTAGCACTTACTGAATAAAATAAGCCGTGAAAAACAGGTATAAAAAGATGAGCCTTACGGTCAACTTATTCGCAACTTAAGAAAAAGTTCTGTGCCAATTTTGTGTGGCATCTTTAGTCATTAACTGTCTCTATTTCCATAACAGCAATATGCTGAAAAACGCCTTATAATAGACATTACAGCAGTTTAACAGCATTTAGAGACTTTTAATGTGTCGCTAAATGATCCGTCTCATAACCGTCGTAGGTTCAAATCCTGCTCCCGCAACCAGATTCATCATTAAAGCCTCAGACATTAATTTGTTTGAGGCTTTTTTGTTTCTGCCTCTTCTGTCGCCATTACTTCTGCGCATAATCTCTTGCTCGGCACGTCCTGTTTTCAGTGATGTATTTAAATAAATCGCTGGCATGCCGCTTCAATCAAGCGCTCATCTTTTCGCCGGACTCCCTGTCTGTGGGTAAAGCTGTCTCCTAGTAGAGCATCAGCTGCTTTGCTTTACTCAAAACTAAGCGTTCGCATCAGATTGGTGCCAAACATAAAGCTTTCGCACTATTTTAGTGCGCTCCTACCCCTCTTAACTGACGTTTCCCCTTGTATTCACTGACTTTTTCTTATGGCATGGAATTTGCTAAATCCTCTATAGAGCAGTATTGAACTGCAGTTATCAATTTGACTTAGAGGAGTCATTTGCCATGTCTACCAAGACCCTATCACTGATTAAAGAGCACAATGCCCAGTGGGTAGATCTACGTTTTACCGATACTTTAGGTAAAGAGCATCACATTACTTTCCCATCAGAAACCTTCGATGAAGAAGCCTTGGAAGAAGGCAGAATGTTTGATGGCTCGTCTATTCATGGCTGGAAAGGCATCGAAGCATCCGATATGACGTTGTTGCCGGATGACTCCACTGCAGTGATGGATCCGTTTGCAACGGTGCCGACGGTGATTGTGCGTTGTGATGTGGCAGACCCGACCACCTTGTCTAACTATGACCGTGATCCACGCTCGATTGCGCAGCGTGCCGAAGTGTATCTGCGCTCCACCGGTATTGCTGACACCGCATATTTTGGTCCAGAGCCAGAGTTCTTTGTGTTTGATGCGGTGACCTGGGAAGAGTCGATGAACAAAGTGGGTTTTGAAATCCACTCCGGTGAAGGCGCTTGGGCAACCAAAACCTTAGCCGAAGGCAAAAATAGCGGCCATCGCCCACGGGTGAAGGGCGGTTATTTTCCTGTTCCGCCCGTGGACTCACTGGTTGATGTGCGCACCGCCATGTGTGACGCCATGAAAGCGATGGGCTTGGGTATTGAAGTGCATCACCATGAAGTGGCCAATGCGGGCCAGTGTGAAATTGGAGTGCCGTTTAACACCTTGGTGAAAAAAGCCGATGAAGTGCAGTTGCTGAAATATTGCGTGCACAATGTCGCGCATGCCTTTGGTAAAACCGCCACCTTTATGCCTAAACCATTGGTTGGCGATAACGGCTCAGGCATGCATGTGCACCAGTCCTTGGCAAAAGATGGTAAGAATTTGTTTGCGGGTGATGGCTATGCCGGTTTGTCTGAAATGGCCCTGCATTATGTTGGCGGCATCATTAAACATGCGCACGCACTGAATGCCATTACCAACCCCGGTACTAACTCTTACAAGCGTCTAGTGCCAGGCTTTGAAGCACCGGTGATGTTGGCTTACTCAGCACGTAACCGTTCTGCTTCGATTCGTATACCTTGGGTTAAAAACCCTAAAGGCAAGCGTATTGAGTGCCGCTTCCCAGATCCAAGTTCCAACCCGTATTTAACCTTTGCAGCGCTATTGATGGCGGGCCTTGATGGCATCAAAAATAAAATTGATCCAGGCGAGGCAATGGATAAAAACTTGTATGACTTGCCGCCTGAAGAAGCCCAAGATATCCCTCAAGTGGCTTACAGCTTAGATCAAGCGCTGGAAGCGCTGTGGTCAGACCGACACTTCTTGCTAGAAGGCGGTGTATTTTCTGAGGACATGCTCAGTGCCTATATTGAATGCAAAATGGGCGAGGTCACGCGCTTGCGTCAGTCGGTGCATCCCGCCGAGTTTGATATGTATTACAGTCTGTAAATACTTATGCCCCTTTTTGGGGCATACTTATTTTTATAGAGACTTTCTGTCAGTAAATCACCTATGAACTCAGCCGTTTTAGGCAATGCCTTACTCGAACAACTCTCCACAGCGGTCTTGCTGCTTGATGAGCACTTATCTGTGCGCTACGCCAATCCTGCTGCGGAGCAGCTCTTTGCCACCAGTCGCACGCATTTGCTTGGGCGTTCGATTGCGCTGTTTTTTTGGGAAGATGATGAGTGCTTGGACGCGCTCAACAATGCTTTGTTAGATCAGCAGCCCTATACGCGCCGTGAAGCACGTTTACATTTTCCGAGTACCGCTCAGGTGGTTACCTTGGATTATACCGCCACGCCATTCAATGGCGCTGGGCAAGCAGGCAAGCAATTACTGGTCGAGTTGTTCCCGCAAGACCGTGTTTTGCGTCTGAGTCGTGAAGACAATTTATTTACTGCCCATCAAGTGACCCGTGCTTTAGTGCGCGGCGTAGCACACGAGGTTAAAAATCCGCTGGGCGGCATTCGCGGAGCGGCGCAATTGCTGGCGCGGCAACTGTCCTCGCCAGAGTTCCAAGAATATACCGATGTGATCATTGCCGAGACTGACCGCTTAAGCCATGTCGTCGACCGTATGCTGGGGCCGCGTCAGCGTTTGCATTTTACTCGGATCAATATTCATCAAGTGTTAGAGCGTGTGCGCCTTATTTTGCAAGCAGAAGTGGGTGAAGCGATTACGCTGAGCTGTGATTACGATCCCAGCCTGCCCGAGTTGTATGCCGATTTAGATCGCTTGATTCAAGTGGTGCTTAATATTGTCCGTAATGCTGCGCAAGCCTTATTAGAAAATCCGAGCGAGCGTCCTGCTGAAATCATCTTGCGTTCGCGGGTGTTACGACAGTTTACGATTGGTGCGCACCGACATCGTTTGGTGTGTTTGGTGGAAGTCGAAGATAACGGCCCGGGTATTGATGGACCGTTGCTGGAAACACTGTTTTATCCGATGGTCACTGGCCGCGCTCAAGGCACAGGGCTGGGTTTGCCGATTGCGCAAGGCATCATTCAAGAGCATGAAGGGCTGATTGAGTGTGAGAGCACGCGCGGACGTACAGTTTTTCGTATTTTAATCCCTGTTGACCCGCATCTTGAACCTTACCCAGGAGTACTGCCATGACTGACCAAGTTTGGATTGTCGATGATGATAAGTCGATGCGTTGGGTGTTGGAAAAAGCCTTAAGCCAAGCAGGTTTCACCACCACAACCTTTGCCAGTGGTGAAGAGGCATTGGCGCAGCTGGCAGAGACGCAACCTGATGTCATCATTACCGATATTCGCATGCAAGGTATGGACGGTTTGGCCTTGTTAGCCTTAGTGCATCAGCGTTATGCGCATTTGCCAGTGATTGTGATGACGGCGCATTCTGATTTAGACAGTGCGGTTAAATCCTATCAAAGTGGCGCGTTTGAATACCTGCCTAAACCTTTTGATTTAGATGATGCGATTGCCTTAGTGCGACGCGCTTTAGCTCATTCCAAGGACGCTGCTGCAAGCACCGAATACAGTGCTTCTGCTAGCGCTATTATTGGTGAAGCGCCGGCGATGCAGGAGGTGTTTCGTATCATTGGTAGGCTCTCGCACTCGCACATGACCGTGTTGATTCATGGAGAGTCTGGCACTGGTAAAGAGTTGGTGGCCAATGCTTTACATCAACATAGCCCTAGAGCGCAGCAGCCTTTTATTGCGCTGAATATGGCCGCGATACCCAAGGACTTAATTGAGTCTGAGCTGTTTGGTCATGAGAAAGGGGCTTTTACCGGAGCCGCCAGTGTGCGCCATGGGCGTTTTGAACAAGCGCATCAAGGCACCTTGTTTCTCGATGAGATTGGCGATATGCCATTGGATACACAAACGCGCTTGTTGCGCGTGTTAGCCGATGGCACCTTTTATCGAGTCGGTGGGCACACGCCGATTCGCGTGGATGTGCGGATCATCGCGGCAACCCACCGTGATCTTGAGGTGCTGGTGCGCCAAGGCTTGTTTCGCGAAGACCTCTACCATCGCTTGAATGTGATCCGTATCCATCTGCCAAGGCTCAGTGAGAGGCGTGAAGACATTGCTACTTTAGCTGCGCACTTTCTGCAAAAAGCGGCGGATGAACTCGCGACTGAAAGGCGCGTGTTATTGCCTGAAACAGAAGTGTATTTAAGCCAACTCGACTGGCCAGGTAATGTGCGCCAGCTGGAGAATACCTGCCGCTGGTTGACCGTGATGGCCTCCAGTCGCGAGGTGATGGTTAGCGATCTACCGGTCGAACTGTTACATCACACAACCGCAGGCGCGGCTTCTCCGGACTGGGAAGTATCTTTGCGGCGTTGGGCTGAGCAGGCTTTGCAGCAGGGCGATAAAGGTTTGCTGGATCGTGCGCTACCGATGTTTGAGCGGGTGATGATTGAAGCTGCTTTAGCCCATGCTAGCGGGCGGCGGCGTGATGCCTCAGAGTTGTTAGGCTGGGGACGCAACACCTTAACGCGAAAAATCAATGAACTGGGCGTGCAAGAAGGTGCTGTCGACGAGGACAGCGCAGAATAAAGCCGCTGCGCACAACTTTGGTGCGTGGCTGCATGGTTTTGGTGCGAAAACACCGTGAAAAGACCGGTGAATCTTAGCCTTAGTGCCTGTATGGCGCATGTTTAGGGCGTTTCTATAGATTGGCCTAATCCTTGCTGAATAGAGAGTAAAGCGCGACAACTTTAGTTGCTTCGCCGCATTTATTTTTTATTTAGATAGGGAGTGTTCCTATGCCTAAGGTAACGCCGCAAGCGCCAACGTCAGAAACTGTCCGAGCTGCAAGCGCAGAGGAAATTCAACACGCGATCGACACAGGTCTGTATGCCAATGCCGAGCATGACGCCTGTGGCGTTGGCTTCGTTGCGCATATTAAAGGGATTAAATCGCACGCCATTGTTCAGCAAGGGCTGAAGATTCTGGAAAATATTGACCATCGTGGCGCGGTCGGTGCTGACCCATTAATGGGCGATGGTGCAGGCTTACTGATTCAAATTCCTGATGCTTTTTACCGTGCCGAGATGGCCAAGCAAGGCGTGCAGCTGCCACCAGCGGGTGATTATGGCGTGGGCATGGTGTTTTTGCCCAAAGAAGCTGCCGCACGCCAAGCTTGTGAGCGCGAGTTAGAGCGGGCGATTGCCGCTGAGAAGCAAGTGCTGCTGGGCTGGCGTGATGTGCCGGTCAATCGTGATTTACCGATGTCTGAGGATGTGCGCGCCAGTGAGCCGGTGATTCGTCAGGTATTTATTGGCCGTGGTGCCGACATCATGGTGTCTGATGCGCTGGAACGTAAGCTGTATCTGATTCGTAAAACTGCTTCAGCCAAGATTACTCATTTACGCCTCACTCACAGCTTTGAATACTATGTGCCGAGCATGTCGTGCCGCACGGTGATCTATAAAGGTTTATTGCTAGCAAATCAGGTGGGTCAGTACTACCTCGACTTGCAAGATCCGCAGTTGGTCTCAGCCTTGGCCTTAGTGCATCAGCGCTTTTCCACTAATACCTTTCCTTCCTGGCCGCTGGCTCACCCCTATCGCATGGTGGCGCATAACGGTGAAATCAACACAGTGAAAGGTAACTTTAACTGGATGCGTGCCCGCGAAGGGGTGATGTCGTCGCCGGTGCTCGGTGATGATTTACAAAAACTCTATCCGATCAGCATGGATGGCCAATCTGACACGGCAACCTTTGATAACACCTTAGAGTTGCTGGTGATGGCCGGTTATCCGCTGGCGCAAGCAGCGATGATGATGATCCCAGAAGCCTGGGAAAAACATAATCAGATGGATGCGCAGCGTCGTGCTTTTTATGAGTACCATGCGGCGATGCTCGAGCCTTGGGATGGTCCTGCGGCGATGGTCTTTACCGATGGTCGACAAATTGGTGCAACCCTAGATCGTAACGGTCTGCGACCTGCGCGCTTTATTGTCACCGATGATGACATGGTGGTGTTGGCCTCAGAAACTGGCGTGTTGCCGATTCCTGATCAGCGGATTGTGCGCAAGTGGCGTTTACAGCCCGGCAAAATGTTCCTGATCGACTTAGAGCAAGGCCGCATCGTTGAAGATGAAGAGCTGAAGCAGCGCTATGCGCAGGCCAAACCTTATCGTCAGTGGATCGATAATGTGCGCATGTGTCTGGATACCTTAAGCAGCGATGCTGAGCCGTTGACCTTTGCCGAGCCGTTGTTAGTCCGTCAGCAAGCCTTTGGTTATAGCCAAGAAGATATTAAATACCAATTGGCTCCGATGGCCGTTAACGCTGAAGAAGGCATTGGCTCAATGGGCAACGATGCGCCATTAGCGGTGCTGTCAGCGCGCAACAAGCCTTTGTACCATTACTTTCGTCAGCTCTTTGCGCAAGTAACCAACCCGCCCATCGATTCGATTCGTGAAGCGGTGGTGATGTCGCTGGTGTCCTTTATTGGCCCGCGTCCTAACTTGTTGGATATCAATGCCAGCAATCCACCACTGCGTTTAGAAATCTCGCAACCGATCTTAGATGTCGCCGATATGGCGCGTTTACGCCATATCGAGCAGAGCACGGGCGGTAAGTTTCGCAAATGTGAAATTGATATCACCTACCCAAGCCAGTGGGGCAAAGCGGGCGTTGAAGCGCGGATTGCTTATCTGTGCTCGGAGGCTGAAGAGGCGATTCATGCCGGCTGTAATATTTTAATTATCACCGACCGCTACATGAGCCGTGATCAAGTGGCGATTCCAGTGTTATTGGCCTTATCAGCTATTCATCAGTATTTGGTGCGTGCAGGTTTGCGTACCACTGTTGGTCTTGTGGTAGAAACCGGCAGCGCCCGTGAAGTGCATCATTTTGCGGTCTTGGCAGGTTTTGGTGCTGAAGCCATTCACCCTTATTTAGCGTTAGAAACACTGGCCGATATTGCCCCTGAGTTAGGTGTTAGCGCTGAGCAAGCGTCACAGTATTTTGTTAAGGCGGTGGGTAAAGGCTTAACTAAAATCATGTCGAAAATGGGCATCAGTACCTATATGTCGTACTGCGGTGCGCAGATTTTTGAAGTGGTGGGTTTAAGTGAAGAGCTGGTGAACAAGTATTTTGCCGGCACGCCTTCAAAAATTGGTGGACTGGGTATCTTTGATATTGCTGACGAGGCGATACGCAGTCATCAGCATGCCTTTAATCCTGCTGCAGTGGCGAGTCAGCAGTTGGATGTCGGTGGTGAATTTGCTTGGCGTGCTGGCGCTGAAGAACATGCCTGGACACCAGATGCGATTGCTAAGTTACAGCACAGCACCCGTAGCAATCGCTATGAAACCTTTACTGAATATGCAGCAATCATTAATGATCAGTCTAAGCGTCATACCACGCTGCGAGGCTTGTTTGAGTTTCGCCTTCAACCTGAGCGCAGCATTGCTGTCGAAGAAGTAGAAGCGGCCAGTGAAATCGTGAAGCGTTTTGCCACCGGAGCCATGTCATTAGGCTCAATTTCCACCGAAGCGCACATGAACCTGGCGATTGCTATGAACCGTCTTGGTGGCAAGAGCAATACCGGTGAGGGTGGTGAAGATCACGCGCGCTATCGTAATGAAATGGAAGGCCAAGCGATTGCTGCAGGGACCTTGTTAAGTGAGGTGATGGGTCAAGACACTGTAGAGGTTGACTACATTCTGCGTGAAGGCGACAGCCTGCGCTCGAAAATCAAGCAAGTGGCCTCAGGACGTTTTGGCGTCACCACGGAGTATCTGGTCTCCGCCGATCAAATCCAGATCAAAATGGCGCAAGGTGCTAAGCCCGGCGAAGGCGGGCAGTTACCGGGTAACAAGGTGTCCAACTACATTGGTAAGTTGCGCCATTCAGTGCCGGGCGTGGGATTGATCTCGCCACCACCGCACCATGATATTTACTCCATTGAAGATTTAGCCCAGCTGATTCACGACTTAAAAAACGTCAATCCCAGTGCTGATATTTCAGTCAAGCTGGTTTCAGAAGTGGGCGTGGGCACCATTGCTGCTGGTGTGGCGAAAGCTAAAGCCGATCACATCGTTATTGCTGGTCATGATGGCGGCACCGGTGCAGCGTCTTGGAGTTCGATTAAGCACGCTGGCACGCCGTGGGAGTTGGGTCTGGCAGAAACCCAGCAAACCTTGGTGCTGAACCGTTTGCGTGGGCGAGTACGGATCCAAGCCGATGGTCAGATGAAAACTGGCCGCGATGTGGTGATGGGAGCCTTATTGGGTGCCGATGAGTTTGGTTTTGCTACCGCGCCTTTGGTTGCTTCAGGCTGCATTATGATGCGCAAATGTCACCTCAATACCTGTCCTGTGGGCATTGCCACGCAAGACCCTGAACTGCGTAAGAAGTTTTCTGGCAAGCCTGAAGATGTGGTCAATTTCTTCTTCTTTATTGCCGAAGAAGTGCGGCAGATCATGGCGCAACTCGGTGTGCGTCGCTTCGACGAGCTGATTGGCCGTACCGACTTACTCGACATGCGCCAAGGCGTTGAGCATTGGAAAGCGCAAGGCTTAGATTTTAGCCGTGTATTTGCCTTGCCTACGGCGCCTGCAGAAGTGCCACGTTTACACAGCAGTCAGCAAGAACATGGTCTGGAACATGCACTTGATCAGCAGTTGATCGCTCAGGCGCAGGCGGCTTTGCTACATGGTAAGCCTGTGCGCATTGAAACTCAGGTGAGAAACACTAACCGTACGGTCGGCGCGATGCTGTCGGGTGCGCTGATTAAACATCACCCTGATGGTTTAGCCGATGACAGTATCCATGTGCATTGCACTGGTACGGGCGGTCAGAGTTTTGCTGCCTTCCTTGCTCAAGGGATTACCTTTGATCTAGTCGGCGAAGCCAATGACTACAGTGGTAAAGGCTTGTCCGGCGGGCGCTTGATTGTGCGTCCAAGCCGCGACTTTAAAGGTATGTCGAGCGACAACATCATTGTCGGTAATACCGTGTTGTATGGCGCCACCTCAGGCTCAGCTTTCTTTAGTGGCGTGGCCGGCGAGCGCTTTGCGGTACGCCTATCCGGCGCGAGCACTGTGGTGGAAGGTGTGGGTGATCATGGTTGTGAATACATGACCGGTGGCACCGTCGTCGTGCTTGGGCAAACCGGGCGTAACTTTGCTGCGGGGATGTCGGGTGGCGTGGCTTTTGTATATGACCAAGACGGTCAATTTGCCCTGCGTTGTAACACCGAACAAGTCGGCCTAGAACCGCTGCTGGATCCTACTGCGCAAGCGGCTGCTGGTATCCCATTGCATGCGCAAACAGCGGATGAAACCTTATTAAAGGGTTTGCTTGAAGAACATTTGCATTTGACTGGCTCGTTACGTGCAGAAGAACTACTGGCCAATTGGGCGACAGCCAAAAAGCGCTTTATCAAAGTATTCCCGCATGAATACCGTCGCGCGCTGGAACAGATCAATGCTGCTGCGCAGGCCGCTGCGCCTGTCATCGCCAGTGTAAGTTGCTAGGAGGAATAATCAATGTCAAAAGCTACTGGATTTATAGAGTTTCAACGTATCGAAGAAGAATACGACGCAGTTGAATTACGTCTAAAAAATTACCACGAGTTTGTGCACGGTTTGACCCCAGCACAAGCGCACCAACAAAGTGCACGTTGTATGGATTGCGGCACACCCTTTTGTCACAGTGCTTGTCCGGTGAATAATATTATTCCGGACTTTAATGACTTGGTGTATCGCGATGATTGGCACAACGCCAGCAAGGTCTTGCACTCGACCAATAACTTCCCCGAGTTTACCGGACGTGTGTGTCCTGCACCTTGTGAAGCGGCCTGTACTTTAAATATTAATGCACAGCCGGTCGGCATTAAGTCCATCGAGCATGCCATTGTTGATCGCGCCTATGCCGAAGGCTGGATACAGCCACAAATAGCCAGCCACAAGACAGGGAAAACAGTTGCGGTGGTGGGCTCTGGTCCTGCAGGTCTGGCGGCTGCGCAGCAATTGGCGCGGGTCGGGCACAGTGTCACCCTGTTTGAAAAAAATGATCAAGTGGGTGGTTTGCTGCGTTTTGGTATTCCTGATTTCAAACTGGAAAAAGTGCATATCGATCGCCGCGTTGAGCAATTACTGGCTGAAGGCGTCGAGATTCGCACCAACACCTTGATCGGCGATTTACCTGCCGATAGCAAAGTGACCAACTGGGCTACGCAGAGTGTTAGCCCGAGCAGCCTGCTGCAGGACTTCGACGCAGTATTACTCACCGGTGGTGCCGAACAATCACGTGATTTACCGGTGCCGGGGCGTGAGTTGGATGGCGTGCATTTCGCCATGGAGTTTTTGCCGCAGCAAAACCGCGTCAATGCTGGCGTTGCGATGCCTGAGCAGCTGCGCGCTGAAGGTAAGCAGGTCATTGTGATTGGTGGCGGTGATACCGGCTCGGATTGCGTGGGTACCTCCAACCGTCAAGGCGCCGCCAGCGTAGTGCAATTTGAAGTGATGGCGCGCCCGCCAGAGCAAGAAAACAAGCCGCTGACGTGGCCGTACTGGCCTTACAAATTGCGCACTTCGTCAAGTCATCAAGAAGGCTGTGAACGAGAGTTTGCGATTGCCACCAAAGAGTTTGTTGGCAGCAACGGCAAATTAACTGGCCTGAAAACCGTCCGCGTGGAGATGCAGCAGGGCGCTTTTGTCGAAGTGGCAGGCAGTGAACAATTTTGGCCCGCTGATTTGGTGCTGTTAGCCATGGGCTTTGCCAGTCCTGTGGCCACCCTTCTAGAAGGCTTTGGTGTGGAGTTGGATGGCCGTGGCAATGCTAAAGCCAGTGTGGATGCCCAAGGCGGCTATGCCACTAATGTGACGAAAGTGTTCAGCGCTGGTGATATGCGCCGTGGTCAATCGCTGGTGGTGTGGGCGATTCGTGAAGGTCGCCAAGCAGCGCGAGCCGTGGATCAATTCTTAATGGGCAGCAGCACGTTGCCGCGTTAACTCTACCTCGATAAGGTCATTATGATTCGTATTAATGAGCACTACCAAAAACTGCAAAACAGCTATTTGTTTGCTGAAATTAACCAGCGCATCCAGGCTTTTCAACAACAACACCCTGAGCGTGAATTAATCCGCTTAGGCATTGGCGATGTCACCCTGCCGTTACCTGACGCCTGTGTGCAAGCCATGCACAAAGCGGTTGATGAGCTGGCTGAGAGTCAGACCTTTCGCGGCTACGGCCCTGAACAAGGTTATGATTTTTTACGCCAAGCCATTGCTGAGCATGATTTTCAAGCGCGCGGCGCCAACATCAATGCCGATGAGATTTTTGTCAGCGACGGTGCTAAGTGCGATACCGGCAACATTCAAGAACTGTTTGCGCAAGATTTACGCTTAGCCATTCCTGATCCGGTGTATCCGGTCTACGTCGATACCAATGTGATGGCCGGACGCACCGGCGCGAGCCAAGCAGGGCGTTATCAGGGTTTGGTCTATCTTGAGTGCACGGCTGAAAACAATTACATCCCTGAACTACCGAGCGAGCCGGTGGATTTGATCTATCTGTGTTTCCCCAATAACCCCACCGGAGCGAGTATCACCCGTGATCAGCTGCGCCTTTGGGTTGAATATGCGCTTGAGCAGCAAGCGCTGATTTTATTCGATGCCGCCTACGAGGCCTTTATTCAGGATGAGGATGTAGCGCATTCCATTTATGAAATCGAAGGTGCTGAAAAAGTCGCGATTGAGTTTAGAAGCTTCTCGAAAACCGCAGGTTTCACTGGTGTGCGCTGTGCTTATACGGTGGTGCCTAAAGCCTGTACTGCTTACACCGCAGCAGGCGTTGCAGTCTCGGTGCGTGACTTATGGATGCGTCGACATACCACCAAGTTCAATGGTGTGTCTTACCCGGTCCAGCGCGCAGCAGAAGCGGTCTATAGCCCCGCCGGTAAAGCGCAAGTGGCCGAGCTGATTGAGTACTACCTAAAAAATGCAGCGTACATTCGTCAAGCCTTTCAGCGCATGGGCTTTGCATGCAGCGGCGGTGATAACTCGCCGTACATTTGGATCGAGGTTAAGCAAGATGCCTGGACATTCTTTGATTTCTTACTGAATAACGCTGGGGTGATTTGTACCCCCGGTGCTGGTTTTGGTCGCTGCGGCGAACAACATATCCGCATCAGTGCGTTCAATAATTTCGAGAAAGTCCAACAGGCCATGCAACGCATTGAAGCGGCATTGCTGCACCATTCACCACTTTAAGGGGGCTTGCTGATGCCTATTTCTACAGATTTTAGTCAACGTTTGTACCCAAAACTGCGCAGTATCGCCGCTGAATTTGGCACACCTTTCCATATTTATGACGAGCAGGGTATTCGCGATACCGGTCATCGATTACAACAAGCCTTCGCCAATGTCCCAGGCTTTCGTGAGTACTACGCGGTGAAAGCGCTGCCCAACCCCAGTATTTTAAAGATTATGGCGGATTTGGGCTTTGGCTTTGATTGCAGCTCAATTGCCGAGTTGGTGCTGTCGCGTCAAGCCGGTGGTCAAGGTGAGGATATTATGTTCACCTCCAATAACACCTCAATCGAAGAGTTTGTGGCGGCGCAGGAACAGGGCGGCTGTATTCTGAATTTAGATGACATTGGCCTGATTGATAAAGTCCCAGAGATGCCAGAACTGGTGTGTTTTCGTTATAACCCCGGCTCAGCACGCAGCGGTAACAGCATCATTGGCGTACCAGAAGAAGCCAAATATGGTTTGACCCACGCGCAAATATTTACCGCCTTTAGCAAAGCACAAGCGCGTGGCGCGAAACGCTTTGGCCTACACACCATGCTGGCGTCCAATGAGTGCAACCCTGCATATATGGTGCAAACCACACAGATGTTGTTAGATCTCGTGGCTGAAGTGGGTCAAAAACTGAATATTGAGTTTGAATTTATTAATATCGGCGGTGGCTTGGGTATTCCCTACCGCCCAGAAGAAACAGCTTTTGATATTGAGTTGTTAGGCCGCGAAACCGCAACGCTATTGCAGACATTTGCCGCGCAGCATGGCTACCAGCCCAAGGTGTATATGGAAAGTGGCCGCTATATCACCGGCCCACATGGTGTGTTGGTGACTGAGGCAATTAACCGTAAAGAGATTTATCGCACTTATGTGGGTGTCGATGCTTGCATGTCAGCGTTAATGCGTCCCGGCATGTACAACGCTTATCACCATATTGATGTGCTTGGTAAAACCTCCAGCGCTGACGATGAGGTCGTCGATGTAGTGGGTTCGCTCTGTGAAAACAACGATAAGTTTGCTATCCAACGCGCGCTGCCAGCGATCGTTGATGGTGACTTGTTGATTATTCAAGACACTGGCGCACACGGTCAGGCGATGGGCTTTAATTACAATGGTAAGCTGCGTCCGCAAGAGTTGTTGCTTAGAGCCGATGGCAGTGTTGAGTTGATTCGCCGTGCCGAAACACTGGCCGATTACTTTGCCACCTTAGATTTTGCCGCTAAGACGTGGTCGTCTAAGTAAAACACGGCTTGGCCAACCCTTGAGTCATGGCTGACATGATTCAGGGGCAAGCAAGTAGTCCAATACCTCACTCATCAACTGATTGATCGCCATATAACGCTCAGGTGCTGCGGCCATTATTTCGTCGGCGCTTTGGATATAGCGTCCTTTGACCAGTTCAGCTTGGCAGTGGCTGACGAGCGCTTTGGCCGTTTTTTGAGTGGCTTCTAAGTGAAACTGCAAACCAATAATATGTCGCCCGAGCTGAAATGCCTGCTGAGCACAGCCTTGACTGTGCGCTAAACAAATGGCTCCCTGCGGCAAGCTAAAGGTTTCTCCGTGCCAGTGAAACACTTCAATGCAACTGGGGAATTGAAACACCTGATCCTTGCCATGCTTGCTAGTACTGATCGGGTGCCAGCCGATTTCTTTTTCTGGGTTGGCGTATACATCTGCCGCCAAAGCATTGGCGATGAGCTGCGCGCCGAGACAAATACCCAGCATGGGCTTACCGGTGGCGGCAAAGCGGCGAATAAACTCAATTTCATCACGCAGCCAAGGGTGCTCAGCGTGATCATGCACACTCATTGGGCCGCCCATAATAAGCAGGGCATCTATGTGTTCAAGGGAAGGCAGGCAAGGGCTAGCGAAAAATTTGCTATAGCTGATCTGATGCTGTGCTTGATTAAGGTAGTGCTCAATGTATCCAAGCCCTTCAAAGGATACATGCTGAAAGACTTGGATATGCATGGTGACTCCTTAGCTTATAAGACGCGTTGTGGTGCAGTACGTACATGCGTTGTGTATAGCGCTAGACCGGTAAACAACAGGCCGCCAGCGAGGTTGCCCAATACGGTAGGGATTTCATTCCAGAGCAAATAGTCCATTACGGAGAAGTCGCCACCCATCAACATCGCCGTGGGAAATAAGAACATATTGACCACCGAGTGCTCAAAGCCCATGTAAAAGAACAGCATTACAGGCATCCACATGGCAATTGCCTTACCGCTGACGTTGGTGGAGAGCATGGCACCTACCACACCCATTGAAACCATCCAGTTGCACAGCATGCCGCGAATGAAAATAGTTACCCAGCCACTGGCACCGTACTCGGCATAACCTAGCGTACGCGACTCACCAATCGAGGCCAGTTTGGCAGCAATAGCGCCCGGTTCGGTCGCAAAACCCATGGTAAAGGTGAAGGACAACAGCAAGGCCACCAGTAGCGCTCCGCTAAAATTGCCTAAAAACACCCAGCCCCAGTGGCGCAGTACCACCCCCGGAGTGACACCTGGTCGACGATCCAGCCATGCCAAAGGTGTTAACATAAGCACGCCTGTTAGCAGATCAAAACCCATTAAATAGAGCATGATAAAACCAACTGGGAATAGCACAGAGGCCAGTAAGTGCGAGCCGGTTTGCAGCGCGACTGTGACTGCAAAGGCCGCAGACAGAGCCAAAATAGCACCGGCCATGCAAGAGCGAATCAGTACATCGCGGCGCGACATGTGCAACTTGGCTTCACCTGAATCGACCATTTTTTTGGCAAATTCACTCGGTATAACGTAAGACATATAAACCCCTTGATAATCTAGAGAAGCATCAGAAAACGATCATTAAAACGAAGTGCTGGTTGCTTGTGTTGCAGGGCGCATAACCTGTAAGACATCCCCTTCTAAGCGAACCTGCCATACCGGTAAACGTACTTCGGGTTGCTCAAGGCAATGGCCATCGCGTAACGAGAAGTGCTCTTTATGCAGTGGGCTGGCGACGACAGGTTCGCCTTTGATATCGCCGATGATGCCGCGGGCAATAATGTTCAGGTCGTTAAAAGGGCAGAGGTTGCCCACAGCAAACAGTTGGTTATGTTTTTTTAAGTAAAACAGCGCGACTTGATCGCTGTCGACTTGTGCTCCAACGCCGGCACCATCGATTAAGTCGCTGCGTTGGCCTACGGTTATCCACGTCTGTTGTTCTGTCATGGCGGCCTCCAAAGGCTTAGATTTACACGCTAACAAGAGGGATGTGCTGCGCACGCTCCTGCGCATTCGCGGGGCGTTTTTGTCCTCGTTCTGAGACATAGAGTAATTGTGGGTCGTCTCCAGCACTGTTAATGGTCTGCCGGAAGCGTTTTAGGCTTTCTGGGTTATTCAGTGTGGTTTGCCATTCGCATTGATAACTGGCCACTAAGTGCGCCATTTGCTGGTCAAGGTCAGCATTTAAACCGAGCGAGTCGTGCAAAATGACTTTCTGTAAATACTCCAAGCCACCTTCAAGGCTCTCTAACCAGCGTGCGGTGCGTTCTAAACGTCCAGCGGTGCGGATGTAGAAAATCATGATGCGGTCGATGGTGCGAATTAAACTATCGGTGTCTAAATCCTGCGCAAACAGATCCGCATGACGTGGGCGCATTCCACCATTGCCAGCGACATACAGGTTCCAGCCTTTTTCTGTAGCGATGACGCCAAAGTCTTTGGACTGCGCTTCAGCACATTCACGGGTACAACCACTGACGGCAAATTTAAGTTTGTGCGGCGCGCGAATGCCCTTGTAGCGATTCTCTAAATCAATGGCCAAGCGCACACTGTCTTGCACGCCATAACGACACCAAGCACTGCCCACGCAGCTTTTCACTGTGCGTACGGATTTGCCGTAGGCTTGCCCTGTTTCAAAGCCTGCTTCTATCAAACGTTGCCAGATGGCTGGCAGTTGGCTGAGTTCAGCACCGAACAGGTCAATGCGTTGGCCACCAGTGATTTTGCTGTAAAGACCAAAGTCACGCGCCACTTTGCCCAGGAGAATGAGCATCTCCGGAGTGATCTCACCCCCGGCGATGCGTGGCACCACAGAATATGTGCCGTCTTTTTGCATATTGGCCAAGAAAGCATCGTTAGTGTCTTGCAGGCCGAGGTGATCGGCAGAGAGGACAAAGTCGTTCTGCACCGAGGCAAAAATATTGGCGGCTGTCGGCTTGCAAATATCGCAGCCCATACCCTGACCATGACGTTCTAGCAGTTGGTTAAAATTCAGGATGCTTTCGGTGCGAATCATGTGTTCCAGCTCTTGCCGAGTGTAGGCAAAGTGTTCACACAATGCGCTACTCACGGCCATGCCCATCGCAGCCATTTGCTGCTCTACTAGGCTTTTCAGCTGGCTGCTACAACCGCCACAACCAGTGCTGGCGCGCGAGAGTTCGATGACTTCAGCCACGGATGCACAGCCACCTTGCAAGCAATCCACGATGTCGCCTTTGCTGACATTGTGGCAGGAGCAAATAATCGCGCTGTCTGGTAAAGCGGCCATACCGAGCAAAGGTGTGCTACCAGACTGGCTTGGCAAAATCAGGCTTTCTGGGTGAGCCGGCAGATCCAAACCATTGCGGTAATACTGCATTAAAGTGTCGTAATAGCTGTTGTCGCCCACCAAAATAGCACCCAGCAAACGTTGCCCATCGGCGGATACCACCATCTTGCGATAGTGCTGGCTGATTTGATCAAGGTAACGGTAGATCTTGGTTCCTACGTTTTGATTGCCTTGAGTGTCGCCAATTGCACCGACATCAACACCTAACAGTTTTAACTTGGTGCTCATATCAGCACCGGTAAACGCCAACTCTTCTCCGATTAAGTTAGCCAGAGCTACTTTGGCCATTTGATAACCTGGAGCGACCAAGCCAAAACAACAGTTACTCCAAGCTGCGGCTTCGCCAATCGCGAGAATCTGCGGGTCGCTGCTTTGACAGTAATTGTCCACTGCCACGCCACCGCGCTCGCCCAGCAGTAAGCCAGCAGCTCGGGGCAGTTCATCGCGCGGACGAATACCGGCAGAAAACACAATTAAATCGGTTTCTAGCTTTTTACCGTCGGCAAACTCCACGCATAACCGCGCTCCGAGCCCTTCAGTTACACGCACAGCGGCACGCTGGGTGAGTACTTGAACGCCTAAAGCTTCAATCTTTTCTTGCAGCAGTTCGCCGCCTTCTTGGTCAATTTGCGCATTCATTAAACGCGGCGAGTGTTCAACAACAAAAGTGTCTAGGTCCAAATCACGCAGGGCTTTGGCCGCTTCCAATCCCAATAAACCACCACCAATGACGACGCCGGTATTGGCGGCGTTGGCGCTGCTGCGAATAGCATCTAGATCAGTAAGGGTACGATAGGTAAAACAGTGCTCAAGCGTGCTGCCCTCAATCGGCGGCACAAAAGGGTATGAGCCGGTTGCTAAGATCAATTTGTCATAGCTGAGCTCGGTACCATCGTCGAGCTGTACTTTGCGTGAACACGGCTCGATGGCGGTGGCTTTTACCCCTAAATGCAGCTTAAAGCCCCAATCTTTATATTGCTTTGCACTGCCTAAGGCGAGCTCGTCGCTACTTTTCCCTTGGAAATACTCAGACAGATGTACTCGGTCATAAGCACAATAGTTTTCTTCGCCGATGACCGTCACTTGGAACGCATGAGCTTTAGAACTGGCTGCCAGTTGTTCTAAAAAATGGTGACCCACCATGCCATTGCCAATGACCACTAAATTCAGCTTGTTCATAGGATCTCCTGTTGCGGCTGGCTTGTATGATTTTTTGCAATGTCTACTTGACGTACCGTCATGCGTCTCCAGCCATGACGGTGTGCGCTATGGGTTAGCCTCGATTGGTGAACTCTGGGTAGGCTTCCATACCGCATTCGCTAATGTCAGCGCCTTGATACTCGTCGTGTGGGCTGATACGTAGACCAAAGAATCTTCTCAGCAACCACCAGACGATTAACGAGGCGACAAAGGCCCAAGCGAAGAGGGTTGCCGCCCCGACCAATTGGCCGAGGAAGGTCGTGCCAGGAGCGCTTAATGGCACCACTAAAAGACCCAATAAACCTGCTACACCGTGCACGGAAATAGCACCAACAGGGTCATCCAGCTGGAGTTTGTCCATTAATAAGATGGAGAACACCACCAGAGCACCAGCGGCCAAGCCAATCAGTACCGCCAGTACTGGCGTCGGGGTATCAGGGCTGGCAGTAATGGCGACTAAACCGGCTAAGGCACCGTTGAGAATCATGGTCAGATCGGCTTTGCGATACTTTAGGTAACTGATCAGCATCGCACCCAGCAAACCACCGGCGGCGGCAGCATTAGTGTTGAGAAACACCACAGCCACTGAGTGCGCGCTGTTGATATCGCCCAGCTTCAGCACCGATCCACCGTTAAAGCCGAACCAGCCGAACCACAAAAGAAAGGTACCGAGTGTTGCCAAGGGTAAGTTAGCGCCAGGGATGGCGCGTGTTTCACCGCGCTCGCCATATTTACCCAAACGCGGACCAAGCAGCATCACCCCAGCCAGGGCAGCACTGGCACCGACTAAGTGCACCAGACCTGAGCCGGCAAAGTCTTTAAAAGCGAAATCTTCGGAGAGTGAGTACAAGCCAAACACCGCTTGACCACCCCAGCCCCAACTTCCGCTGATTGGATAAATCAAGCCAGTCATGAGCACAGCAAAGAGCAAAAATACCCAGAGCTTCATGCGTTCAGCAATCGCACCGGAGACAATCGACATACAGGTGGCGACAAATACCGCTTGAAAGAAAAAGTCAGCGGCTGGTGAGTAAATTGCCGCGCCGCTAAAACCCTCTTCACGTACTGAAAATTGTCTCAGCACCGCTTCAGCATCCAGCGTGGTAATGCCGGACAGAAAGTAGCCGCCGCCATACATCAGTTGATAACCCACGGCTAAGTACAAGGTACAAGCGAGGGCGTACAACACGATATTTTTAGTCAGAATTTCTGTGGTGTTTTTAGCGCGCACTAAGCCTGCTTCGAGCATGGCAAAGCCTGCCGCCATCAACATCACCAAGGCTCCGGCGATTAAGAAGTAAAAGGTGTCGAGTGCATACTGCAAAGCAAACAAATTGTTTTCCATCATGGTCTCCTTAGACACATTCAGTTGTCGGGCAGTGGAGAGTTACAGAGCTTCTGCACCTGTTTCGCCGGTACGGATGCGCACGACGTGTTCTAAATCGGTCACGAAAATTTTGCCGTCGCCAATGGAACCGGTATGTGCGGCTTTAATGATGGCGTCAATGACTCGATGCAGGTTGTCGTCGCTGACGGCCACTTCGAGCTTGAGCTTGGGGAGAAAATCCACCACGTACTCAGCGCCGCGATACAGTTCGGTATGGCCTTTTTGCCGACCAAAACCTTTGACTTCGGTGACGGTGATGCCTTTTACGCCGATCTCAGAAATGGCCTCACGTACATCGTCGAGCTTGAAGTGTTTGATGATGGCTGAAATGAGTTTCATCTTGCTGTCCTTCATTGAGAGAGTTAATGAAGAAATAGCAATGCGCGTGCCATTTTTTAAAAATACTTATATTTCAATGTGTTAGATGTTTTTTGTGATTATTTTAGAGGGTTTTATGGCTTTAAATGGTGAGCTTTCTAGGCTGCAGCACTAAAAGGGTGCGCAGTTTTTATCTGCTGACGGTTGCGCTTTTAGAATGTGCTTTTTGAGTGCAGTTGCTGTTTTTTAGGGCATAACTTGATTCTGCTGTGCTGACATTGCCTTGATTTATAAGGCTTGGCGTCTTATTCAAGATTGGCACAGTATTCGCTAAAGACTCCTCTCTATACTGCGGAGCTTTAAGCATGAAGTTTATTTCGACACCTTTAGCCTTTACCAAAATGCACGGCCTCGGTAATGATTTTATGGTGCTGGACGCCACGCGCGCGCCGATCTCATTAACACCTGAGCAGATACGAGGATTGGCCGACCGACACTTTGGCGTAGGTTTTGATCAGCTCTTGTTAGTGGAGGCTGCGCAGCAAGCCGATGTGGATTTTAACTATCGCATTTTTAATGCTGATGGCAGCGAGGTTGAACAGTGCGGTAACGGTGCACGTTGCTTTGCACTGTATGTTCACGATAAAGGCCTGACTACGAAAAACCCTCTACGTGTGGCGACGCGAGCGGGTGTCATCGAGCTAACCATCAATAATGCCGGGCTGGTGCGCGTAAACATGGGCGTTCCCAAAACACGACCGGCAGATATTCCTTTTATCGCCGCTGCTGATGCTGACTTTTATGCAGTGGATGTCGCAGGGGAAACAGTAAAACTTGCCGTGGTTAATATGGGCAATCCCCATGCAGTGCTTGCTGTACCTTGCATTGAACAGGCCGCAGTGCAGCGTTTGGGTTCATTGCTAGAAATGCATCCGCGCTTTCCAGCCAAGGTCAACGTGGGCTTTATGCAGGTGCTGGCGCGCGATGTCATCAAGCTTCGCGTGTATGAACGCGGCACCGGTGAAACTCTAGCTTGTGGTAGCGGCGCCTGTGCTGCGGTCGTGGCGGGCATTCGCGCCGGTTGGTTGGACGCTAAAGTTCAGGTGCTGCTCACCGGTGGCACGTTACTCATCGAATGGGCTGGAGACACTGCGCCAGTCATGATGCAAGGCTCCGCCAGTAAGCTGTATGAAGGACAGTGGGTTGCGAGTTTGTGAGCGAAATGTAGTCATAAGTTTAATTTAAAAAGCACTGAATCTTTGAATATTCGGGCTGATTGACTTGCGTTATTTTAAAACGACTTCTTGCGCTTATGAATTACCCAGGCAATTAGACGCTGCTTTCATATGTTTGAGAAATATCTGAGTAAAACAGGCATGATCAAGCTTGAAAGCCTGATAATCCAGAGGGCTTCCTAGGGGCTATGATGTTGGTTTATAAAATGTCTCGCAGAAGTCAGCAAATACAGTGATGCCAGCTGCTCAATGCTGTTGAACAATTAACGTGTACTACGACAAGGATAAAAATAAACATGAACCATAGCCCTAACGAAAAGCCCCCCGTACTGCTTGTTCACGGTATGTGGAGCAATCAGGATGCGCTGCAAGAGGTGCATGATGCCTTTGTTGAGCAGGGTTATGTGACTGAATCCTTGTGTTTGCCATATCACTGTTCTAAGACTGAGCACACTGCGGCCAGTAAAGAAAAGCTGGCGCAAACAGGGCTGCAAGATTATGTGGCCTATATCGTTGAGCAGGTTAAACGTCAGAGTTCGCCGCCAATTTTGGTCGGGCATTCAATGGGCGGATTGCTGGTCCAGTTGGCTGCCGCACAAGTGCCTTGTCAGCGCCTGATTCTGCTGTCATCTGCAGCGCCTGCGGGTATCAACGGCTTAAGTTTGTCGGCCATCAGAACCTTAGGCAGCAATATCTTGCGTTTTCCACTGTGGCGCAGCATTACTGAAGTCAAACTTGAAAATATTCGCTACGGGATTGCTAATACGCAAAGCGCAGCCGTGCAGCAGGACATTTATGCTAACAGTACCTATGAGTCGGGTATGGCAACCTGGCAAATTAGTATGGGCTTGTTGTTAGGGCGTCGCTCGGCGGCCTACGTTAATGCAACGCAGGTTCAGTGCCCAGTGTTAATTGTGGGCGGTACTGCTGATCGAATTACGCCTATTAGTGTGCAGCGCAGCATTGCCCAACGCTTTGGTGCGCGTGGTCAGCTGGTGGAAATTCCCAATTGCTGTCACTGGACGGTGGGCGGCAAGTTTTTCCCACAGATTCGCACTGAGATTTTCCAGTGGTTGGCAACTGAGACTGCATGAAAAAAGTGAGAGCTTGAGCTGTATAGCGGATCAAGCACTGTGCAATGTGTAGTGCTTCCAATTAGGCTCCCAAACTAAAGTTATCTTTATGTATAGCCGATAGATTAGTTCAGCTTAGGAACTTTTCGATGACGCTAACTATTTCTTCATCAAATACTATGATACGACCTATTTCTCGTGCAGTTTCGGCATCTGACATATTGCCGATGCAAGCAAGTGCTGCAGAAAAAGAGGAGCGCGTATCCTCAGTAGGCGACATTCTTACCCAGCGTATGAAAGTCATGCGACAAGCATCACGGGACATGCTGAACAAGTTGAATACGGTCAGCGAGTCTCGCAAAGCAGCTGCGCGACAGCGATTAGAGCAGGTCAAAGAGCGCATTAAAATGCTCAAAATGTTAGTTTCTTCTGGGCTGGCCTCTAAAGGCGTATTACGCGAGATACGAGCATTAGCGAAAGAGCTTGGCCAGGTGGCTAAAGAACTCAGTGGTAACTCCCCGACAGTAGCAGCTTCGGATAGTTCGGATGCTTCTCAAGACTCTCAAGATGATGGAGCGGGGCAGGTAGCGCTGGCGGCAGAAGGTGATCTTTTGACCAGTAGCATACGAGTTGAGGATGAGTATAAAACTGAACATGAGGAGGACTTGCAAGCAGACTCAACCAATGAAACAGAGGCTTCTGAAGAGTCTGCTAGCGATGCAGAAGTTAAAGCGCAAGCAGAGCGCGAAGCCAGTTCCCTTAGTTTTTATCTGCATAATCAAAATAACAGCAATGCTAACCAGCGTCGTCAAGATGCGGAGTCGATTAAAGAGGCTTTAAGCTTATTGAAATCACTTGTTGGAATGGTGAAAAGTCTGGGCTGGAATGACTCAGAGTCCCGTAAGGAATTGGAAAAGATCAACAATTTATTAAGCGAAACAGAGAGCATCGCAACCAACATGGCAGGCAACATGCTTGGCGGGATTACCCCTGGCAATATAGTTTCGGTCAATATTTGACGCCCGATTGATAAGGTTTTTATTAGGATTGGACTAGCATTTGTATTGCTCAAAGCGGCGAAAGCGGTTCTTTATTTGATACCCCGATGGCTACAAGTTGACTGAAATGCTTTACTTGAAAAAAGCTGAATTCTTGGCGCTGGAGATGGTTAGAATCTTATGTCATTGCTGAAAACGCTATTTACCTTAGCTGTACTAACGATTCTGTTGTGTTTCAATAAACCTGCGTTTGCCGAGCCTTTGAGCATAGGTGAGGACATTCCTTACAGTGTATTAGTTGATGCAAAGGGTGATTTGACTTTTGAGGAAGCCGAACAGATTTTGCGTTTTGACACTGCAATAAACCAAAAGAATCTTTCTCGAGGCTATAGCCGAGATACGTTCTGGCTCAGGTTTGAGCTTTCACCAAATGTGTTTGATCAGAAAGATCGCTGGCTAGAGCTTGGGCCTAATTTTGTTGACGATATTCAGTTATTTTACCGAGAAAAAGGCTTGGCTACCCAGTGGCAAAACCGTCAAACGGGCGATCTGTTTCATAGTGTTAGCGATCTAGATTACCGTAATCCTGTCTTTGTTCTGCCATCACCCAGTGCAGAAGCAGCAGGCTACGAAGTAGTTATGCGAGTGCGTAGCACCAGCACCGTGCTTTTGGCAGCAACTGTCTGGCCCCCTGAAGAGTTTCTTGGCCATGCCGCGCGCAGCACATCGTTCTGGAGTTTCTACTTTGGCCTGGCCGCTCTAAGTAGCTTACTGGCATTGGTCTTGGCTTTAATTCTACGTACGCATTTACTATGGACAGCTACCGCGTTTTCAGTGGCTTATGTGTTTGTCGCAAGTGTGCAGGGCTATGTGAATTGGGTTCTGCCTGTGCTCGGGATTCCACTGCAACACTATGCCACCAGTGTTTTTATATTGATTTCGTTTGCTGTGCTGATGTGGATGAGCAGTGAAACGATCAACCTCAGACAGCATTTGCCGTGGGCACATAAAATTTTAATGGTGGCGTGCGGGGTTACATTATCTCTGTTGATTTTGATTCCTTTAGATTTGTATGGCATCGCAATAAAGATAAAAACAGCCATTTTGCTGATCACTTATACGCTATTTATTTATTCAGTCTTCCATATTTGGATTAGAGATAAGTTTCCATTATCAACGCTAGCGCTGGGCATAAGCCCTATGGTTTGCATGGTTGCCAGTTTGTTTGGGGTTTTTTCTGCATTTGGCTGGATTCCTTTTTATCAAGAAGTCTATGTGATTTGGCAGTACGCATTGGTTGAAAATATGTTGCTGGTGCTTGCGATCAGCGTTTATCGCATACGCAAAAGACGATTGGAGGAGTTTGATCGACAAAAGCTGACCAGCGACTTAGCTGCAGAGCGCGAAGCTAGTTTTAATCAGCGCCAGTTTATGGGCACGGTATCGCACGAGTTTCGCACGCCCTTGGCAATTATTTCTGCGGCATTAGAAAATCTGCAACTCTCTGAATCTGACACGGACAGTCCGCGTTTGGCGCGTTATCAAAAAATTGAGCGCGCCAGTGAACGTTTAATACAGCTCACCGACAACTGCTTGGCCGATGCGCGTTTATCGGCAGGTGCAACAGCGCTGTATCTTGAGCCAACTGACTTGATGCGCTTGCTTTCGTCGGCAGCCTCGCTTGTGCACATCTCGGATACGCATCAGTTAGTATTGACAGTCAATGGCCGAGCGGCTTCAGTCGAGAGCTTTAATTGCCAGGTATTGGCCGATTCCGCCATGATGAGAATTGCCATTTCTAATGTCATCGACAATGCCATCAAATATTCAAATGGTGGCGATATTAGTATTGATTGCAGTGTGTCGGGCACAAACGTAACTGTGCTGATTTGTGATCAAGGCACAGGCATTGGCACGCTAGAGCCTGACGCTATTTTTCAACGCTATCGTCGTGGCAACTCGTCAAAGCATGGCACCGGATTGGGCTTGTTTGTGGCACAGCAAATCGCTAGTGCTTCAGGTGGAAGCTTAAAACTTTTGCGCAGTACGGCTCAAGGTAGTTGTTTTGAGTTTACTTTAGAGCGGGTTATAAAGGATTAATCTCGGATGATTGTTAGCAAACCTAATATAGCTATTGTTGAAGATTGTGCTGATTTACGTGAGGAGTTGAGTTTTTTTCTTACACAAAAAGGCTATAACCTTTGGAGTGTTGGCAGTGCTGAGGCGTTTTGGAAACAGCTACATCTGAGTCCTGCAGATATCGTTTTGATCGATATTGGCTTGCCAGGTGAAAATGGTTTTAACGTGGTTGAGCAACTTGGACAAATGCAGAACTTTGGTTTAATCATTATTTCTGCGCGTGGCAGTCAAGAAGACAACACACGAGGGCTGCAAAGTGGTGCTGATCTGTATCTGGTGAAACCAGTTAGCTTTTCGCATTTAGTGTCGTCGATCGATGCCTTGTGGCACAGAATGCAAAATAATAAAACGCACACTGTTAGTCGCTCGGATAAAGCTGAACGCTGGGTGTTAAATACCCAAACGAGGACTTTAGTATCATCCGCTGATGGCGAACTAAAACTGTCCCAGCAAGAATGTAATTTAGTGGCAGCGTTGTGTGTGTCACCACAAGAGGTTTTCTCTAAAGAAGCACTGCATACCTTGTTGTTTCAATACGAAGAAGACAGCGACGAGCACCGTATTGATGTGATTCTTAATCGGTTGCGCAAGAAAGCGCGGGAGAAAAACTTCAAATTACCGATTCACTCCATATTTGGTAAGGGCGTAGTGTTTACCGGTCATGTAATAAACTAAGCAAAACTAAGACTTTTGAGAGAATTGAGAATGATACGTTGAGATTTTTTTTCGTAGACTCCCCATAACAGCTGTTTATGCAAGTTTGGGGTGACGTGATGAATGATAAGGTCTTATCGACTCCTGAAAGGCTCCCGCAGCTGGTTTGCTGCAAAGTGATTTTTTTCAGTCTTGTTCTATGGGTTTTTTGTGTTGCAGCCCAAGCATCACCGATTGTAAACATTGTCCCAGAAACCGTTCAGCTGACGAGTTTCCCAATCGAATATTTCATCGATGACTCACAGTTACTCGACTATCAATCAGTTCGCAAAGAGGCGTTTCAGAAAACAACGAGTACCACCACCCTTGGAACTCAAGCCACAGTTACCTGGTACCGAATTACGCTCTACAATTCAAAAAAACAAGATAAGAGCCTTTTCCTGAATTTACCTAAGGCTTATCACGTACGATCGATTCAAATAGCCGAAGAGCGCTCTAAAGAATTAACTAACCAAGCTTTGATAGACCTCAATCAAGCAAGTGATCACCCGTTGATGTTCCGTGGCGCCGTTGTTTATCCTTTCGTTGTGCCTGCCGGGGAAACTACCGTTCTTTACGTGCGCAGCCACGTGTACTCGCACCAATGGTTTTCCTCAGAAATATACGATGACGCACACTCGCGAAGAGCGCTTGTGGGAGGGCATCTTGATATTGCTCTACTGGTCGGAATGATGCTGGCGCTGGTGTTTTATAATGGCTTGCTCTATTTCGCTACGAGCAGAAAAGAAAACATCCTCTATTCGCTATATCTAATCTCAGGGTTAACTTGGATTGCATTGTCTTATGGCTTGATTAGCAAAGCGTTTAACGTATATGGCGACAGTCTTTTTATCTTGAATCTGTCGGTGTTTACCATGCCGATTTTTCTATTGCTGTTCATGATGGCTATTTTTGAGACACGAAAGTTTTATCCTAAAGAACATCGTGCCCTACAGGGTGTGTTGGTGTTATTAGTGGCCTCATTTTTATACGGTCTGGTTGATATTGCGGGGGCATTGAAGCCTGCGACGGGCTTGGCGTCACTCATGATGGTGGTGACTTTTTCAGTTAGTATCTCGTTGTTACGCAAGAGAAACCCATTGGCCAAGTTCTTTTTAATTGGCCATACGTTTTTTATTATTTTTAACGGGTTTGCCGTGATGTATTACATGGGCTTCGTTAAACCTAATTACATCAACAGCCATGGTGTCGGGATTGGCATTGTTCTCGAAGCGCTAACGCTGGCATTCATTATTTCATACAGGATAAAAGTTCTCGAGGACATCCGCTCCAAGCAGGATGAGCTAAAAAAACAAGCCTCGACAGATCCGCTTACTCAGCTCTATAACCGCCGATACTTCATTGCTGAAGGTCGTTATATGGTCAAGAAAGCTAAAGCAAATGAGACGTCATTGTCAGTTCTTACTATAGATATTGATCATTTTAAGGCAGTCAATGATAACCATGGACACAATGTTGGCGATTTGGTTTTAATCGGTGTGGCGGGTGTTTTTCAGCGTTTCAGTCGTGATAAGGATTTAATTGCTCGGTTTGGCGGAGAGGAGTTTGTGATTCTTTTACCTGAGGCAGGCTACGCAGAGGCGTTGGAGTGTGCAGAGCGCATTCGTCAAGGTGTTGAAAAGCATATCTTCAAAGTCAACGATGGATTGAACCTTGAAATTAGGGTAAGTATTGGGGTAGCACCTGTTGATGTTACGACCCTAGAGTCGCTAGAGAGCGCTATTGATCGAGCAGACAAGGCGTTGTATCAAGCGAAATCTCTAGGTAGAAACCGTGTGTGTGGCGCTGATTCGTCAGGCAGTGCGGTTGATTGTGAGTCTGTGCAAGCCAGCTGAAAAAGCCGCGGCATGCCACCCATAGCAGCAGTTTACAAACTATAAATACCGACGCCTGTGCAATTAAATCAAGCAGCCAAGAAAAGATTTAATCTGGCTGCAAGACGTTGGAGTGAGGGCTCTTAAGGCTGCAAGGTTGAGCTGTTGTCTTCTAGAGACTGTAGTTTAGTTTGCAAAAAGTCATCATAGCCTTTTTGTACCAGCTCAAAAGTTTTACCAATTTCGGCGGCGATAGAACTGCCTTCACCTAGGACGCCAAGACCGCTAAGAATTTTCGATGCCTCGCCATACCCTTGTTCAAAGCCACCGCGAATGATTCCAACAAAATCACGCACGACTTGCTCGGGGTCTTTATTAGGGTGTTGCCTTGCGTATGTGTCAAAAAATGCAGTCGATTGGGATAATATGCGCTCGGCTGTAGCTTCCGGGCTGTTGTCTTGCTGCATCGCGACTTGCAATGCATTGGCGCCAAACTCAGGAGCCAAAACTTCGTTAATGTGGTCGATAGCGCTGCGGTAAAGCAATGCCATTGAGTTGTTTCCAGAGCTAATTGATACGTCTAATGATGCTTGCAGTATCTGTGCGCCAAGTTGGGTACGCTGACCTTCCACACTTGTGGCAGCTTTTTTTTGCGCTTCATCTAATCCAGAGCTTTTAGTATCAGCTTGTGATGTGGTGTTAGTCGTGCGATGTTGAGGTGGGTTAGGTGTAATTGGCAAGGTCATGATATGGCTCCTGCGGTTAATCCGCTGCATAGGCATAAAGCTACTTCTAACTATTATATCGGCCGATACTAGAAATAATTAATGTTACCAACCTATAGATTGATAGCCATTGGTTTTTAGGTTTAGGTTCTTTCGCCTGTGATCGTTAAACCTGCTGTTGCATCCCTTGCATCTCCAGCGCAAATCAGTACAATAGCCGCGCACCAAATCGCTGGTGCATGCGTTATGGCGACCCTGCCGGTCCCCTCGCAACGATTAACCGTTAACCTGGTCAGGCCCGGAAGGGAGCAGCCATAGCGGTGACATTGTGTGCCGGGGTGTGGCTGGCAGTGGTTGCCACCTAATCTGCTTGTTCTGTTACACATCCCTTCGCAAATCTCAAATAAAGCCTATTCGTAAACTCAGTTACGGGTGCATTTTTTCTTGTGCTCCGTTAGCATGGGCGTCTGTTTTTCTGTCGGTCTTTGGTTGCTATGAGTTATCAGGTTTTAGCCCGTAAATGGCGTCCCCGCTCATTTCGTGAAATGGTTGGCCAAACTCACGTTCTAAAAGCTTTGATCAATGCGCTTGATCATCAGCGCTTGCATCATGCCTATTTATTTACCGGTACACGCGGTGTGGGTAAAACCACCATTGCGCGGATTATGGCTAAATGTTTGAACTGCGAGCAAGGTATCAGTTCGACGCCTTGTGGTGAGTGTTCGATTTGTCGTGAGATTGATGAAGGACGTTTTGTCGACCTAATTGAAGTCGATGCGGCGAGTAAAACCAAGGTTGAAGACACCCGCGAAATGCTGGATAACGTGCAATATATGCCGACGCGCGGACGTTACAAGGTTTACCTGATTGACGAAGTTCACATGCTTTCCACTAGTTCTTTCAACGCCTTGTTGAAAACACTGGAAGAGCCACCGCCGTACGTTAAGTTTTTATTAGCCACCACTGATCCACAAAAGTTACCACCGACGGTACTTTCGCGCTGCCTGCAGTTCTCTTTGAAGAATATGCCGCCTGAGCCGATTGTCGGTCACTTACAAAATGTTTTGACCAGCGAAAACATACCCTTTGAAGACGATGCGCTGTGGCTGCTTGGCCGAGCTGCCGATGGCTCGATGCGTGATGCCATGAGTCTCACCGATCAAGCCGTGTCCTTCGGTGATGGTCGGGTGTTTGCTGATGATGTGCGCGCGATGCTGGGTACGCTTGATCAAGGACAGATTTATGGCGTGCTCAAAGCCTTGATTGCCGGTGATGCGCGTGAAGCACTGAGTGCCGTCGCACACTTGGCTGAGCACGGTCCGGATTGGGCTGGCGTCTTGGCAGAAATCCTCAATGCTTTGCACCGCATTGCCATCGCGCAGTTGTTACCGGATGCGATTGATAACGGGCAGGGCGATCGGGCGCAAGTGCTCGAATTGGCGGCCATTATTGCGCCAGAGGATGTGCAGTTTTACTATCAGTTGGGTTTGATTGGTCGGCGTGATTTACCTTTAGCGCCCGATCCCCGTGATGGTTTTGAAATGGTTTTGCTGCGTATGCTGGCGTTTCGTCCTGCCAGCTTGCCCGGCACACCCGGTACACCTTTAATTCAATCAACTGCGGTTACGTCGACGGCTGCAACTGCAGCAGCAACGTCAGCGCCTAGCACAAGTGCGGTGACTGCTACAGTGCAAGCTGAGATTGCCTCTAACGCTGCACCCGCAACACCTGCAGTTGTTTCAAACGCAGCCGTTGAGCAGCATGCAGCGATGTCGAGCACTACGCCGCCAAGTCAGTCAGTTGTTGTGGAATCAGAGCCCGCGGTTGCACCAGTGGTGCAAGCAGCTGAGGTCATGCTGAGTCCTCCGACTGAGGCCGTAGAACATATTCATGCGCCTTGGGAAGAACAACCGGCTGCCGCAGCTGCGCCAGAAGCAGTAGACCCAGCTGCGGAGTCAATAGAGTCAGCGCCTATAGTGGTTGAGCAGGCGGCGATTGCTGCAGAGCAGCTTAATGACGCTGAAGTATTCAGTGCAGAGGCTACTGCTGAGATTGCCAGCGCCGCCAACAATCAAGAAGCCGCTGCAGACTATCAAGAACAGGATTACAGTCAGGCATTTGCTGCAGAATCGGAATCGACTGATGATGACGAAAGTTATCTCGAGGCTGAGCCGTTTCAAGCGTACGACTATGTTTCCAGTTTAAGTGAAGACGATGCCAAGCTGGCAGAAAGCAATGCGCACTTGGCTGATTTACAGCCTAGCATCCCAGTTGCCACAGGTTTGGCTGCCGAGTGGCAAGCGTTGTTTGCACAATTGAAGCTGGCTGGAATGACCGGTAGCATTGCTGCCAACTGTGTGTTGATGGAGAAAAACGCCTCTGCCTGGTTGTTGCATCTTGACCCCAACCACAGTGCTTTATTTAATAACACCCAATTGCAACGTATCAGTGATGCGATCAATGCTCAGTTGCCCACACCGATTGAGCTGAGCATTGAAGTGCATACCATTGATCAGGAATCACCGGCATTAGCACTGCTGCGTAAACAAGCAAAACGTCAACAAGAAGCAGAAGCTGCAATCCATACTGATCCCATAGTATTGCAGTTAATGGATACCTTTGGCGCTATAATCAGTGCTGAAAGTATCCAACCCATAGACTCGGTAATGTAAGGAATCCCGTATGAAAGGTGGTATGGCTGGCCTGATGAAACAGGCACAACAGATGCAAGACAAAATGCAGAAAATGCAGGAAGAGTTGGCCAATGCTGAAGTCACTGGTCAGTCTGGTGCAGGCTTGGTGAGCATTGTTATGACCGGTCGTCATGATGTGCGTCGTGTCAGCATTGATGACAGCTTGTTGCAAGAAGATAAAGAAATTCTTGAAGACCTTATCGCTGCAGCAGTCAATGATGCAGTGCGTAAAATTGAGCAAAGCAGTCAAGACGGTATGGCCGGTATGACCGCTGGTATGCAGTTGCCACCCGGTTTTAAATTACCCTTCTAATTGCTGTTGGACCAGCGTCTAGCATGATGTCCTTGAGCTAGGCTGCTGGTCCTGTCGTTTTGCAACAGCTGCGTGAATTATGCAGTCGTTGTATCTTTTTATTCTTAGTCAATGCGCTGGGTATTCATGTCGTTTAGTCCTTTGATTCGTCAACTTATTGATGCTTTTCGTGTTTTGCCAGGTGTGGGTCAAAAAACTGCGCAGCGGATGGCTTTGCAGCTATTGGAACGTGATCGCAGCGGTGGGCAACGTCTTGCGCAAGCGCTGAGTCAGGCGATGGAAGGCGTGAGTTATTGCCGTTCTTGCCGCACGCTCAGCGAAGATGAAATCTGTAATCTCTGCAGTGATCAGCGCCGCGATGATAGCTTGTTGTGCATTGTGCAAGGCCCGATGGATGTCTATGCGGTTGAACAAACCGGTTATCGTGGTCGTTACTTTGTGCTGAAAGGTCATCTATCACCGCTGGATGGTTTCGGTCCAGAAACCATTGGTATTCCAGAGTTGATTGGCCGCGTCAATGCTGGAAGTTTTACTGAAGTGATTCTAGCCACCAATCCAACGGTTGAAGGCGAAGCCACTGCCCATTACATCGCGCAGATATTGGCTGATAAACAGCTGATTACCTCACGCTTAGCCCACGGTATGCCGCTCGGTGGTGAACTGGAAATGGTCGATGGCGGTACCCTCAGCCACGCCTTAGCAGGCCGTCGCCCGATGCAAATGTAGTTTGGCTCTGGCATTGGAAGGGAGCGCGGGCGGCTCGTCCGCCTCTTAAGCTTGAGCCCCCTATATTGCTTTGCATCATTTAGCCATATTGATCTGGCCATGTTGGGTTTGGTGCTTGGTCGAGGTGCTGAACTGATGCGGGCCAGCGGCCCGCGCTCCCAAGAAGAGAAGTGCGCTAGATTTGGGCGATAGCGGTCCGCCCGCCTCTTGTGTTTAAGGTATTGATTCAGTCGTGTAGGGTTATCCACAGAAGCTGTGGATAACTGTGTGGGTAAGTTGGTTGTAAATGGCTGCAAGGCTGATGCTGTGTGGCTGTAGCTCAAATTGATGAAAAATCAAACGTTATAAAAAAGCCTTTACAATCAATATGTTAAGAGAGTTTTTAAAAGTTTTTAGTAAGCAAGCAGAGAAAGGGATAAATAAAAAAGTCAACCGTTAAAATGTGGACAAGTTTATTCAAATGCGCAGTTTTTGAGTTGACATCGGTGCGTATGTGGCGCTAGCGATGACCAAAAAGTACTGGTTTTTAAGCAGTGTTACTATTGGTACCGCAACTCTTTGCATCCGAATAGCTGCATTACCAGAGCCATCCTCTATACTCCTCTCAAAGCTGTTACTCAGCGTAGCAATGCTTGGCGTATTCGCGCAGAGGATTAAGCGCAATGGGCTAAAGCGTAGTAAGATTATAACCAATATATTTAATTGCAATTTAAAGCGTAGCCAAAGATGACCGTTAACCCTTCCAACCCCGATTATTTTGAGCAAGACAATGACGATTTAGCCATTGCTCCAGCACGTCCGGTATTACAACCGCCACCGATGTACCGGGTACTGATGCTCAATGATGACTTCACCCCAATGGATTTTGTCGTGGAGGTGCTAGAAAGTTTTTTTGCCATGAGCCGTGAACAATCAACACAGACGATGTTGGCTGTGCATAATCAAGGCTTTGCGGTGTGCGGTATATTTACCCGTGATATTGCTGAAACCAAAGCGCATCAGGTCAGTCAATATGCACGTGATTGCAATCACCCTTTATTGTGTGAAGTTGAAAAAGACGCATAAAGGTATGTGACCTAAAGTGAGGTGAAACCATGTTGAATTTAGAACTTGAGGTCACCCTCAATCTTGCATTTAAAGATGCACGCGTCAGTCGTCATGAATACATGACGGTAGAACATTTACTGTTGGCTTTATTGGATAACCGTGAAGCGGCTCGAGTGCTGCGTGGTTGTGGGGTCAATATTGAATTGTTGCGCCACGATTTGCGCACCTTTATTGAAAACACCACGCCATTATTACCTGAACATGCCGACGAAACAGATACTCAGCCAACCTTGGGTTTTCAGCGTGTGTTGCAACGTGCGGTATTCCATGGGCAAAGCTCAGGTAAAGATGAAGTGGGCGGTGCCAGTGTGCTGGTAGCAATCTTTAGCGAAGCCGATAGCCACGCGGTGTACTTGCTCAATCAACACAATGTGCAGCGCCTCGATGTGGTCAGCTATATCTCCCATGGTGTCGACAATGAGCGTGCCGAACCCAATGCTCAGCAGTCTGACGCTGAAGGTGAGGATGGTGAGCGCGAAGCAGGGAACAATCCTTTGCTGGCCTATGCCCAAGATTTAAACGAACAAGCACGCCAAGGTCGCATTGATCCTTTGATTGGCCGTGAACATGAGCTTGAGCGGGTTGCGCAAATCCTCGCGCGTCGTCGTAAAAACAATCCTTTATTGGTCGGCGAAGCCGGTGTAGGTAAGACGGCAATTGCTGAAGGCTTGGCGCGCCGTATTGTCGATGGCGATGTGCCCGATGTGTTGCTTGGTAGTGTTGTTTATTCGCTGGATTTAGGTGCCTTGCTGGCTGGAACGAAGTACCGTGGCGACTTTGAAAAACGCTTAAAAAGTTTGCTAAATGAACTGCGTAAACGCCCACAAGCGATCTTATTTATCGATGAGATTCACATGATTATTGGCGCCGGCTCCGCGTCTGGCGGTGTCATGGATGCTTCGAATCTACTGAAGCCTTTGCTGTCGTCTGGCGAGATCCGCTGCATTGGCTCAACCACCTATCAAGAGTTTCGGGAGATTTTTGAGAAAGACCGAGCTTTGGCGCGTCGCTTCCAAAAGGTCGATGTCACCGAGCCTTCGGTGGAGGACACTTATCGCATTCTGCAAGGCTTACAAGAAGGCTTTGAAAAACATCACCGGATTCCTTACACCGATGCCGCGCTGCGTGCTGCATCAGAGTTGGCCTCTAAACATATCAATGACCGTTATATGCCAGATAAAGCCATTGATGTGGTCGATGAAGCCGGAGCTTACCAGCGGTTACAGCCGAAAGAGTCACGTGCAGCCTGTATTGATGTGAGCCAAATTGAAGATGTAGTGGCAAAAATTGCCCGCATCCCAACCCGACAAGTCAGTAGCTCAGACAAAGAGCAGTTGCGTCACCTTGAACGCGATTTGCGCTTAACCGTGTTTGGTCAAGAAGCGGCGATTGATGCCTTGGCGACGGCGATTAAACTGTCGCGCGCTGGACTGAAATCGGCGAATAAGCCGGTGGGCTCGTTCTTGTTTTCTGGTCCTACGGGTGTCGGTAAAACAGAAGTAGCTAAGCAGTTGGCTAATTCTCTAGGCATTGAGTTGGTGCGTTTTGATATGTCGGAGTACATGGAGCGTCATACAGTATCGCGCTTGATCGGTGCACCTCCAGGTTATGTTGGCTTTGATCAAGGCGGTTTACTAACGGAAGCGATCACCAAGCAGCCGCATTGTGTGTTGTTGTTGGATGAGATCGAGAAAGCCCATCCAGATGTCTTTAACCTGCTGTTACAGGTGATGGACAACGGCACGCTGACCGACAATAACGGCCGCAAAGCTGACTTTAAGCATGTGATCTTGGTGATGACCACGAACGCCGGAGCTGAGTCTGCTGCGCGGGCATCGATTGGTTATGCTAAGCAAGACCACAGTACTGATGCCATGGAAGTCTTGAAGAAAACCTTCAGTCCAGAGTTTCGTAACCGCCTCGACAGCATCATTCAATTCAGTCGCTTAAGTCCTGAAACCTTGCAATCCATTGTCGATAAGTTCTTAACCGAACTGCAGGCGCAATTGGAAGAGAAGCAGGTGCAACTGGATGTCAGCACTGCCGCGCGGGGTTGGTTGGCTGAGCATGGCTATGATGCTGATATGGGCGCACGGCCTATGGCGCGCTTAATTCAAGATCATATTAAGCGGCCTCTGGCAGAAGAGATTCTGTTTGGTGCGCTGGCGGATGAGGGTGGAATTGCTCGCATCGATGTGAAAAATGATGGACTTGTATTGATCTGTGTAAAGGCTTGTAATCCAGAGCCTGCTTAAAATAGCCTACCTTGAGACACCGCAGGGTATGCTCGCATGCCATTTGAGCTTTTGGCATGCATCCTGCTTATCTTTAATATTACTTGGCATTATATTGTCATTGCGTCAAAAAATAACACTAAACAGACCGTTACTGCTCGTTCGATCTGAATCCACGAGCAGCAAAAATTTTCCTTTAGTTGTTGGTCTTTTTGCCGATATCAAAAAAGACCTAGCATGTAGATACTGTGAGCTTAGTAGCAATTTACAGTGCATGCCGCATTGTATTAGTAGGCCATTCTTTTAAGCGGTTTTGGGATTAATAATTATGAATCACCCGTCAGAACAGCGTCAGATGTCGGTGCAAACAAAAATAAATATTGCCTTACTCTCGGTATTTTTTGTTGTGATGTCAGCCTCGCTCATTTTTTCAGTGAATAATGAGAAAAAGCTGGTCTTAGATGTTGTTGAACAACAAACAAAGGATACTGCCGATAGCTACTTTGATAGCATCAACACCATGATGCTGACTGGGACGATGGCGCAGCGTAATGTCTTGCGTGACAAAATCCTCTCGCGTCCCGGCATTACTGACGCGCGTATTATACGTACAGATCTAATTACCTCGGTATTCGGCCCCGGTTATGACCATCAGGCTCCATCTGATGAGCTGGATCGTCGCGCCTTAGCGGGTGAAGAAATTGTTGAAGTAAGTGATGATGGTCGTGGTCGGATACTGACAGTCATTAACCCGATTCACGCATCGAAAGACTACCGTGGTACTGATTGCTTAGGTTGCCACCAGGTTGCGCCAGATTCTGTAGTCGGCGCGGTGCGTATTAGTTATTCGTTAGATGCATTGGACAACCAAGTCGAACGCAATATGTGGACGGCTGCCACCATCCAGTTGTTATTGTTGTTGGCTGGTCTTGCTGTAATGGTGTTTATCGTACGCCGTACGGTAATTAAACGCATTCATGCCATGCGTCATACCATGGAAGCGATCGCTAAAGATGATGATTTGAGTTACAGCGTGGTTGTAGAGAGTCGTGATGAGGTTGGCGCAATGGGCGATGCCTTTAACCGAATGATCGCCAAGTTTAAGCAGAGTTTGCATGCGGTATCGGATGTCACTCAACAGTTGCATGATGTCTCTGATCAGGTATCGCATGTGGCTGATACAACCTTGCGGGCAGTTGTGGAACAGCGCACTGAAACCGATATGGTTGCGTCTGCGATGAATGAAATGAGCGCAACTGTGCAAGAGGTTGCCCGTCATGCAACTCAAACTGCAGCCGCCTCGCAAGGTGCTGATGAAGAGTCTAGGCAAGGTGTGCTGGTTGCTCAACAAGCCATTGATGGCATTCGTGAGCTTATTATTGAAATTGAAAGTGCAGCCCATGTTGTTCAGCAAGTGGAAACCGACACAGCCAACATCAGTGCTGTATTGGATGTGATTAAAGGCATTGCTGAGCAAACAAATTTGTTGGCATTGAATGCTGCCATTGAAGCAGCCCGTGCAGGCGAACAAGGTCGTGGTTTTGCGGTAGTAGCAGATGAGGTGCGCACGTTAGCATCGCGTACGCAGAAATCTACTGAAGAAATTCAAAATATGATTGAGCGTTTACAGCACGGTGTTAAAAATGCAGTCGCTGCGATGGAAGGGGCACAGCAGCGAGCAACTAAAGGTTCTGACTGCGTTGAGAAAGCCTCGCAAAGTCTGCATGTGATTGCTGCTGAAGTGGCTACGATTAATGATATGAACACCCAGATCGCGACTGCAGCAGAAGAGCAGAGTGTTGTTGCTGAAGAGATTAATCGTAATATCACGACGATTAGTTCGATTGCCGATAATACTTCAGCTGGTGCTACACAAACAGCGCAGAGCAGTGAGGAGTTGGTGCGTTTAGCTGCTGAATTACGCCGTTTGGTTAATCAATTTAAACTGTAAAAGTTATCGCAAATAAAGAAACGCGCTACGGCGCGTTTTTTTGTAAGTTGCGTACTTGCTCTTGCAAAGAGCTGATGGTGCGATTGGTTTGTGCACGATAGGCATCAAAATCGGCAAGCGATGGTCCATTATTACTGGCGGGCGCTGGGCTAGAACGTTGCTCTAGCTCGCTGCGTAGAATCAAAATATCTTGTTGCAGGCGCGTCAGGTCTGCGCTGGATACGGCACTCTTTTGCAGTGTCGCAAGCTGCGTTGCGATGCTTTGCAGATTTTTATCATACTCGCCCAGTTGGGCAAATTGTTGCTGATGGCTGGCGCTGGTTTTTTGCAGTGTCGCCAATCGTTTCTCTTGCGCTTCAAGACCTGTGCTAAGTTCTTTCTGCAATGTGCTCAAAGTGTTTTTTTGCTGCTCGAGCGCTTGCTGTTGTTGCTCGCTATGCTTTTTTAATGCAGCCAAAGCATCTTGTGAGCTGCTGAGATCATTGTTGATTTTAGTCAGTTGGGTTGCGTGTGCAGAGGTACTGATCTGCTGTTGTTTGGCAGCTTCTACGGCAGCGCTTTCTATCTTGTTAAGACGCATTTTTAAGATTTCATTGTCACCCAGTACGCTGGATTCAGTGGCAGTGAATTTGCCGGAAATATCTTTAATTCGCCCTTCGGCATCTTCGCTAACTCGCGAGAAACTGTTTTGCGTGGCGACGAGTTGCTGCTCAAGCAGTTGCATACGTTGCATGCTCCACCAGACAAAACTGGCGCTGGCGCAAAGCATAGCAAAGGTGATCGCAGATAAAATTCCGACTGCTTTATTCGATGTTGGCGCAGCGCTGATAACTTGCGAGCAGGTTGGCGCAGTAGAGGCGTCTGGGTCAGTCGCTGGTGCAGGCTTGATTGACGTTTCAGTGCGAGCAGCGCTGAGGCTAGGTAGGTCATTGATTTCATCGTGTGCATCATTACGCATGTCAGTCGGTCACTCTATTTGCTTAGCAGTAAAAGGTTAGCAGTATAGTGTAAAAAGACAGGCCTTTTGCACCGCATTTTAGAGCCTTAAGGTCTCGTCAAGTTCACAGATTCGCGCGGCTTATGGTTAATTCAATGGCACAAGCCTAGGTAGCCGATTAAACTAGCAGCTTATTTTCTCCTATCTCGAGGTTGCCCGATGAGCTTGTTTTTAGTGGGTCTATTGATTGCTGCTATTTTAGTCTTGGCTTGGGGCGTCAGTTTGTATAACGCCTTAGTGCGTTTAAAGCACAGCGTCACTAAAGCGTGGTCAAATATTGATGTGTTGCTTAAGCAGCGCCACGATGAATTGCCTAAGCTGGTGGAAACCTGCAAACAGTATATGCAGCATGAGCGACAAACTCTTGAAGCGGTAATTAGCGCGCGTAATGCCGTATCCAGTGCTCGTGAGCAACATGACATTGGCGCATTAGGTACCGCTGAAACAGGTCTGCGCTTAGGCTTAGGTAAGTTGTTTGCCTTAGCAGAAAACTATCCAGAGTTGAAAGCCAATGAAAGCTTTCAGTTTTTACAACAACGAATCAGCGGCTTAGAGAATGGCATTGCTGATCGCCGTGAGCTGTATAACGAAGCAGTTAATCTCAATAACGTGCGCATTGAGCAGTTTCCTGACGTGCTGATTGCCCGTTATTTTAATTTTACTGCCGCTGAGTTATTACGTTTTAGCGATGCGGAAAAAGCTGAAGTTGATATCAAAAGCCTGTTTGGTTAAATCACAGTGGATATTGTTGGTTTTAGTATTACGTTAGGGATAACCAGTGTCATCAGCTTGGGCAGTGGCTGGTGGTGCATCAATAATCTTAAGAAAGCCCGCTATTTGTTAGATACACCGACTTCAAAAGTACGCTCGGCAGCGCAAGGCTATGTTGAGTTGTACGGTGTGCTCAAAGAAGGTTTAGGTCAGCAGAGTGCGCCTTTAACAGGTGAGACATGCGTTTGGTGGTCGTTTGCGATTGATGAGCAAGTGCGCAGCGGTAAAAATAATAAGCGCTGGCAGCAGGTGGAAAAAGCCAGTAGCGCAGCGCTGTTGTGTTTAAGTGATGGCACCGGCGATTGTTTGATTGATCCACAAGGCGCGCACGTTATTCCGTTGACTAAACAAGTTTGGTACGGCTCTACACGTCATCCTCGTCAAGAGTTGCCGCGCAAAAACATACTGCAATCAATGCTCTCAGGAGTAAAGCGCTACCGTTATACTGAGCAGCGTTTACATGTTGATGAGCCGTTATACGCCATTGGTGATTTTGTAACGCGTGGCGGTGGTCATGATGCTTTTGATTTAACTGCGACGCAGGGCGCTGTGATCCGTGAATGGAAAGGCGATTTTAGCGGTTTGTTACGGCGTTTTGATCGTGACCGCAATGGCCAGCTGGATGAGCATGAGTGGCATAGAGTCCGAGAAGCAGCAGAACAGGAAGCGCAGCGTTTGCATCGTCAACTCAGTGCTGATCCTGCGCAGCATTTTTTACGCAAACCACAAGAAAGCCAGCCGTTTATTTTGTCCAGTCATGGCGAAGATGACATTGCCAAACGTTTTGTCTGGCAAGCTATTTTTGCCGCCTGTCTGTGTATCGGCAGTGCCGTAGCATCAGCCTTCATCATCAATAGCAGCTTTAGTATTTTGCTTAATGGTTGAGGTGTAGCCGCTCTAACGTGCTCATCAGCACGCGCACTTTTTGGATCGACTCTTGATACTCATCTTGACTGTTGGAGTCGAAGACAATGCCGCCGCCGCCCCAGCAACTGATATCACCTTGATTGGCTAGTAAAGTTCGAATGGTAATGGAACTGTCCATTTCGCCACGGCAATCGAGGTAAAAAATACTCCCGCAATAAATACTGCGTACCTCAGCTTCCAACTCGCTAATGATTTGCATGGCGCGCCGTTTCGGAGCGCCAGTAATTGAGCCGCCAGGAAAACTGCCAATCAATACATCCAGAGCATCGTATTGAGCGGCGAGGGTACCGGTGACGCTGCTAACCATGTGATGCACATTCGGATAGCTTTCTAAAGCAAATAGCTCAGGTACACGGATACTGCCGGTGGCGCAGTAACGGCCTAAATCGTTACGCAGTAAATCAACAATCATTAAGTTTTCGGCGCGATCTTTGCGGCTGGCTAACAGTTCATTTGCTAAGGATTGATCTTCAGCTGCGTCTGCACTGCGGGCGCGAGTGCCTTTGATCGGGCGACTTTCAACTTGACGCTGGCGTACTTCAATAAAACGCTCGGGTGACAGACTCAGAATTGCTTGCTCGGCATTGACGCGAATAAAGCTGGCAAAAGGGGTGGGGCAGCTATCACGCAAGCTGTTGTACGCTTGCCATGGATCGCCTTGATATTGGCTGCGAAAGCGTTGGGTGTAATTGACTTGGTAACAATCACCGGCAGCAATGTAGGCTTGAACACGCTGTAAAGCTTGGTGATAAGTGTGTTCGCTAATGCTTGGGCTGAACGGGGTTAGCAAGCTAAACGCTGTGGTAGCAGCTGCTGGGTTGGCTATGGGCGAACTGAAGCGCTGCAGCAGTCCATCAATCCGCGTTTGCGGCACCTGCGCATGGCACATCAGCCAACAGCGTTCTGTTTGATGATCACTGATCAGCGCCCAGTCGTATAAACCCACTGTGGCACTGGCTAGGCCTTCAATCTCACTGGCTTGGGTCAGTTCATTGAACTCATAAGACAGATAGCCGATCAGACCGCCGCTGAAAGGCAGTTCAATGTCATTTTCTGGCTGGCATTCTGGCAGTCGTTGCAGCAGTGTACGGCAGCGCTGGGAAAAGTCAGTAATGGATTCATGGCTTTTTGGTGTAATCGTAGCTAAGGGCCAGGCGCTCAGCAGATCATAGCGTCCACGTTGGCTATCGGGTTTGCCAGAATCAAGCAGTACAGCACCGTCTTCGGCATGCAGTTGACTGAAGTAGTGCCGCGGATCGGCGTGGTATTCAATAGCAAACAGATGACAGGTCAGCATAAGCACTGCTTGTGCTCGGCAGTCTAATTACAGCGCTGCCAAGCACAAAAGCCTCGTGAGTATTATTGAGAAGGAATAGAGGCGAATAAGTTCTGGGTAAAGCGCACGCGCTCTTCAACAGATTCGCTGATGCCTTTGCTTTTCAGTTCAGCTAAATGACGCTCTACCGCATGGGTACGCAAGGTTAAGCCAGCGTTATTAGCGATTTGAATATTCAAGCCTGGACGGGCGTTGAGTTCAAGAATCAACGGGCCTTTGTCTTGGTCAAGAACCATGTCGACACCAATGTAGCCCAGCCCACAGAGCTCATAGCAGCCCGCAGCCAATGTCATAAAACCATTCCAGTCAGGCAACTGCACACCGGCCACCGGTGTACTGGTGTCAGGGTGCTTGTTGATTTTATTGTTCAACCACGTACCTTGCAGCGTTGTGCCTGTGGCTAAGTCAACACCTACACCGATCGCACCTTGGTGCAAGTTGGCTTTACCACCAGATTGGCGTGTTGGCAGACGCAACATGGCCATCACTGGATAGCCCATCAAAACAATGATACGAATATCCGGGACGCCTTCGTAACTGATACTTTTAAACAAAGGATCAGGGGTGACACGGTACTCAATCAGGGCACGATCGCGTGAGCCGCCGAGCGAATACAGACCGGTCAAGATGCTGGAAATTTGGTGCTCAATTTCTTCATGACTGATAATTTTGCCGGAGATCGTTTTGTAGCGGTCTTCAAAGCGATCAGCGATAACTAAAATGCCATCACCGCCAGCACCCATCGCAGGCTTAATCACGAAGTCAGTACGTCCAGCTAGAATACTATCGAGCTTCTCGATTTCTTTTTCTGTAGAGATGACGCCATACATTTCTGGCACGTTAATGCCAGCGCTGATGGCGCGCTCTTTGGTGAGGATCTTATCATCAACAATTGGATACAAATTGCGCTTGTTGTACTTCAGGACATAATCGGCATTACGTCGATTAATACCCATGATGCCTTTGGCGCTGAGCTCGCGCCACGTTTTAATTAAACCAAACCCAAACATGGCATCAGTCCTTTAAGAAGGCTTTGAAACGGAACAGTTCTGTTAAGCGATAGCCGCGGTAGCGACCCATTGCCAACATAAAGCCAACCATGATCAGCAGTACTGCTGGGAAGGTGAAGATAAAGTAGGCCAGTTCAGGAATGCTCATGAGGTAATGGGATAATGCTGCAGCGAACAGGGTGCCGACTGCAACTTTAAACGCATGATTACCGCCGCGCTCTTCCCAAGTGATGGAGAGACGCTCAATGGTCATGGTTAAAATCACCATTGGGAACAGCGCCACTGACAGGCCGCGCTCTAAGCCGAGCTTATGGCTGAATAAGCTGATCACTGCAATCAGTACCACAACAAAGGTTAAGACCACTGAAAGCCTTGGTAGCATTTGTAATTTGAGATGCTCTAAGTAGGAGCGCAGTGATAAACCGAGAGTGGTGATAATGGTAAATAAGATGATCCCGAAGCCGAGCTGCGTTTCACGGAAGGCCAGAGCAATCAGTACTGGAGTGAAAGTACCTAATGTTTGCAGGCCGCCGAGGTTACGTAAAATCAAAATAACCATCACGCCGAGCGGAATCATAATCATGATTTGGTAAGTTTGCTGGGTCTGCAGAGGCAAGCCATACAATGAGTAATCGAGGAAACCTTCTGCGGTGTTTTCATTGCTGAGCTTGGCTAAGCGAATGGCGTTCATTTCGCTGTTATTTAGAGCAAAAGTCACTGCAACTTTACTGCCGCCGTCTAGAGAAACCAGAGGTTCGTCACCAAACCACCAAATCATGCGGTCTTTTGGTAAACCTTGTTCGCCCGACTGCGGGTTGAAATACAACCATTTCTCACCGTTAAAGCTGCGCAACCATAACTCTGGAGATTGTTGTACATCGGCTTCCAAGCGAATGGTGTGTAAACGCTGCATGGGTACGTGAGCAATCGACAGCAGCAGGTCAATCACGGCCGCTTTGCGCTCACTGGATGTGTCGCCGCCGAGCAGTAAGCGAATATTGTCATCAGAGGTGTTGTTGACGCGCTTAATGGTTTCGCTGATAAAAGTTTCCACATCGGCTGAGTGCTGGCGAATTGGCGCAAGCAAAGCTTCCGCAGCAATTTTTTCTGCACCTTCAATCGGTAAGCTTTCGCGATAAATAGAGCCCTTCGCTTTAATTTGCTCGCCACTGTAGCGTTTGGTCATGACTAAACGGTAGTACAGGGTTTGTTTGCCACTGGCACGACGGGCAGACCAAGTGACACGGCGATTATCATCGATGTGGTTAACGCTGACGCCATAATTGTTGGAGATAAAGCTTTCATTGAGACTGACGTAATCTTGATTCAGTGGCGGCACAAACATGTGCAGTTTGACCGGCTCGCGCGGGTTGGCTTGGAATTCAACCTTGGCATCAATGTTCCAGAGGTTATCTGTTTCATCTTCTGAAACAGGAATGCCGAGCACAAAAATTTGGTAGGCCGTTACCGAGACTCCAATAATGACACATAGAGCGATTAATATTTTTAGATGCAGTGTCAGAGAACGCATGATAATTACTCGGCAAAGGCTGTAGTGATGTTATGGGTGTCGCACTGTGGTTTACCCACAGAGTATTTTAAAGCTGGATCAATCAGAGCATCAAATTTCTTTAAAGCGCTAGAGCCGAGCAAAAATGGGTATTGGAAGGTACTGCGGTCAGTCAAGTTGACTTCAATAGTGCGCAGTGCGCTACCCATGCAAACCGACATTTTAACCACTGGGCGCGGCGTGTAGCTTTTGTCCTCTTCGGGATCATAGTCTCCGGAGCGACGCTTGATTTTACTGATGCGCGCCAACGGCAGTTCAAAAGCACGCTCATGAGCTTCGTCTAAGGCTAAATAGAAACGCACCCATGACTTGCCATCACGCTTAAAACGCTCAATATCACGCGCACTGAGCGAGGCTGTTTTCGCACCAGTGTCTAACTTGGCGGTCATGTGCATATCAATGTCAGCAATATATACATGCTCATTTAAGCCATAAATGCTTTTTTCGTTGATATCGCTGGTTTCGTTAGCTGAAGTCATAGTCGGTAGTAAAACAAGGCACGCTAATAGTGCAATAAAATTAAGTCTCATAGTTCTCGCAAATATAACAATGTGAGTTTATTACCATCATGTTAGCACTTGATCTTGCTAGCAGCGGTGCAAATTAGCTTCCCAGCTCTGCTTTACTTGATCGGTGCGTATTCTAATCGGCAATCTTAAAAATAACCATGTAATCCTATAAGTAGCTGGTTTTCTATTGCAAGTGCTGGGTTGTAGCCGCGTCTAGAGTTTGCCATAAAGCTAAGATTGCATGTTTATAGAGTGTCATGTGTTCGACCTTGGTATGAAGATTGTCGACAATGTGTCTGTACTTGTTGACACCTTTCGCCATGGAATGTAGTTTTCAGGCATTCTTTAATCAAAGGTGTCAACACTGTGCTGGATGTTCTTGAAGACGCAACGCGTATCTCGAATGAGTCTGCGACCTTGTCAGAGCAAGTATTTCGTAGTATTCAAGCGGCGATTGTCTGTGGTGACATTGCTCCCGGCAGTAAAATCTCTGAGCCAGAGTTGGCACGTACCTATGGCATCAGTCGTGGTCCGTTACGTGAAGCCATTCATCGCTTAGAAGGACAGCGGCTCTTAGTTAGGGTTCCGCATATTGGTGCGCGGGTTGTGGCCTTGTCCCATGCTGAGTTGATTGAACTCTATGAAATTCGCGAATCTTTAGAAAGCATGGCGTGCCGTTTGGCCGCTGAGCGCATGAGTGCCGCTGAGATTGATGAGTTACGTGCGGTGCTGGATACCCATGAGCGCGATGCAGCCTTCCAAGCGGGTGTTGGTTACTACCAGCAAGAAGGTGATTACGACTTCCATTACAAAATAATTCAAGGCAGCGGCAACCAGATGTTGGTTAAGTTGCTGACAGAAGAGCTGTATCAGTTGGTGCGTATGTACCGTATTCAATACTCGACCACGCCCAACCGTCCACAGCAAGCCTTTAAAGAACATCACGGCATATTAGATGCCATTGCTTCTGGCGATGGTGAATTAGCCGAGTTACTGATGCGCCGCCACATTGCTGCATCGCGGCGCAATATTGAGCGTCATTACCAAGGTGCCAATGACACCGTTAAATCCCTACGAGGTAAATTATGAGTCGTACAACTCCAGGTAAACGTTTTCGTGATGCGGTTGTTGAAGAAAGCCCGCTACAAGTTATCGGTGCCATCAACGCCAACCACGCTTTACTCGCACAGCGCGCTGGCTTTAAAGCGATTTACCTGTCAGGCGGCGGTGTTGCTGCAGGCTCCTTGGGCTTACCTGACTTAGGTATTACCGGTTTAGAAGATGTATTGATTGATGTGCGTCGTATCACTGATGTCTGTGATCTGCCGTTGTTAGTCGACGTTGACACCGGTTTTGGCTCGTCTGCCTTTAACGTGGCGCGTACGGTTAAATCGATGATTAAAGCCGGCGCTGCCGCGATCCATATTGAAGACCAAGTCGGTGCTAAGCGCTGCGGTCACCGCCCGAATAAAGAAATCGTTACTCAGCAAGAAATGGTCGATCGTATTAAAGCAGCTGTGGATGCACGTACCGATGACAGCTTTGTGATTATGGCGCGTACCGATGCTTTAGCGGTGGAAGGTCTGAACTCTGCATTAGATCGCGCTGCTGCTTGCGTTGAAGCCGGTGCTGACATGGTGTTCCCTGAAGCCATTACCGAGCTAGAAATGTACAAACTGTTTGCTGAGCGCGTCAATGCGCCAATTTTGGCCAATATTACTGAATTTGGTGCTACGCCGCTATTCACAGTGGACGAGCTCAGAACTGCCAATGTTGGCTTGGTTCTATATCCATTGTCAGCCTTCCGTGCGATGAACAAAGCTGCGGAAAATGTCTACAACGCCGTGCGCCGCGATGGCACGCAAAAGAATGTGATCGATACCATGCAAACTCGTATGGAACTGTACGATCGCATCAACTACCACGCTTTTGAGCAGAGCTTAGATGCTTTGTTTGCTCAGAAAAAAAGCTAACTTCGAGTTGATCACCGGATCGAGTGATAACCAATAATAAAAGTATGAGGAATACCCTAATGGCTGAAGCAAAGAAAAAAGTACTAAGCGGCGCGGGCTTACGTGGTCAGATTGCCGGCGAAACAGCGCTATGTACTGTGGGTAAAGAAGGCGCTGGTTTAACCTACCGTGGTTATGATGTGCGTGATTTAGCGGTACATTGCAAAACCTTTGAAGAAGTTGCTTATTTGCTGCTTTACGGACACTTGCCAAATCAGAGCGAGATTGATGCCTATCTAAAGCGTCTGCATGCTATGCGTGATTTACCTGCGACTTTGAAAGAAGTCTTAGAGCGCATTCCAGCTGATGCTCATCCGATGGATGTGATGCGTGTGGGTACGTCGATGCTCGGTACTTTAGAGCCAGAGTTGAGCTTTGAGCAGCAGCACGATGTGGTTGATCGTCTGTTGGCCGCTTTCCCTGCGATCTTGCTGTACTGGTACCGCTTCAGCCATGACGGTGTGCGCATTGATTGCATGACCAATGAACCCGATATCGGCAGTCATTTCTTGGCTTTATTGCATGACAAGTCGCCAAGCCCATTGCACCGTGAAGTGATGAACGTTTCACTGATTCTCTATGCAGAGCATGAGTTTAACGCGTCAACCTTTACGGGTCGTGTCTGTGCGTCAACCTTATCTGATCTGTACTCGTGCATCACCGGTGCGATTGGTTCACTACGTGGACCTTTGCATGGCGGTGCTAACGAAGCAGCGATGGATCTGATTGATCGTTTCAGCTCACCAGAAGAAGCGGTCGAAGAGTTACGTGCGATGATTGCCCGTAAAGATTTGATCATGGGCTTTGGTCATGCGATCTACCGTGACTCTGATCCACGTAACGAAGTGATTAAAGGTTATGCGAAGAAACTGGCTGACGAAGTGGGTGATACAGTGATTTACCCAGTGTCTGAAGCCATTGAAAGCTTTATGTGGGATGAGAAACGTTTATTCCCGAATGCTGACTTCTTCCATGCTTCGGCGTATCGCTTTATGGGTATTCCAACTCCGCTATTTACGCCGATTTTTGTTTGCTCGCGCGTTACCGGTTGGGCTGCACATGCCTTTGAACAGCGTGCTAATAACCGCATTATTCGCCCAAGTGCTGAATACATTGGTGAAGAGCATCGCCCAGTACCGCCTGTTAGCGAGCGCTAAGAGTTTGAGCGCTTAAGCTGAGCCAGCAACCAGCGGTGTGAATGCACTGCTGGTTTTTCTGCTTAGGCTGGCTGCGTTCTCCCTGTTTATCTGATGGATTTAAAACGTTATGAATACCGAATTCCGTAAAAAACTACCTGGCACAGCGCTCGACTATTATGACGTGCGTGAAGCTGTCGATGCCATTGAACCTGGTGCTTACGCCAAGCTGCCTTACACATCACGCGTCTTAGCCGAAAACTTAGTGCGCCGCTGCGAGCCCGGTGAGCTTACGGATTCGCTTAAACAGTTGATTTATCGCAAAAGTGATCTGGATTTCCCTTGGTATCCAGCGCGCGTCGTGTGTCACGATATTTTAGGTCAAACCGCCTTGGTTGACTTGGCTGGCTTGCGTGATGCGATTGCCGAGCAGGGCGGTGATCCGTCCAAAGTCAATCCAGTGGTACCCACCCAGTTAATTGTTGACCACTCGTTGGCAGTTGAGCACGGTGGCTTTGATCCAGATGCCTTTGATAAAAACCGTGTCATTGAAGACCGTCGTAACGAAGACCGCTTCCACTTTATTGAGTGGACCAAAACGGCCTTTAAAAACGTCGATGTGATTCCGGCGGGTAACGGCATCATGCACCAAATCAACTTGGAGAAAATGTCTCCGGTGATTCAGGCGCGTGACGGTGTAGCTTTCCCTGATACCTGTGTCGGCACTGACAGCCACACCCCACACGTGGATGCCTTAGGTGTGCTGGCCATTGGTGTTGGTGGTCTGGAAGCGGAAACCGTGATGTTGGGTCTGCCATCGATGATGCGCCTGCCAGATATTGTTGGTGTTGAGTTGTTGGGGCAGCGTCAGCCCGGCATTACTGCCACTGATATTGTTTTAGAGTTAACTGCATTCTTGCGTAAAGAGCGTGTAGTGGGTGCCTACTTAGAGTTCTTTGGTGATGGTGCGGCAAGCTTGTCGATTGGTGATCGCGCCACCATTTCTAATATGACCCCTGAGTACGGCGCCACTGCCGGTATGTTCTATATTGACGGACAAACCACTGAGTACTTAACCCTGACTGGTCGTGAGCCAGAGCAAGTAAAACTGGTGGAAAATTACGCCAAAGTCACGGGCTTATGGGCGGATGACTTAAAAGATGTTGAGTATGAGCGCGTGCTGACGTTTGATTTGTCTAAAGTCGGCCGCAACATGGCCGGTCCTTCTAACCCGCATGCACTGGTTTCAACCAGTGACTTAGCTGCCAAAGGCATTGCTGGCGCGTGGGAAAAAGAAGAGGGCTTAATGCCCGATGGCGCAGTGATTATTGCCGCGATTACCAGCTGCACTAACACCAGTAACCCGCGCAACGTGATTGCGGCAGCCTTGATTGCCCGCAATGCCAACAAAATGGGCCTAGAGCGCAAGCCTTGGGTGAAAACCTCGTTTGCCCCAGGCTCTAAAGTGGCAGAACTGTACCTCAAAGACGCCAACTTACTGGAAGAACTTGAGCAGCTCGGTTTCGGTATTGTGGGTTTTGCGTGTACGACCTGCAACGGGATGAGTGGTGCTTTGGATCCAGTGATCCAGCAAGAAATCATTGATCGCGATCTCTACGCCACCGCGGTGTTGTCCGGTAATCGTAACTTTGATGGCCGTATTCACCCGTACGCCAAACAAGCCTTCTTAGCTTCGCCGCCTTTAGTCGTTGCTTATGCAATTGCCGGTACCATCCGCTTCGATATCGAAAAAGATGCGCTGGGCCATGATAAAGACGGCAATCCTATTACCCTGAAAGACCTGTGGCCAACCGATGCAGAGATCGATGAGATTGTTGCTGCTAGCGTGAAACCATCGCAGTTCAATCAGGTTTACATCCCAATGTTTGATCTGGGCTCGATTACCCAATCACCGAGCCCGCTGTATGACTGGCGTCCGATGAGTACCTATATCCGTCGCCCGCCGTACTGGGAAGGTGCTTTAGCTGGCGAGCGTACGATGAAAGGTATGCGTGCCTTAGCCGTGCTGGGTGATAACATCACCACTGACCACTTGTCGCCCTCCAACGCGATTATGATGGACAGTGCCGCCGGTGAATACCTGCACAAAATGGGTGTGCCAGAAGAAGATTTCAACTCTTACGCAACCCACCGTGGTGATCACCTCACCGCGCAACGTGCGACCTTTGCCAATCCAAAACTGTTTAACGAAATGGTTCTGGACGAGCAGGGCGAAGTACGTCAAGGCTCGTTCGCACGCATTGAGCCAGAAGGCACAGTCACTCGCATGTGGGAAGCCATTGAGACTTACATGGAGCGCAAACAGCCGCTAATTATTGTTGCCGGTGCTGACTATGGTCAGGGCTCATCGCGTGACTGGGCGGCAAAAGGTGTGCGTCTGGCCGGTGTCGAAGTGATTGCCGCTGAAGGTTTTGAGCGTATTCACCGTACCAACTTGATTGGTATGGGCGTATTGCCGCTGCAGTTCGCTGAAGGTACTACTCGCATCACATTAGGTTTGGACGGTACTGAAACCTATGATGTTGAGGGCGAGCTCAAGCCTGGTAACACCATGACTTTAATCATCACTCGTCGTGACGGTAATATTGTCCGTGTGCCGATGCTCAGCCGTATTGATACCGCTGCAGAGCAGGTGGTCTATGAGGCCGGTGGTGTATTGCAGCGTTTTGCGCAAGAGTTTCTTGCTGAAACTGCCAGTGCCTAATGCTGGTTGATGCATAACCCAACCCGCTAAGCGAGCTGACTTGCTTAGCGGGTTATTATTTTCTGCTGGTTGCGTATTTGCGACCACTGTTATTTCTAGCGTTAACTTAGGGAGATTCCATTATGAGTCAGGTCCCACAAATTAAAATTCCGGCCACTTATATCCGCGGCGGCACCAGTAAAGGTGTGTTTTTCCGTATTGATGATTTGCCTGAGGCGGCGCAAAAGCCAGGTGCCGCGCGCGATAATCTGTTGCTACGCGTGATTGGTAGTCCAGACCCATACGGTAAGCAAACTGACGGCATGGGTGGTGCGACTTCGAGTACCAGTAAAACGGTATTGTTAGCGAAAAGCACGCAGCCGGATCACGATGTCGATTATCTGTTTGGCCAGGTCTCGATTGATAAGCCCTTTGTTGATTGGAGCGGTAACTGCGGTAACTTAACCGCGGCTGTGGGCTCGTTTGCGATTTCTAACGGCCTGGTTGCGGCGGACAAGATTCCAGAAAACGGCATCTGCACCGTGCGTATTTGGCAGGTCAATATTGGCAAAACCATTATTGCTCATGTGCCGATTAGCAATGGTGAAGTACAAGAAACCGGTGACTTTGAACTGGATGGCGTGACCTTCCCAGCTGCTGAAGTGCAAATCGAGTTCTTGGATCCTGCCGATGGCGAGGGTGATGATGCAGCGATGTTCCCCACTGGTAATGTGGTAGATGATCTCGTTGTGCCCGGCGTTGGTACGCTAAAAGCCACGCTGATCAATGCTGGTATTCCAACCATTTTTGTCAATGCTAAAGACATTGGCTACGCAGGTACTGAACTGCAGTCAGCGATCAACAGTGACAAAGAAGCCTTGGCTAAGTTTGAACTGATCCGCTCGCACGGTGCAGTGAAAATGGGCTTGATCAAAGATGTCGCCGAAGCGGCTGCACGTCAACACACGCCAAAAGTAGCCTTTGTTGCGCCGCCTGTGGATTATGTCTCCTCCAGCGGTAAAGCTATTCAAGCGGCAGACATTGATGTATTGGTGCGTGCGCTATCGATGGGGCAGTTGCACCACGCAATGATGGGTACTGCAGCAGTGGCGATTGGTACAGCAGCTGCTATCCCCGGAACTTTAGTCAACTTGGCAGCGGGTGGCGGTGATCGCCAAGCAGTCAACTTTGGCCATCCATCCGGTACTTTGCGGGTCGGCGCAGAAGCAGCGCAAGAAAATGGCAAGTGGATAGTTAAAAAAGCCATTATGAGCCGCAGTGCGCGTGTTTTGATGGAAGGCTGGGTACGTATTCCAGGTGACTCTTTCTAGAGCACTCCAAAGCGGTACCTGAAATAAAAAGCGCTCTATATGAGCGCTTTTTATTATCTGGATAATAGCCTGAAGTAGGATGGCTTCTGGTGGGCAATAACGACGCCAATAATAGGCCTAAAGCCGGCTAAGACTGCTCGGCAAAAAACTAAAGGCCCTGCAGGTAGGCTACAAAGGGAATAAACCGCCTAAGCCTGCTAGTCTTAGGCTGCTTTAGCATAGGCAGGTCGAACAATAGGGGCTTTTTGCCTGCTCTATACACCAAATGTATTAAAATAGGCTGCAGGATACAGCGAAAAAGCGTTATAACAGTGCTAGACCAGCTAAGGCTTTGTAGGTTCGAGCCTGCTGTTAAAATCGTTAGGAGTTTTTATTGTTTACTGATTTGTTATTTGAAGAAGGATTTACCAAAGTGGATGCTGAGCTGGATGTGATCTTCGTGCCCACCGATGATTTGGTCGTTGAGGCTATGTTGAAAATGGCGGCGGTCACTAAGGACGATATTCTTTATGACCTTGGCTGCGGTGATGGCCGTATCGTCGTGGCTGCAGCGATGGAGCGTGAGGCGCAGGCTGTCGGTGTTGATATGGATCCGCGCCGTATTGCTGAAGCCAATGCATTGGCTGAGACGGTCAGCGTGACTGATCGAGTGAAGTTTCTGCAAGAGGATCTTCTTACTGTCGACTTTAGTGCGGCAACAGTGCTGACCTTATACCTGCTGCCATCACTCAATCTGAAGTTAAAAGCGCGCATCTTAAGCGAGTTAAAGCCAGGTACTCGAGTGATTGGTCATGCCTTTAATATGGGGCGCTGGCAGCCAGACGCAAAGCGTGCGATGGGTGGCGTGTATATTTATAAATGGGTGGTTCCCGCGCCAGTGCATGGCACTTGGGAATGGCTGAGCGAAGAGTGTAAGGTTTACCGCGTTGAGTTGCTGCAGGCGTTTCAAATGCTCAGCGGTCAAGCGTGGATTGATGGACAAGAGGTTGATTTGCTGGAAGCGAAAATGCTGGGTGATCGTGTGCATTTATCGATAAAAGCCAGCGATGCTGAAGAAGCCGATCTGTTTATTTCGATCTATCGAGAGGGCCAGTTGCTACCGGCAGCAGATAGCAAACAAGTGTCGGTTGGTGTACGAATTAGCGTTTAACACAATTCAGCGCAATGCCCAGACAAGTCTTAACTTGACTGGGCATGATCTCATTTAGGTCTTTAGAAGGTTGCGCAATGACCACCAGAGGGCGCTTGGCCTGAACCAATGGCAATAACAGGTGCTTCTAAGCGCAGGTTGACTGGTTCAGCGTTGTGCCAGTCCCAAACAAAGAAGCCGACCAGTAGGGTCCAAAACACCACAATACGTACGCTACTTAATCTATTCATCTCAATATCCAAAATAACGGCGCACACGTACACCAATCAATGAGCCCAAGAAAGCCATCACGACCCAGATCCAACCGTGAATGCTGCCGGTGGAAATCCCGCTGACCATTGCCCCGACATTACAACCAAAGGCTAAACGTGAGCTGTAGCCCAATAAGAAGCCAGCAATGATGCCGACAATCCATTGTTGCGTATTGAGCTTGTTCGGTTTGCCAGATTTATTGCGTGAAAAAATCCATAGCGCACCGGCCAAAATTCCAATATTGGTGATCGAGGTCAGGTCTAAAAATACCGACTGCTGCAAGGCTGTCGCATTAACCGGCTGACTCCAGAACGCATTAACTGTCGGGTCAAACAGGTTGCCGGCTTGAGCAATTTTTGCCGCCCATAAACCGAAGCCATACACCACGCCCCAAGGCTTGCCAGCAATCACTAAGATCAGTACGGCTAATACAGCAATCAGGACTGCGCCAACGATTAAGTTTTTATTCAATAGGCTACGCGATACGCTGCTGGTTTTTGACCACCACCAAGCGGCTAATGCCAGCACAATCAAACCGAGGTAAGTCAACCCTAGTGCGCCGCTCAAACCCACTTCTTCGACTAAGCCTACGGGTTGCACGCTGCCCAAGTCGAGCCACCAGCCCAAGTGTGCGGAGCCTAAGAAACTGCCCAGCGCAAACACTGGCAGAATGGCCATGTTCAATGGAATGCCTAAGCCAGCTTTATATAGAGTGCCGGAGCCACAGCCATCAGCAATTTGCATGGCGCCGCCAAACACTAAAGCACCCACTAAAAGACTAATACTCGGTGGGCCTAACGCAGCGCTGAGCTCGGTTGGGAAGCTGGCCAGCAGAGGCATGGAGAAGGCTGCAGCAACGGCCAGCAAAATCAGTTGAGCAAAGACTCCACTGGCATCGCGCTGCTCAATTAAATTACGCCAACCTGTGGTAAAGCCAAAGCGCGCCCCGGCCAGTACTACGCCTAAGCCAATACCAACCATGAACAGCAAACTTTGCCGTACTGAGACAAACCAAAACAAAAACACGGCAAAGGCGGCGAAAACCACTGTTAAAGCTAAACGATTTTTCATCTTAGTCATTCACCAACTTAGAAAACTTTGCTTTGATTTGCTCTAAACGACTAGGTGTATTTTCCATGGGTAAACTTTTTTTATCTTGAGTCCATTCAGCTAGCGAGGCAGGGTAGAGGCGCACATCTTTTAAGCCGGCAAGTTCTGAGAGGACAAACCAATTGGTTGCTGCCCAGTGACCGGTATTACAAAAAGACACGGTTTCTTGTGCTTGATCTAAACCTTGGCTACGTACCAGTTCTTTGATTTCAGCAACCGGACGAATGCGCGTGTCATTGTCATTGAACCACTGAGTAAAAGGGGTGTTTTGCGCAGTGGCAATGGTACCGCCGGTGCTGGCTGTCGGCGCTTTGACCTGGCCTTGGTAAAACAGCGGCGGACGCGCATCAAGTAACTGATAGGTCGTGTCCTGCTGAGTGATCTTCTCGAGCAATTGGTCTTTTGATATGACTAATTTTGAGTTGTTTTGTACCGTTAATTGGCTGGCTGATACTTGAGTCGCATCGCTGCTAATGGCTTGCTGCGCCAATTGCCATTGCTGAAAACCACCATTAAGCACGCTTAAATCAGTTAAGCCTAGGTATTTAAGGGTCCAATATACCCGTGCTGCTGCGCCAAAGTCGGTTTCATCAACGCCGCTGGAGTAGACAACAATTGGCTGTTGATCGGTTAAGCCGAGTTGACGTACAAGCTTTTCAAAGTAAGGGTTATCGGACAGCTGTCCTGGATTATTAGCAGGTCCGCGCCATTGCCCGTATGGAGCCGATACGGCACCGGGAATATGGCCAGCGGCGTAATCATCAGGGCTGCGGATGTCGATAATTTGCAGTTGCGGGCGAGCTGACAGCGCTTCACTCAACTCTGTTGCTTCTAAAAGAGGTTGATAAGTGGCGGCTTGAACACTGCCCAATGCCAAGGATAAAAAAAACGCCAAGCTGGCGTAGAAATATTTCATGTTGGGAACTCCTTAATCTATGTGGCGTATATTTGCATAGCAGCCACTTTGGCAAAAGGAATTAATTGATCTATGGTTATATAAAGTTTATTTTTTATAACTAAAGCTAAAAAGTAGCTGGCGTAAATAATGCGCAGCATAAGCAGAAAGGATCGATGAACTTGGCGTCTGGTTTGTTGTAAGAGGGATAAACTAGCAACACACCTGCACGTCGTTTAGTGGCGTACAGGTGTGTTAAGTGCTTAGTTGTTTTCCGCGAGGAAGAACCAAGTATCCAGCACTGAGTCTGGATTCAGAGAAACGCTTTCGATGCCTTGCTCCATTAACCAGCGGGCAAGATCTGGGTGGTCAGACGGGCCTTGGCCACAAATACCAATGTACTTATTGGCTTTAATACAGGCTTGAATGGCCATCGACAGCAGCTTCTTAACCGCAGGGTCACGCTCATCAAACAAGTGAGCAATCACCCCAGAATCACGGTCCAGGCCTAAAGTCAGCTGGGTCATGTCATTGGAGCCGATGGAGAAACCATCAAAGTGCTCAAGGAACTCATCCGCCAGCAGAGCGTTAGAAGGTAGCTCGCACATCATAATCAAGCGCAAACCATTTTCGCCACGCTTCAGGCCATACTCTTCCAGCAAGCTGACTACTTGCGCGGCTTCATTGACAGTACGTACGAATGGCACCATCAACTCAACGTTGGTCAGACCCATCACATCACGCACGCGCTTCATCGCACGACATTCCAGTTCGAAACAGTCGCGGAATGATTCGCTGATATAGCGTGACGCACCGCGGAAGCCTAGCATTGGGTTTTCTTCAGTTGGCTCGTACAGCTTGCCGCCAATCAGGTTGGCGTATTCGTTGGATTTAAAGTCGGATAAACGCACAATGACTTTTTTTGGCCAGAAAGCAGCGGCTAAGGTACTGACGCCTTCAACCAGTTTGTCGACATAGAAGTCAACCGGGCTGGCATAGCCGGCAATGCGCTTTTCCACGCTTTCTTGCAGTTCACTTGGCAAACTGTTGAAGTTCAACAAGGCTTTAGGGTGTACGCCAATCATGCGGTTGATAATGAACTCAAGACGCGCTAAACCAACACCAGCGTTAGGCAGTTGGGCGAAATCAAAGGCACGATCAGGGTTGCCGACGTTCATCATGATTTTGAATGGCAGGTCTGGCATTGCTTCGACAGAGTTGGTGCGAATATCAAAATTCAGCTCGCCATCAAAGACAAAACCGGTATCGCCTTCAGCACAAGAAACAGTGACACCTTGGCCGTCTTTCAGTAATGCGGTGGCGTTGCCACAACCAACCACTGCTGGAATACCAAGTTCGCGAGCAATAATTGCGGCGTGACAAGTACGACCACCACGGTTGGTGACAATCGCACTAGCGCGTTTCATCACCGGCTCCCAGTCGGGGTCGGTCATATCAGAGACCAGCACGTCGCCAGGCTGGACTTTATCCATTTCAGATACATCATTGATGATGCGTACCGGACCTGCACCAATGCGTTGGCCAATCGCGCGGCCTTCAACCAAAACATTGCCTTGTTCTTTGAGCAAGTAACGCTCCATGACGTTGAGATTGCTACGACTTTTCACTGTTTCAGGACGAGCCTGGACAATGTACAGCTTGCCGTCGTCGCCATCTTTAGCCCACTCAATGTCCATTGGACAACCGTAGTGCTGCTCAATGATCACCGCTTGTTTAGCAAGGTTAGTGACTTCTTCATCGGTGAGGGCAAAACGCATGCGGTCAGCAGCGGCAACGTCAACGGTTTGAACTGATTTACCGGCACTGGCGTCCGCGCCATAAATCATTTTTAAAGCTTTACTGCCGAGGTTGCGACGTAAAATCGCCGGGCGGCCAGCGGCTAATGTTTGCTTGTGTACATAAAACTCATCAGGGTTAACTGCGCCCTGTACAACGGTTTCACCGAGACCATAAGCGCCGGTGATAAACACTACATCACGAAAGCCTGATTCAGTATCAAGGCTGAACATCACCCCGGCAGCGGCAGTTTCTGAGCGCACCATGCGCTGAACACCAGCAGATAACGCAACGTTACGGTGATCAAAGCCTTGGTGCACGCGGTAAGAAATAGCGCGGTCATTAAACAATGAAGCAAACACTTCTTTGGCTGCGCGGATTACATTGTCCACGCCGCGAATATTCAAAAAGGTTTCTTGCTGGCCAGCAAACGACGCATCGGGCAAATCTTCTGCAGTGGCAGAGGAGCGTACCGCGACGGCCATATTGTCATTGCCATTGGCCATTGCAGCGAAGACACTGCGAATATCAGCATCCAGTTGTGCAGGGAAATCACCGTCTAAAATCCATTGACGAATTTGCGTGCCAGCTTTAGCCAGCGCATTAACGTCATCAATGTCTAAGGTGTCCAGCAAGTCGTGGATGCGTGCATCTAGATTATTGGCATCAATAAAGTCACGGTATGCTTGTGCGGTTGTGGCAAAACCACCGGGAACGGATACACCGGCACCTGCAAGGTTACTGATCATTTCGCCTAGGGAAGCGTTTTTGCCCCCTACACGCTCAACATCATGGTTACCGAGCTTATCGAGGGAAACTACGTACTCAACCAAGGTGATCTCTCCACGTCTGTATTGAAAGGGCCAGTGTAATCTATTGGCCTTGTTTGGGGAAAATGGGTCACAATGTCGCTTAACAACATGTCTGGTAAAAAACCAGCCTATAATAACCGAGAAACGTCCACGACTTAAGGCTTTTGGCAATTATGAAACGTACAGCTTTTTTTATCTCTGATGGAACAGGTATTACTGCCGAAACGCTTGGGCAAAGCTTGCTGGCACAATTTGGCAATATTGATTTTCGTCGTTTGACCAGACCTTACATTGACACAGTTGAAAAAGCACAGGCTATGGTACAGCAAATTAACGCTGTCGCCGACACTGAGCAGGTGCGGCCCATTGTCTTCGATACCATCGTCAATACTGAAATTCGAGATATTTTATCTACGGCCAATGCGTTTAAAGTGGATATTTTTTCTAGTTTTCTCGCGCCATTAGAAGAAGAGTTGGATGAGCGTTCGTCTTATTCAGTTGGTAAATCGCATTCAATAACCCATAGCGCCAACTATATGGAGCGCATTGAAGCGGTGCATTTTGCTTTAGATAATGACGATGGCGCGCGCACCCGTCATTACGACAGTGCGGATATTATTTTGGTTGGTGTCTCGCGCTGTGGCAAAACCCCAACGTGCCTGTATATGGCGATGCAGTACGGGATTCGCGCTGCCAACTATCCATTGACTGAAGAAGATATGGAGCATTTACAACTGCCATCTTCTTTGAATAAATACAAAGATAAGCTGTTTGGTTTGACCATTGATGCCGATCGTTTAGCGGCGATTCGTAATGAGCGTAAGCCTAATAGTCGCTATGCCAGCTATGCGCAGTGTGAGTTTGAAGTGCGTGAAGTTGAGTCTTTGTTTAGACGTGACAATATTAACTTCATCAATACTACGCATTTTTCTGTGGAAGAAATTTCTGCAAAAATTTTGGTGGAAAAGGGTATTGAGCGTCGCTTGAAGTAAGCGTTGTAACAGCTTGAATGGCTTGAAGATTGACTAAAGCGTGCAGTGTTTTCAGCTGCACGCTTTTTTTGTAGCTCTATGCAGGGTGTTGCTTAAGCAAACTCGTCCCAGCCGCCCATTTCTTTCCAGCGATTGACGATGCCACAGAACAACTCTGCGGTTTTCTCCGTGTCGTAACGTGCATTGTGTGCTTCACGGGTATCAAAATTGATGTCTGCCGCTTCACAGGCTTTCGCTAATACGGTTTGGCCGTAAGCCAGACCGGCTAAAGTTGCAGTGTCAAAACTTGAGAAAGGGTGGAATGGATTGCGCTTGATACCGCAGCGTTCAACCGCGGCATTTAAAAAGCCTAAATCAAAGTGACTGTTATGACCGACTAAAATGGCACGCTTACAGCCACAGGCCTTGAGCGATTTGCGCACACTTTTGAAGATTTCTGCTATGGCATGCTCTTCTGACACCGCCATGCGCAGCGGATGATCAAGTTTGATTCCAGTGAAATCAAGAGCAGCTTGCTCAATATTCGCTCCAGCAAAAGGCTCTACACGAAAGAATAGAGTATGTTCAGCATAGAGCAAACCTTCATCATCCATTGCAGGAATCACTGCTGCAATTTCTAAGAGTGCATCCGTTGCAGAGTTAAAACCGCCGGTTTCGACATCAATCACCACTGGCAAGTAGCCACGGAAACGTCGCGCCATTGGCGACTTCAAGCCACCACTGTGCTTGTCAGTGCCGTTGTTTGGATATTCTTCTTCATAGTCTTGCATATCAATATCGTGGCTCATGCTTGAGATCCTAAAATACGCCAGTTGAGGGTTTCACCTGCGCGCAAAGGAATCAGCTGCTGCTCGCCAAAGGTTAAAGAGGGTGGGGCAGTCCAAGGCTCACGGACTAAAGTGATGGTGTCTTGATTGCGCGGTAATTGATAAAAGTCTGCGCCAAAATGACTGGCGAAACCTTCCAGTTTGTCTAACGCATTGCGTTGTTCAAAGGCTTCGGCATATAACTCAATCGCGGCATAGGCGGTGTAGCAACCGGCGCAACCGCAAGAGATTTCCTTAGCATTTTGTGCATGCGGTGCAGAGTCCGTGCCTAAGAAAAACTTAGCAGAACCGCTAGTCGCCGCATCCAATAACGCTTCTTGGTGAGTATTGCGCTTTAGAATGGGTAAGCAATAAAAGTGCGGGCGAATACCGCCGGCAAGCATGTGGTTGCGGTTATACAGCAAATGGTGAGCAGTAATGGTGGCGGCAATCTTGTCGGATGCCTCGCGGACAAACTGCGCTGCATCAGCTGTGGTGATGTGTTCAAACACTACTTTTAAATTGGGGAAGCGATTAACCAAGCCCACCAGCTGATCATCAATAAAGCGTTTTTCACGATCAAAAATATCGACATCAGCGTGGGTGACTTCACCGTGCACCAAGAGCGGCATACCCACATCACTCATGGCTTCTAGGGCAGGGTAAATTGCCTCAAGAGAGGTTACACCTGAGTCTGAGTTAGTGGTTGCTCCAGCCGGATACAGTTTGGCGGCATGGACAAAGCCACATTTTATTGCGTTATGGATATCGGCAGCAGAAGTTTGATCCGTCAGGTACAGCACCATCAGCGGCTGAAAAGAACTCTCGGCTGGACGTGCATCTAAAATGCGCTGACGGTATTGGTCGGCTTCAGCTGCATTGCGCACCGGTGGCACAAGGTTTGGCATGATGATGGCGCGGGCAAAGGTGCGAGCCGCATCTGCAACTGTGCGTGGTAATAACGCGCCGTCACGTAAGTGAATATGCCAATCATCAGGTCGCAGCAGGGTAAGACGGTCAATCATGAAAGCTTCCAGTCAGTCGAATTAAATATAATGTGCTGAATGCTACCGTAAAAGCGCGATGCAGGCATCTGCTTTAAAGTTTTCCTTACTATGACCGATATAAGCATTGGGCATTCTGTTGACTGGAGAGCGCGATGCGCTTACTTGTATTTTCTATTTTAGCTGCGATTTCAGTAGCACCAGCGCTGGCATTAACGTTCCAAACACCTTTAGAGCATGTTGAGTGGAAGGTTGCTGGCGATCGTTTTGAATGTCGCTTGATGCAACCTGTTAAAGGCTTTGGTCAAGGTGAGTTTGTTCGGCGTGCAGGTGAAAGCCCAGTGTTTAAGCTGCAAGCTCAAGAGCAATGGCTGAGCCGAGGATCAGCATTATTAGTCGCTGCAGCAGCGCCTTGGCGTGTAGGGCAGGGTGACATTAGCTTGGGTACAGTAGTTATCAGCGATAGCGCCAATGGCTTGCAAACTTCGCAATTGCAAGCCGGACGCTTACTGACTGGACTATTAGAGGGTCGCGGTCCGCTGATTCGTCATCGTACTCAGCAAGGTGATGCATTAGAAGTTCGCATTATGCCTGCACACTTCTCTGATGCTTATCAGCGCTATCTTGATTGTACTGCGGATTTGTTTCCTTATAATTTTGAACAAATCAAACAGACTCGAATTGCTTTTCCTGATGAAAATTTAAGTCTTAGCAGCTCAGCACAAGGCCGCTTGCAGTTGATTGTTGACTATATAAAGGAAGACCCAACTGTTAATCACATTGAGCTCGATGGACACTCAGACAGCTTTGGTAATCGGTTGAGTAATCGAGAAATATCACGACGTCGTGCATTAACTGTTAAGCAGTACTTTATTGATCAAGGTATACCTGAGGAGCAGATTGTGGTGCGCTTTCATGGTGAACGCTATCCACTGAAGCCGAATAACAGTCCGGCTAACCGTGCTCTGAACCGTCGCGTTAATGTGGTTCTTTCACGAGTGCCAGAAACCACTTACAGCGCTTTAGATGGCGCTGTAGGTGAATAAAAGTTAACGCTGTTTGAAGTGATCTTGAGTCAACTTGATCACGACAGGGCTTAGTACTAATAGAGAAATCAAGTTGGGTAAGGCCATTAAGCCATTCAGAGTGTCGGCAAGTAACCATACTGTATCGAGTTGACTGACAGCGCCAAGCGGAATAATTAGTACCCAAATGAGGCGGTACGGCAAAATTGCCCGCGCGCCAAACAAATACTCCCAGCAGCGCTCGCCGTAGTAACTCCAACCTAAAATAGTGGTAAAGGCAAACACCACCAACGCTGTGGTCAAAATGTAATTACCAGCTCCCGGCATTGCGGACTCAAACGCAGAAGAAGACAAGGCGGCGCCGCTGAGGCCATTACTCCATACGCCCGAACAAATAATCGCTAAGCCTGTCATGCTGCAAACAATTAGGGTGTCGATAAAGGTACCCATCATGCCGATCAAGCCGGAAGTGACAGGGTCTTCACTGGTGCCTGCTGCTTGCGCAATACCGGCGCTACCAAGACCTGCTTCGTTAGAGAAAACGCCGCGAGCCACACCAAAGCGAATGGCTGCAATCATTGCTGCGCCAGTAAAGCCACCAACCGCCGCATGCCCATTAAAGGCTGAGTCAAAAATCAATAGCAGTGCATCCGGAATAGCTTGGTAATTAACGACCAGCACCACCATGGCGGCAATCACATAAGCCAAGCACATAAACGGCACTAGGGTTTTTGCCACTGCACCAATTCTCTGAATGCCGCCGAGAATCACTAAACCCACCAGCACCATCACACAGACACCGCTAAGCCAGGCAGGAATTGCAAAGGATACAGTCAAGCTAGCGGCCATGCTGTTGACTTGCACCATATTGCCAATGCCAAAACTGGCGAGACCACCAAAGATGGCAAAGCAGGTACCCAGCCATGCCCATCGGTAACCCAGTCCATTTTTAATTGCATACATTGGCCCACCAACAAAATGGTTGTGACCGTTTTTCTCACGAAAATGTACAGCTAACACGACTTCGCAGTACTTGGTTGCCATGCCGACTAAGGCGGTGCACCACATCCAAAATAGCGCACCCGGTCCGCCGAGCACGATCGCGGTGGCAACACCGGCAATATTACCGGTTCCTACGGTGGCCGCTAAGGTGGTCATCAGCGCGGCAAAGGGGCTGATTTGACCTGTGCTGGCATCGCCTTGTGCGCGGCCTTTCCATATCTCTACAAAGCCGCGCCTGATATTCAAAATAGGCATGAATTTCAGTGACAGCATAAGGAATAAGCCGCTGCCAAGAATGGCAATTAGCATCGGAGTGCCCCATACCAGATCATTGAGGTCGGTGATTGCTGTTGTGATTGTTGGCATAAGAAAGAGTGATAGAGGGCTTGAGATGAATGATTAGCGTTAGGCTGCTTGCGCGTTAGTGTTTCAGTGTTGATTAGCCAATAGAGCAGCTAGAGTAAGGTCATCATTATGCTGGAATGAAGAGTGTTGTACAGGCTTTTATTGCATTGTTAAATATTTCGAACAGCTATCAAAATAAATTATTCGCAGCAAAATACTTATAGATCTGTGACTTACCTCAATATGCTTATTATTTAATAATTATTTAGTGTGCTTAGCGTTGGATGATGTTCTGATACTTATAGCGATGTATCCATGACTCAGTCTGCTGTCAGTTTGGTTGTTAGTGCGCCACTGACTTTATGGTCTTTCAAAAACTGGGTCATCAGGTGTGCCGGCAATGGTCGGCATAGCAGGTAACCTTGCAGCTGATCACAGCCTTCTTCTGCTAGGCGGGCTGCTTGCTCTAGCGTTTCGACGCCTTCAGCGGTTGAACGTAGACCCAAACTTTTGGCGATAAATAACACAGCGGAAACGATGGCCGCATCCTTTGGATCAACCAGCATATCTTGCACGAAGCTTTTATCGACTTTGAGCTTGCCGATGGGCAATTCCTGTAAAACACTCAAAGATGAATAGCCGGTACCAAAATCATCCAATGAAATTGTCACACCCTTCTTGCGCATCGCATCCAGATCTCTGATGACTTCTGGCTTGATCTTCATGATCGCGGTTTCGGTAATTTCCAGTTCCAGTTGCCAAGGCTGGAGCCCATTGTCAGAAAGCACTTGATCAACAATCGTGAGCAAGTCTTGCCGCTGTAACTGGATCGCCGAGACGTTAACCGAGACGCTGGCGTCAGTGAGGCCAACAGTGTGCCAAACGCCTATTTGTCGTCCAGCCTCGCGCAGAACCCATTCGCCAATCGGCAAAATTAAGCCACTGTCTTCGGCAATCGGAATAAATCTCTCAGGAGAAATAATGCCTTCTACTGGATCATTCCAGCGCAACAATGCCTCAAGGCCAACAATATGGCCTGTGGTGGTCTGAATAAGTGGTTGGTAATACAACTCTAGCTCGTTGTTTTTTAACGCGCGTCTGAGCCTGCCTTCGAGAGAAATATGTTCAAAGGCGGCAAGATTGTAGGACGCAGAGTAAAACTGGAAGTTATTACGGCCTTGCTCTTTGGCTTGATACATCGCGGCATCGGCGCGTTTGATCAGATCATCAACTTTTGTACCGTCATCAGGGAACAGCGAGATACCAATGCTACTGCCGCTATAGATTTCTTTATCATCGAAATGAAAGGGAATTTTCATCATTTCAAGAATTCTTGAGCACACTCTGGCAGCATCGAGCGAACTATCAATTTTGGGTAGCAAAATAACGAACTCATCGCCGCCAAGGCGTGCCAGAAGCTCAGGGCTGCTTGAAGATTCGTGATGAATAAAATCTTCAGCGCGCAATACAGAGGTGAGACGGACGGCCATTTCCTTCAGCAACTGGTCGCCGACTTGATGGCCAAGGGTGTCGTTGACTCGTTTGAAGTTATCCAGATCGAGAAACAACACCGCCATCTTGCCATTCTCGCGGCGGGCGTGAGAGATCATGTGCTGCAATGCTTCATGCGCTTGGAAGCGGTTGGGCAAACCAGTCAGGCTGTCGTGATACGCCAGTCGCTCGATCTTGAGGCGTGATTTTTCTAAGTTACCGGCCATTTCCTGAAAGCTCAGAGCCAATTGACCCAGTTCATCCTTTGACGATAACGAGATTTCAGGCATCAGATTGCCACGGCCGATTTCGCCAACCGCAATGATCAATTGTCTCAAGGGCTGAATCATCAGGGAGCTGATGGCGATCAGCATCGCGATAATCATAAGGACGATAGTCCCTAGAACGATCCAAGCGACAACCACGCCAAGACGCTGGCTTTCTTTGAGTAGCTCTGCCTCCGGTAATACACCAATCAACAGCAGATCGTCGTGTAAGTAGCGAGCTGAGAACAGGCTGCTAGATTCTAAATAGGGTGCAGGTACGAGATGTTTGCTCTCTTTGCTTGCTAAAGCTTTGCTTAGCAGCGCTGCAGGTATCAGCTGACCCACCTGCGCAGGATCTGGGTGAATCAAAATCTTACCGTCTTTATTAACAATCTGCGTATAGCCGCTGTTGCCAATACGACTGGAGGCTACCTGTTCTGCCATAAAATCCAGTTGCATAGTCACTACGAGGTAGCCACGCAAGGTTGGTGTGCTATTAAGTGGATCTTGAGTGGTCAGATCGATCAGTTTGATCGGCTGAGCGAACTGCAATGCGGCTGTCTCGCTGTCAGGTGGCGTTGAAACGTAGGTCATCGTTTCGCCTTTGAACTGCCTGAGCGCTTTGAAGAAAGGTGTTCCCGCTTCATTCTCACTGATATTGGCGATTGGCAGTAAAGATCTACGAGCGTCCTCATAGCCATTGGGTAACAAGAAACGGATATCATTGTAGTCAGGGTAAGCGCGCAAATAACTGGTAAACAGCTTTAGCAGGGAAGGCAACATTAATACATAACGTTCTTCTTCGTCTTTGGTCAGTGCGTAGGCGCGCACCAGTGAGGCATTGGAGAATAGTTTGACGTTAGCTTTAGCAACATCCTGGTGCATCTGAAAGTTACGCGTCATTTGATCCATGAGCGTGGTCATTTGGCTCGAACTGCGCTCTATTGCCGTTGAGCGCAGTTGATCATAGGCCAGCCAGCCTAAGATCAGTAGCGGAATCACCGCTAGGGGTACGACGACTAATAGAACCTTGGAGTGTAAACGCATATGGGTAAATTAGACTCAGTTAACGAGGCGCGAAAAAATCGCGGCGCGAAGTTTCTGCGCCTGAGCTGGCAGACGCTGATTGATTTCCGATTTTTGCAGAGCTGCTTGGCTCGGGTAGATCGCTACATTGTTTTTGAACTCAACAGGTAGGAGCGCTTCCGCTGCTAGGTTGGGCGTGGCGCTATAGACAAACTCTGCGAGCTGCGCTGCGATCTCTGGTTCGTTGAGAAAGTTGAGGAATTGTTTAGCGCCAGCCTTATTGCTCGATGAGCTAAGAATACTGATGTAATCAACCCAAATATTACTGCCCTCTTCAGGCAACACAAAAGCAATCTCGCTGTGATGCTTTTGCACCATCAGAGCATAGCTGTTGTACATCATAGCAATAGCAACTTGACCTGCCACGAGGGCTGAGTGCTCATCACGTGAAACATATTTGTAAGTTGTAACGGCTGGTGCTTGAGTTTGCAGTAAGGCTTCCGCTTCCTTGAGTTCTTGAGTGTTGGTGCTGTTCAGTGAATAGCCTAGAGCCTTAAGGCCAACGCCGAGGAGGTCTCGAGTATCGCTAAACATCGCCACTTTGCCATGCAGTTGTGCGGCTGGTTGTAACAAATCCATCCAGCTTGAAACCGGAGAAGACACCAAGTCCTTACGATAGGCAATGCCAATGGTGCCCCAGAAATAGGGCACAGCATAAACCTTGGCTTCTTCGTGAGCATTACGCCAGCGTGGATCAATATGTTTTAGATTAGGAATGTCCTGCTCATTGAGCGGTTCGAGCCAGCCGCGATTCGCTAAAATCCGAATCGAGATGCCATCAATAAGAACCATGTCGAAACCTTTAGCTTCGGTTTCCACCAGAATCTCATCACGATCTGCATCAGATTCGAAATAGATTTGTTTGACGGTGATGCCAGTGCGCTGCTTGAACTCATCTAGAATCAGTGGATCGATATAATCTGACCAATTGAGGAATGTTAGTTCGCTGCTCTGAACGGCTTGCACGGGTTGAATAATGAGAACTAGAGTCAGTGCTCTACAGAAGACTTTGCAGGTGTGTATGGCGGTTTTGTATTTATCCATAGTGACGACACCAGAGCTTGCTAATAAAAAAGACTGAAACTTAAATGTGTGAGTGGAGCTTTGCTTACTAGAAAGTATCAGCTCATAGAGCAATCAAATAAGTTTCCAAGCGAGTATAGAGTACGGTCTATTCTTACTCAGACGGTCGGCTCTGTAGCAACAGCAGCGGCTAATCAAGCTTTGGTGGTGCCGTGAAGTCCTTTTGTCAGTCAGTCTACCTCAGTAAGCAATAAAAACCTGTTACTCAGTAGACGATGCGAGAGAAAATTGCGGCACGGTTCTTTTGTGCTCGAGCAGGTAAACGTAGGTACGCCTCTGAGTTTTCAAGAGACTCTTGGCTCGGATAAATAATGGGATTATCTTTAAAATCTTGCGGCAGTAACTTTTGCGCCGCCAGATTCGGTGTCGCATAGTGGACATACATGGCTTGTCGCGCTGCTATTTCTGGTTCGTTAAGGAAGTTGATGAACTGTTTAGCTTCTGCTTTTCTTGGTGAAGAACTGAGCACGCTTAAAAAGTCGGTCCAAATATTGCCGCCTTCCTTGGGAAGGACAAAAGCGATATTTTCATTGTGCTTTTTCAGCATAAGGGCGTCACCGTTGTACATCATGCTCATAACAATCTGGCCGGTTAATAGAGCTGAGTCATCGTTCAGCGAAAGATAGCGGTATGTTTTGACTGCTGGCGCCTGCGCGCGCAGAAGAGCCTCAGCATCTTTGAGCTCTTTTTCATCGATGCTATTGAGCGAATAGCCTAGAGCTTTAAGCGCGATGCCAATTAGATCGGCGCTATCACCAATCATACTTATTTTGCCATGCAGCGCTGGCGTCGGCTGTAACAGGTCCATCCAACTGGAGACCGTCGAGGGCACGAGATCTTTGCGATAAACAATACCAATCGTGCCCCAGAAGTAGGGCGCACCAAAAGTTTTATTGTCTTGCGGTTCACTGCGCCAGTAAGGGTCAATGTGCTTTAGGTTAGGAATGCTCTGCTCATCAAGTGGATCCAGCCAACCACGATTGGCGAGGATTTTCATTGAAGCTGCATTCATTAAAGCGATATCGAAGCCTTTCGCCTCGGTCTCGAGTAGTAGTTCGTCGCGGGTGGTATCGGAGTCGAAATAGCTTTGTTTGACTGTAATGCCAGTCCGTTGTTTGAACTCCAAAATGATTTCTGGATCCATGTAATCTGGCCAGTTAAGGAAGATGAGTTCCTTAGCTTGCACAGAACCTACAGTCGTAAGCAAAAACAACGTGAGTAAAAGAGTTTTGGCAGCAGACATGGTTTCCCTCATGAGTGACCGATAACAATTCAGCTAAGGGGCTTTAGCTTGCAATTTTAATTTCGCTGATTGATCTAGGTGCTGAGATTGGCTTTGAGTAGGCTCTGAATAAGCCACACAATCACCGCTAACGCCATTTTTTTCAATCGTACAGGATAATGCGTTAGCAGGAATCAAATGATCTTTCTCCTTAGTTGCATACCTAACAAAAAATTAAAGAGATTGAGCCTGCGCGGTACTGGGGTTTCTTGAGTGTTATGCTGTGAGATTCATGGGTAAAATAGCCCGTCGGCTGCTAGGCTGAAAACTTTGTTGATGTCACTGAGTGACGCTAAAGAGGGTATTTAGATGAGACTTTTACACACCATGCTACGGGTTGGCGATCTTGATGCTTCGATTGCTTTTTACACTGAAGTGTTGGGCATGCAACTGTTACGTCGTCGTGATTATCCAGACGGTAAATTTACCTTGGCTTTTGTGGGTTATGGCGATGAGGCCAGCAATAGCGTGATTGAATTGACGCACAACTGGGGCGTGGAAAAATACGATTTGGGTGATGGTTATGGGCATATCGCTTTAGAAGTGGAGGATGTTTACAAAGCCTGTGAAGATATTCGTGCGCGTGGCGGCAAGATCACTCGCGAGCCAGGACCGATGATGCATGGTTCAAGTATTTTGGCTTTTGTTGAAGATCCAGACGGTTACAAGATTGAACTGCTGTCGCCTAAGCGTGGTGATTGATAGTTGATGAGTGCTGCGCTGTTGCTGTGAGGAGCGTAGCCATGGATGGCAAAGCGTCGGAGTTGAACCCTGGATGGGTTCATCGACGGGTAAACAGTTACAGTGCAGTACGGTTCACCTAGATCAATATCGGCAGTAGTTGAATAGAATAAAAAACGGGCGACCTGTTTATGCAGAGTCGCCCGTTTTTAAGTATGCACTGCCTTGCAGTGCATCGCTGTGGCTTTACAACGCTTGCGTGTTGTCTTGGGTATAGCCGCCACCTAAAGCTTTATACAGCTTGATCTCGCTAGCCAATTGCGCAAATTGTGTCTGAATACGCGCTTGTTGCGCATCAAACAATAAACGCTGGGCATCCAACAATGTCAGCTGATTATCAATGCCTTCACGGTAGCGACGGTCAGCCAGAGCGTAATACTCTTCACTGGATTTAACCAATGCATCGTGCGCGGCTAACTGCTGCGTATAGGTTGTGCGCTCAATTAAACCATCCGCCACTTCCTGGAACGCGGTTTGAATGGTTTTCTCGTAGCGTGCGACATTGATATCTTTTTGGATTTTGCTGTAATCCAAGTTGGCGCGTAAACGTCCGGCATTAAAAATTGGGATATTAATGCTCGGTTGAAACAGCCAAGAACCACTGCCACCATCAAATAGTCCTGATAAATCAGGGCTTAAGCTGCCTGCAGTAGCAGTCAGACTGATGCTTGGGAAGAATGCTGCGCGTGCTGCACCAATATTGGCATTAGCGGCTTTCAGATTGAATTCTGCTTGCAGAATATCTGGACGACGCTGTAATAGGTCAGCCGGTAAGCCAACTGGAACTTCAGCAAACTCAAACTGTTTTAAAGGCACTGGCGTGGCCAAATCAGCAGGAGTGTTACCACCTAAAAGCAAGTTCAGTGCATTGCGGCTTTGCACGCTTTGGCGTTCAAACTGCGCTAGGCTGACGCGAGCACTGTTAGCAGAAGTACGTGCTTGTTGTAGCTCTAAGGAAGAGGCGACTCCAGCATCGTAACTGCGCTCGACCAGTCGCAAGCTCTCCTCATAGGTGCTTAACGTCTCGCGTACCAACTTGAGTGTTTCTTGGTCTGCTTGCAGGGTAAGCCAAGCCGTTGCCACGCTGCTAATCAGACTGAGTTGGGTGCTGCGCTGCGCTTGCTCGCTAGCGAAATAACTGGCCAAAGCTTGCTCACGCAGGCTGTTTAAGCGGCCAAAAAGGTCTACTTCCCACGCCGTTATTCCTAATGCCGCAGAATATTGACTGTTAATGGTGGAATCGCCCGTTGGGCTCATATTGCCTGGAATACGCTGACGATTGGCACCGCCGCTTGCATCAATTGCAGGGAACAGCGCACTACGCTGAATACGGTATTGCGCACGAAATGCTTCAACATTCAGTGCAGCAATGCGCATGTCACGGTTGTTTTCAAGAGCGGTTTCAATCAGCTGCTGAAGAGCCGGATCTTGGAAAAACTCGCGCCAATCAGGCAGCTCTGCGCCGCCTTGTTGATTCTGCACATCACTCCATTGTTCTGCAACTGGAGCTTCAGGCTGCTGGTAGTTCGGGATTAATGAACAGCCAGACAAAGCTGTTAATAACGCAACGGCTAGGGCAGTACGCTTCATTGCGCGTCCTCCTTTTTGTCTTCAGCTGTTTTAAACAGAGCGCTGACCGCGACATAGAACATAGGCACAAAGAAGATGGCCAGTACCATTGCCGTTAACATACCGCCAATGACACCTGTACCAATGGCATGCTTACTGCCCGCTCCGGCACCGGTAGAGATAGCCAGAGGTGTCACACCAAGGATAAAGGCCAGCGAGGTCATAATGATTGGTCGCAAACGAATACGGCTGGCTTCGACTGCAGCAGCAGCCAAGCTCATGCCTTCTTCATGTAACGACTTGGCAAACTCCACAATCAAAATAGCGTTACGTGCTGACAAGCCAATGGTGGTCAGTAAGCCAATTTGGAAGTACACGTCATTGGATAAGCCGCGTCCGTAAGTGGCCAGTAGCGCACCTAGAATACCCAGTGGTACAACCAACATTACAGAGAAGGGCACAGACCAGCTCTCATACATTGCCGCTAAGCAAAGGAATACGACCAGTAACGATAGAGCATACAAAGCAGGAGCCTGGTCACCAGACAGCCGTTCCTCGTAGGATAAACCGGTCCATGCCATACCTACGCCAGTGGGCAGTTTCTTAGAAATCTCCTCAACTGCAAGCATTGCATCACCGGAACTATAACCCGGTGCTGCGCTACCGAGAATCTCCATGGCAGGTACACCATTGTAGCGTGACAGTTTCGGTGAGCCGTAGGTCCACTCGCCGCTGGCAAAGCTATTAAAGGGGATCATCTCGCCTTTATCATTGCGCACATACCATTTCGCCAGATCTTCAGGATTCATCCGTGCATCGGCTTCGGCTTGCATAAAGACTTTTTTCACTCGACCCCGATCAATAAAGTCATTCACATAGCTACTACCCCAAGCCGCTGATAGCGTTTGGTTGATAGCATCGAGTGATAAGCCCATAGAGCTGGCTTTCTCATCATCAATGATCAGCTTATATTGCGGCTCATCACGCAGGCCGTTGGCACGCACTTGGGTTAAACGAGGGTCTTCGTTTGCCAGTTGCACAAACGTATCACGTGCTTCGCTTAATATTTCATGACCTACGCCGGCGCGGTCTTGTAAGAACATATTAAAGCCAGTGGCGTTACCCAGTTCCATCACTGCTGGTGGTGCAAAAGCAAACACCATGGCATCACGGAAGGAGAAGAAACGCATCTGCGCACGCTGTGCTAGCGAGAACACACTTTGGTGCTCAAGGGTGCGCTCTTCCCAAGGCTTCAGACCAATAAACGCCATACCTGAGTTTTGTCCACGACCGGCAAAGTTAAAGCCTGTGATGGCAAACACTGAGCGCACCGTATCGGATTCTTCAGTCAGCAGGTAATCACGCATTTTACTGACGACATCATAGGTGCGTTCAGCAGTGGAACCGGCAGGTGTTTGTACTTGAGCAAAGAGTACACCTTGATCTTCTTCGGGTAAGAACGAAGATGGGATCATGGTGAACATCCAGCCCATGATGGCGATAATGACCACATACATCAGCAGATAAGGTGTTTTGCGGCGAATCATTGCGGCAACACCTTTCTCATACTTGTTCACGCCGCGTTGGAAGCTGCGGTTAAACCAACCGAAGAAACCGCGCTTTTCGATGTTGCCACCTTTCTTAATCGGCTTAAGCATGGTGGCGCACAATGCGGGAGTAAAAATCAATGCTACCAGTACTGAAAGCACCATCGCAGAAACAATAGTTACCGAGAACTGCTGATAAATCGCACCAGTTGAGCCTTCAAAGAAGGCCATCGGAATAAATACCGCCGACAACACCAGACCAATACCGACCAGCGCGCCTTGAATCTGTCCCATGGATTTACGCGTAGCTTCCAGCGGTGACAAACCTTCTTCTTCCATTACGCGTTCAACGTTTTCCACGACAACAATGGCGTCATCCACCAGCAGTCCGATGGCCAAGACCATAGCGAACATCGTCAGGGTGTTGATGCTGTAACCAAACGCAGCCAATACGCCGAAGGTACCGAGAATAACCACTGGCACAGCCAAAGCGGGAATTAAGGTTACGCGCAGGTTCTGCATAAACAGATACATGACCAAGAACACAAGGATAAAGGCTTCGATAAGAGTATAAATAACCCCTTCAATCGAAGCAGAGATCACCGGTGTAGTGTCGTATGGATAAACAATTTTCATTCCTTGCGGAAAGAAAGGCTCGAGTTCGGCGAGGGTTGCACGCACGGCGCGAGCGGTATCAAGGGCGTTGGCACCGGTAGCCAACTTGATACCAATCCCTGTTGCCGCTTTACCGTTATATTCAGCGTTAATGCTGTAGTTTTCACCGCCCAGCTCAACACGCGCCACATCTTTCAGGCGGACTTGTGAGCCATCTTGATTAACTTTGAGCAAGATGTTTTCAAATTGCTCAGGCGTTTCGAAACGGGTCTTACCAATAATGGTGGCGGTCAGTTGCTGGTTTGGCGATGCGGGTAGACCACCCAGTTGACCAGAAGACACTTGTACGTTTTGCGCGCGAATTGCCGTCGCTACATCGATCGGCGTCATCGCAAAGTTGGTCAGTTTGATTGGATCCAGCCAAATACGCATCGCGTATTGAGCACCGAAAATCTGGAAGTCACCGACACCTTGGGTACGTGAGATCGGGTCTTGGATATTAGAAACGGTGTAGTCAGCCAGGTCATACCTGTTCATGCTGCCGTCTTCAGAAATAATCCCGACAACCATTAAGAAGTTTTTGGCTGACTTAGTGACGCGAATACCTTGCTGCTGCACTTCTTGTGGGAGTAGCGGAGTGGCCAGTTGCAGCTTGTTCTGCACCTGAACTTGCGCGATATCTGGGTCGACATCCTGCTCAAAAGTAATGGTAATGCTCATGCTGCCGTCGGAGTTACTTTCCGAGGAAATATAGCGCAAGCCGTCAATACCATTCATTTTTTGCTCGATCACCTGAACCACGGTGTCTTGCACTGTTTGTGCTGAAGCACCTGGGTAGCTTACAGAGATGCCTACTGCAGGTGGAGCAATACTTGGGTATTGATTGACTGGCAATTTAAGAATCGCCAGTCCGCCAATCAACATAATTACCAGGGCAAGTACCCAAGCAAAGATGGGGCGGTCGATGAAGAAATTCGACATGAAAAGATTCCCTTATTGAGCTTGCGGTGCAGTTTTTTCAGAAGATGTATTTGCTGCAGAAACATTGCCAGCAGGATACGGATCGACAGTGGCACCTGGGCGAACAAACTGTAGTCCCTCAGTGATTAAGCGATCACCTGCTTGTAAGCCTTCGTTGACTAACCAGTAATTGCCTGAGGTACGTTCCGCTTTTAGCATGCGCACTTCAACTTTATTGTCAGCGTCGAGCACCATCGCCATTGCCTCACCTTTGGGGTTACGGGTGATGCCTTGTTGTGGCGCTAGAATAGCTTGGCTTTGCACGCCGCTGATTAAGTTGGCATAAACAAACATGCCTGGCAGTAGCAAGCCATCAGGGTTTGGGAAAACCGCACGCAAGGTGACTGAGCCGGTGCTGGCGTCCACGGACACTTCGGAGAACTCTAGTGTGCCTTTGTGTGAGTATTCGCTGTTGTCTTGTAGCTTCAGAGTAACTTGAGCCGCATTCTCGCTGGCTTTTTCCAGTTGGCCACTGGCCAGTTCACGGCGTAAACGCAGTAAGTCGTTAGCGGACTGGGTGACATCAACATAAATAGGATCAAGTTGTTGAATGACTGCAAGTTCTTGAGCTTGGCCATTCGTGACCAGAGCTCCTTCGCTGACCGTAGAGCGACCAATACGACCAGAGATCGGCGCCAGAACGCGGGTGTAACGTTGTTCGATTTTAGCGCGCTCAAGTGCTGCTTCAGCCTGTAAGCGAGTGGCTTGTGCATCATCGAATTGTTGGCGGCTGACTGCGCGTTCTTCGACCAGAATTTTATAGCGCTCGGCTAAAGAACGAGAGGCGAGCAAGCTGGCTTGCGCACTTTTTAAGTTGGCCTCATACAAGGCCGGATCAATTTGATACAGCTGTTGATTGGCCTTAACGTCGCTGCCTTCTTTGAATAAGCGTTTTTGCAAAATCCCGTTTACTTGTGGGCGAACTTCGGCAATACGGTAGGCTGCTGTGCGTCCAGGTAACTCGCTGGTTAGCGTGTAAGATTGAGATGACAGCGTGACGATACCTACTTTGGGGGCAGGCTGCTGTTGACTGGCTTGCTCTGTTTTCTGCTCACAAGCGCTAATCAGTAATGCACAAGCAAGAGTAAGGGAAGCAGCAGTAGTAGTGCGCGATGAGAGGCGGGTCATAAATTTTTCCTAATTAGCATCTTTTTAGCACTGCACATTAAACGCACGCAAATACGAATGCAGTCGGTGCCTAATTATGCACTGCTTTAGAGGTAAAAGCAGTGCGTTTTCATTCAGCTGAGTAATATACATACATTGTTGTATGTTGGTAAGTGATTGGTCTATTTTTACAGAGAAAAACTATGTGTTTAAATGTAAATTATTGTCTGAGATAACTGACTTAATGACTTAAAATAACGTCATCAAATTTCCAATAGGGCTGTGTATGACTCCTGCTATCGATTTAGTAAAAAAAATGCGCATCAACCACGCTGTGCACAGTTACAGCCATGACCCGCGAACAGCCTCCTATGGTTTAGAAGCGGCTGAGCAATTAGGTTTAGTTGCAGGGCGCGTTTACAAAACGTTGTTGGTTAGTACTGAGAATGCAGAGTTATTGGTGGCTTTGGTTGCGGTAAATGCACAGCTAAATTTAAAAGCCTTGGCGACAGCGGCGAAGGTCAAAAAAGTTGAGATGGCTGACCCGCAGCGGGCGCAACGCAGCAGTGGTTATTTGGTGGGTGGCATCAGTCCGCTGGCGCAGAAAAAAGCCTTACGCACTTTTGTTGATCGCAGTGCTGCTGAGCATGCCACTATTTATGTCAGTGCGGGGCGCCGCGGCTTGGAAGTTGAGTTAAGCGCAGATGACTTGCTAGCTTTAACCTACGGGCAGTTTGCCGAGATTGCCAGTCTTGGTCATTGATCTTTTATTGCTCTGAGCGCTTCTTGTTGTAAATCAAGAAAAGCCAGGGAAACCCACAAAGAGCAGTGAAGCCGCGCGCGTAAGGCATTAAGGTATGCACAGCCAGACCTCGATCAACACAAGGCTTGTTATTGTGTTTGCAGGTTTAACGGATTGTTTCCTCAGGAGCAACGCATGCTTTTTACTCATCCTGTTGTCGCTAGCATTTTACAGCATCCATTTTTCAAACACTTGAGCGCTGAAAATCAAGAGCGCTTGATTAGCCAAAGTCATGAGCAACAATGCCAGTCGGGTGAGTTATTAATTCGCCAAGGTCAGCCGGCTGAGCGCTTTTTCTTAGTGTTAAAGGGCCGGGTTAAGCTCTATCGGATTTCTGCTGATGGTCAAGAGAAAGTGGTCGAGATCATTCAGGCCGGGCAAACCTTTGCTGAGGCTGTGATGTTTATGCAGCGTTCAGAATATCCAGTGTGCGCGGAAACCTTAGAAGCTGTTCAGTTGATCAGCTTTCCTAATCGTTTGATGCTGACATTGCTGCAAGAAAACCCGCAAGCCTGTTTGCACTTGCTTGGGCACATGAGCATGCGTTTACATCAGCGTTTGGGCGAGCTAGAAACCTTGACCTTACAAAATGCCACTCAGCGTTTTGCTTTGTATCTGATTCAGCAACTGGAAGATCGTGCGCAAGAAACCGTAGATATTGAGTTGCCATTACCTAAACGTTTGATTGCTGCGCGCTTATCCATGCAGCCAGAAACTTTGTCGAGAATTATGGCGCGCTTAAATCAAGACGGTTTAATTGAGATGCGAGGCCGCAATATTCATATTCCGAGTATTAGCAGTTTGCTCGCGCCTTTTGCCTAGCGCGGCACTAGCCTTTTATTGCTCTTAAGCGTCTGAGTTAGTCATTGCGGCGCTCGAATGTGCTGAACAGTGTGCTGATTTCTTGCCACAGCGCTGCTGTGCCTAAATTAGCGCTGCGCTCTGCCAGTTGTCCATCCAGCATGCTTTGCGTGCGCACATGTTGCACGACAAAGTGCGCCACTCCGGCAGCGCTTAAACGACGCGCCAGTTCCAGTAAGCGCTGTGGGTCAATCAAATCCCAATGCACGGTAGTGCGGCACTCATACTTAACGCCACTGGCCAGCAGTAATTCTAAGCACTGCCAGTTGGCTTGGCCGCTGCCGGATACGCCAGTAATCAACGGGGTGTCTTCCTCTAAGGCTTTAATATCAAAGCCGACCCAGTCGCAATAAGGCAGCACTCGTTGCAGTGCTTTAGGGTTAATCCCTGCGCTATGTAAGCCGACTTTAAAGCCCAGTTTTTTGACCTCCTGCATCGCAGCTTTGAGGCCGTATTGCAAAGTGGCTTCACCACCGCTAAACACCACAGCTTCAAGCAAGCCTTGGCGGCGTTGCAAAAACTCTAAAATAGAGTCCCAGCTGTGCATCTGCTGCGCACGGGGTGGAATTAAGTCGGGGTTATGGCAATAGCGACAGCGCCATGCACAGCCTTGGCAAAATACCACGCAGGACAGATGGTTTGGGAAGTCTAAAGTGGTCAGGGGCACGAAGCCCCCAACTCTAAGTCGCTCAGCCATCATTACGCAGACTGACGCTGGGTTGACTGCTCATTAAAATGCATGCGCTCACGGTGTTCAGATTGCTTGCCTAGATTGAAAGCGCTAACTGGACGATGGTAGCCCATCACTCGGGTCCAGACTTCACAGCGTTGACGTTGTTCTTGCGGCAGTTGATTTACAGTTTGCATAGGTCTTTCCTTTTAGTTTGATGCAGGGCATCGGATCAACGCGCTGCTATATAAGTGGCGCGTTGGCTTGCTCAAGGGGTCTTAATGGACGGCCTTGAGATGTTGAGCACGTTGCTGTTCTTGCAGCAGCGCTTCGTCACATTTCGGGCAGAACTCATGTTCACCGGATAAATAACCGTGCACTGGGCAGATGGAGAAGGTTGGGGTAATGGTTAGATAAGGCAGACGAAAGCGTCCCAAGGCATTGCGCACAAGTTTTTTACAGGCTTCGGTAGAGGAAATTTGCTCTGACATATACAGATGCAGCACTGTGCCGCCGGTGTATTTGCATTGCAGTTCGTCCTGCAACTCCAAGGCTTCAAAAGCATCATCGGTAAAGCCCACGGGCAACTGCGATGAGTTGGTGTAGTAGGGCGCATCGAAGCTGCCGGCCTGCAGAATATCGGCAAAACGTTTTTGGTCTTCTTTAGCAAAACGGTAGGTGGTGCCTTCTGCAGGTGTGGCTTCCAGATTGTAGAGGTTGCCGGTTTCTTCTTGAAACGCCACTAAGCGCTCACGCACATGGTCGAGCATCTCCAGCGCCATTGTGCGTCCGTTAGCGGTGTGCATGCCCTCGGTATCGCCAGTGTAATTGCGCAGCATTTCATGCAGGCCATTCACGCCAATGGTGGAGAAATGGTTACGCAGCGTACCTAGATAGCGCTTGCTGTAGGGGTAAAGTCCAGCGTCCATGTGGTGCTGGATCACCTTGCGCTTCACTTCCAAGCTGTCTTTGGCCATTTCCAATAGATTATCGAGACGGCGATACAGACCAATGGGGTTGTTTTTATACAGATAACCTAAGCGTGCACAGTTGATGGTGACTACGCCCAGTGAGCCGGTTTGTTCCGCCGAACCAAACAAACCACCACCACGTTTGAGCAGTTCACGCACGTCCAACTGCAAACGGCAGCACATCGAACGGACTTGGTTGGGCTCCAGTTCCGAGTTGAGGAAGTTTTGGAAGTAAGGCAAGCCATAGCGCGCAGTCATTGCAAATAAGCGGTTGGCGTTCTCGCTGTCCCAAGGGAAGTCATGGGTGATGTTGTAGGTTGGGATTGGGAAGGTGAAAACGCGGCCTAAGCCATCACCGGCCTGCATCACTTCGATGTAGGCTTGGTTGATCATCTCCATTTCTTCTTGCAGATCACCATAGGCGAAAGGCATTTCTACGCCGCCGATGTAGGGGATTTGCTCGCGTAAATCGTCTGGGCAGACCCAGTCAAAGGTCAGGTTAGTAAAAGGTGTTTGCGTGCCCCAGCGTGAAGGCACGTTGAGGTTATAAATAAACTCTTGAATGTCTTGGCGCACCTGCGCGTAGCTGAGCTGATCTTTGCGAATAAAGGGCGCAAGGTAGGTATCAAAGGAGCTAAAGGCTTGCGCACCGGCCCATTCGTTTTGCAAGGTGCCAAGAAAGTTGACCATTTGCCCCAGCGCGCTGGATAGGTGTTTCGGTGGTCCGGCTTCAACACGGCCAGGGATACCGTTAAAGCCTTCGTTGAGTAAGGTGCGTAATGACCAGCCAGCACAATAACCTGCGAGCATATCCAGGTCATGAATATGCAAATCAGCTTCACGGTGCGCTTCACCAATTTCGGGGCTGTACACTTCATTGAGCCAGTAGTTGGCGGTGACTTTGCCGGACACGTTAAGAATTAAACCGCCCAGTGAATAGCCTTGGTTGGCATTGGCGCGCACCCGCCAGTCTTCACGGGATAAGTACTCGTTCATGGAGGAAGCAACATCGACCAAGTTTGTACGATCACGGCGCAAGCGAGCATGTTGTTCGCGGTACACAATGTAAGCGCGTGCGGTACGGAAATGCCCAGCGGCCATTAACGATGTTTCGACACAGTCTTGGATGTCTTCAACATTGAGTGCGTTGTGTGACGATAAACTGTGCAGTACCTGTTCGCAGAGCTGAGCGGCAGCTGCTGGAGTAAACTCGCTGGTCGCGCGTCCTGCTGCAGTAATCGCGTGCAGGATTTTTTGCGCATCAAAAGGTGCATAACTTTGATCGCGTTTGCGAAGCTGGCGGGTGCTGGGTACTGCGGTTAAGCTCGGCATGGAAAACCTCTAAATACATTATGTAGTGTTTATATATATCTGTAGACACAAGATGTAGTGCAAGGTACGTGACGAAAGCGGGTTTTAAATTGACCCGGGTCAATTCATCAAAGATAAGCTAGGTTTGTTGACGTGCCGCACAAAGAGCCACTGCAGAGTCGATAAAAAGAGTTTTTGCAGGCGCTGCTGGAGTGGCTGAGTGTGATTTAGATCGATGATTGTGATGACGCAGGGGCTGTTGTATCAGGCTGTTGCAACACATTGCGGGTACTTAGACGGACTGCTAAGCAGAGGCTTTACTGTGAGAGATAAAAGGGTGCAGTTTTAAGAGGCTGAGTGCAGATATCGACGTTTTAAGCAGGCCGTTACAGCGGCTGCATGAGCCCGCTGTAACTTAGGATTTCGATGGATTATGTGGTCGAACTGTAACGGCGCACACCGGTCATCGGTAAGCTGCTGTGCGCGGCAACCGTACCTGGTGTGGCAAAAGCCACGAGGTGATCGGCTGCGACTTCAATGCCTACATTCTCACCAAGAAAGTGATCAATATGGCTGGTAAAAATCGCTTCTAATTGGTTGCCAGTCGGCAGTTCTAAACGATACAGAGTCGCTGCGCCTAAAAAGGTTTTACCAATAATGATGGCCCTGAGCGGGCTCTCTGGCGAGTCGATAATGTCATCTGGACGCAGTAATACATCGACAGTGCTGCCCGCAGGCCAGTTGTAGGCACGGTTACCGCGGATTACGCCAAGTTCAGTTTGTACGCTGTCATTGGTGAGCATTTGCCCACGAATAAAGTAGCCTTGACCGACAAAGCTGGCAACAAAGGGCGTCAATGGTTCGTGGTAGAGATTAAAAGGTGAGTCCCATTGTTCGAGACGGCCTTTATTAAACACACCAATACTATCGCTCATGGCAAAGGCTTCTTCTTGGTCATGGGTGACCAAAATTGCACTGGTGCCACGGTGTTTAAGGATGTCGCGAACTTCTTGGCTTAAACGGCGGCGCAGTTCGCCATCCAAGTTAGAAAAAGGTTCATCGAGCAACAGCAAGCGCGGTTCAGGGGCCAAGGCACGGGCTAAAGCCACGCGTTGTTGCTGACCGCCGGACAGTTCATGGGGATAGCGTTTACCCAGATCGCCGAGCTTGACCAATTCCAATAGTTCTTGGGTAATACGCTCCACATTGGGGTGTTTGCGAATGCCAAAGGCAATGTTCTTCTCAACACTCAGATGGGGAAACAGTGCGTAATCTTGGAACACCATACCAATGCGGCGTTTTTCTGGGGCTAAAGTAAATTTCGGTCGTGAAATCACCTCACCAGCCAAAGTGATTGAGCCTTTTAAAATAGGTTCAAAGCCGGCAATAGCGCGCAGAGTGGTGGTCTTGCCGCAGCCGGAAGGACCGAGCAGGCAGCCAATGTCACCGCTATTAAGGTGCAGATTTAACTGCTGCACTATCGGTTGATCGGCATAGCCACAACTGAGATCAGTGAGACTTAATAACAACCCGTTCTTATCCATGTTGGTACAGCGCTGGATTGATTAAAAACTCAAGCAAGGCTTTTTGCGCATGCAAACGGTTTTCAGCTTGTTGCCACACCACTGCACGGGGATCATCGAGCACATCCAAACTGACTTCCTCGCCACGGTGCGCAGGCAAACAGTGCATCAGCAGTACATCATCGGCAGCCAAGTCGAGTAGCTCTTTGCTGACTTGGAAGGGACGAAACTCGGCCATGCGCGCTTGCGCTTGATCTTCTTGGCCCATCGACGCCCACACATCAGTGCTGATCAAGTGAGCACCTTGCACCGCTTGCTGCGGATCATCAGTAATACTGACACGCTGACCCGCACACGCCACTAATTGCGGGTCAGGTTCATAGCCTTTAGGGCAAGCAATGCGTAAGTTAAAGTCAAACTGCACCGCAGCTTCGATATAGGAGTTGCACATATTATTGCCATCACCGATCCACACCGCGGTTTTGCCTTGAATCGCACCGCGTAGCTCAGTAAAGGTTTGCAGGTCAGCAAGTAACTGGCAAGGGTGTAAATCATCGGATAAACCGTTGATCACTGGCACCGTTGCGTGCTTAGCAAACTCCGTCAAAGTGGCATGGGCAAAGGTGCGGATCATCACCGCGTCAAGCATGCTCGACATCACAATGGATGAGTCAGCCAGTGGCTCACCGCGGCCCAGTTGGGTGTCACGCGGTGATAAAAAAATCGAATGACCACCTAGGTGAAACATGCCTGCTTCAAAAGACAGGCGGGTGCGCGTTGAAGCTTTTTCAAAAATCATCCCCAAGACGCGGCCTTTAAGAGTTTCCTGCGCTTGTCCGGTTTGGCGCTGGCGCTTGAGTTCAATGGCGCGCTGGATGATCAGCTGTAATTCTGTAGGAGAGCAATCCGTTAGTGACAAGAAGTGTCTAACGCTCATATTTTATAACCTTGATGAATGCTGAGGTATGCAAGTGCGGCATAAAAAACAGTAAAACCGCTACGGCTAAATAACATAAGCCCCGAATCTTATAAGGTAAAGGGGGCTCTGTGCAAACGCTGGCAAGCCTGCGCCTAGTAATCATACTTGGTGAGCCTGCTGGCTCGCTGTGAAAATAGCGCAATCGCGCTGAATTGGCTTAGATAAAGTCAATTGCTTGATTTGAGTTAATCTAAAGCAGAGCGTAACGCTAGGTTTTAGGCTAGAATACGCGCCAGGTGCCCAGCAATGAATGGGCGTAATGACTAAAATATGTGTCGAGGTGGATTGTGGATATCATCGAAACGATTAAAGAGCAGATCGAAAACAACGCGATTTTGCTGTACATGAAAGGTTCTCCAAACGCGCCGCAGTGTGGTTTCTCGCAGCGTGCGACCCAGGCTTTGATGGCCTGTGGCGAAAAATTTGCTTATGTTGATATTCTTGCAAATCCAGACATCCGTGCCAACTTGCCTGCGTATGCAAACTGGCCGACCTTCCCACAGTTATGGGTAGACGGCGAGTTAGTCGGTGGTTGCGATATCATCACTGAGATGCATGAAAGTGGCGAGTTGGAAAAAATCGTTAAAGCTGCAGCGGCAAAAGTACAAGCTTAAACAGTACTCGGCAGTCTTAGACTGCGCGCCGGCTGAAGCAAAAAGCCCCTACTCAGAGATCTGGATAGGGGCTTTTTTATTGCCTGTGAACTGTGCGTTAGCAGTTAAGCGCTGTTACGCATCGCTTCAGTATTGCTCGTGGCATTAGCGCTGGCACGGTTTAGGGCGCTGAAGAACGCACGAATGCTAGCCGTGGTGATATTGCTATCAATACCGACACCAAATACTGGGCGTTGGCCTGGTAAGCGCAGCTCAATATAGGCTGCAGCTTTAGCATTACTGCCGCTGCCAATTGCGTGCTCGTTGTAATCCATGATCTCCACGGCAACAGGCAAACTAGCCACCAAGGCTTCCAGTGGACCATTGCCACAACCGCTCCAGCTTTTAAACACGCCGTCAGCAGAGACTTCCGTGGTTAATGTGCAAATGCCGTCTTCTTCTTGTAAACGATGCTTCTGCAGGGCGTATGGGCTTAAGGCCTGCAAATACTCGCTGTCTAGTAAGGTGTAAATTTGCGCAGCCGATACTTCCAAGCCTGAGCGGTCGGTTTCCGCTTTAATCACTTGGCTAAACTCAATCTGCATACGGCGTGGCAATTGAATGCCGTATTCCTGCTCCAGCAAATAAGTGACGCCGCCTTTACCTGATTGGCTGTTGACGCGGATCACTGCCTCGTAGTCGCGGCCAATGTCAGCCGGATCAATGGGCAGGTAAGGGACTTCCCAAATACCGTCGACGTCGCGTTGGGCAAAGCCTTTGCGAATGGCATCTTGGTGCGAGCCGGAAAATGCAGTATGCACTAAGTCTCCCGCATAGGGATGGCGCGGGTGTACGGGCAGTTGATTGCATTCTTCGACAACTTTACGCACCGCATCAATATCAGAAAAGTCCAACTTTGGATCAACGCCATGGGTGTACATATTTAAGGCTAAGGTGACTAAGTCAACGTTACCAGTGCGCTCACCATTGCCAAACAAGCAACCTTCAACACGATCAGCGCCGGCCAATAAGCCTAATTCGCTTGCAGCCACGCCAGTGCCTCGGTCGTTATGGGTGTGCAGGCTAATGATCACGTGCTCGCGGTAATCAATATTGCGCGCAAACCATTCAATTTGGTCGGCATAGACATTGGGTGTGGCAACTTCGACTGTGGCAGGCAAATTCAAAATCACTTTGTTATCAGCGTTGGGTTGCCATACATCCAACACCGCATTGCACACTTCAACGGCAAACGGAGTTTCCGTGGCGCTGAAGGTTTCTGGTGAATATTCAAAGGTCCATTGGGTTTCCGGTTGCATGGCCGCGTATTTTTGAAACAATTGTGCTGCATGCACGGCGATGGCTTTTACACCGGCTTTGTCTTGGTTGAAGACAATGCGACGGAACGCAGGTGAAACCGCGTTGTACATGTGGACAATGGCTTTAGGTGCGCCTTTTAATGATTCAAAAGTGCGCGCAATCAAGTCTTCACGAGCTTGGGTTAGCACCTGAATCGTGGTGTCCTCAGGAATATGTCCGTCTTCGATCAACAAGCGCACAAAGTCGAAATCGGTTTGCGAGGCAGACGGGAAGGCCACTTCAATTTCTTTCACGCCAACCGCCACTAAGGTTTTAAAGAAGCGCAGTTTTTTTTCAGGGCTCATTGGCTCGATCAGCGACTGGTTACCATCACGTAAATCCGAACTGCACCAAATGGGCGCATGGGTGATGGTTTTGTTTGGCCAGGTACGATCCGGTAAATTCAATACAGGATAGGCGCGGTATTTAGTGGCTGGGTTACTCAACATGGGCATAAGTTGATCCTTAATCGAAGTCAATGAAATACAACATGGCTTTAGCGCATACTCTGTGTGGTTATTTGCTCAATAGGGCGCGCGATACTGCATGTGGGCTGGAGTAAATCTATGTTTGCAGGTTTTTTATTGCAAGTAATGTTTTTAAATTGGTAGAAGTCATCTTTTAGGTGTTTTTTATTGAGTTTTTTTGGCTTTATTTTTGTTTTTTTAGGTTTTTGTTGCTTTGAGTTTTTCTGCGACAGACTGCCACGCTAATTCTGCGCTGATTTATGTGATCATTTATCAGCGATAGTTTTTACTCGGATATGGATGAAAACAATGGAGTATCGGGATTGATTCAGCGAGGGCGTAATCACGGCATAGCGATTTGGCTTGGCTTATTTGCCATGCTGATGATCCATGTCGGCCCGCTTATTTCCGGTACTCAAGCATTAATCGAGATGGATGCAGCAGTTGTCCATTCTGCATCTTCTCTGCACGAGCGGGCCACGCCCGCGATAATGCATTTACCCTTAGCGTCAAATACAGAGCATCACCAGCACTCTAATATGCCGCTTGCCGAGACCGTTCATGCAAGCGAGCACGCCGAGCATGCTGTTGATTACCACGCGCTCATGGGGCATCAACCGGCGCCTGCTGGCACCCCGCAATGGTTGGCTAATTTAGAAATGTGTGGCTACTGTGACTTATTAACAGTCAGCCCGCCTTTGCTGTTAGCGCTATTGCTGGCGCTGCCTGTGGTGCCGCCAGTGCAGTGGTTAGCTGTACTGCCTGCGCCACCAAGACCATTACCCGCTGTACACAGCCTGCGCCATCCGCGCGCACCACCGGTCCATTTGTTTACTTAAATCAAGCGGGTAACACGCCCGTGACTTAATTTAAATAAATGATGGATGCCAATATGTATACCAATCGTATTCGAGGCGTTGCTACGTCGCGTCAAGACAATGCTTTCAAGTTGAAGCCGTTGTCGCAGGGCTTAGCGGTGGCACATGCCGCTCTGCTGGGCTTTGCAATCTGCGTGCCGCTGCAAGCCAGTGCTGCCGATGAGCAAGAGGCTGCACAGTTAGCGCCGATGGTGATCACCGGTGTGGCGCAGCAGTCGCCGATTAAAGTTGTCACTGATCCGCGTATTCCACGCCAGCCGGTACCGGCCAGCGATGCGGCCGATTATCTGAAAACTATTCCAGGTTTCTCTGCCGTGCGTAGCGGTGGCGTTAACAGTGATCCAGTGTTTCGTGGGATGTTTGGCTCGCGGATTAAACTGCTGACCAATGGCGGTGAAATGCTCGGTGCGTGCCCCAGTCGTATGGACTCGCCTAGCTCGTATATCAGCCCTGAAACTTACGATAAGTTGACTGTGATTAAAGGGCCGCAAAGTGTCCTTTGGGGGCCTGGTGCATCAGCGGCGACGGTTTTGTTTGAGCGCGAGCCGGAAAACTTTGAAGAGCCCGATTACCGTTTAAACAGTAGTGTTCTAGTCGGCTCTAATCGTCGTTTTGATCGCAGCATCGATGGTGCGGTGGGCAGTCGTGAAGGGTATGCGCGGGTGATAGCGAATGCTTCCAAGGCACATGACTACAATGATGGTAATGGCGATCGCGTGCCGTCACGTTGGAATAAGTGGAATACCGACCTGATTTTAGGCTGGACGCCAACTGACGATACCTTGTTGGAGCTGACCGCAGGTACCGGTGATGGTGAATCGCGTTACGCAGGCCGTGGTATGGATGGCACACAGTTTGATCGGGAAAGTTTAGGTTTGCGCTTTAAACAAACCAATTTGACCGATACGTGGACTGCCTTAGAAGCGCAGGTGTATTACAACTACGCTGATCATGTGATGGACAACTACAAGCTGCGTACGCCAAATCCCAATGATGTGATGATGCCCATGCGCTCGCCTATGGCCAGTGCGGTTGATCGCCGTACTTTGGGTACTCGAATCAGCGGTACTTGGCAGTGGGATGCTGTCGAAGTGGTCGCTGGTGTTGATGCGCAGAAAAATGAACACCGTGCTCGCAAAGGGCCGGGCGATAGCTACAAGAATATGGCTTGGGCCAAAGATGCTGAATTTAAGCAGTATGGTCTGTTCAGTGAGCTAAGCTGGAATGTGGCCGATGGCGAGCGTTTGATTAGTGGCGTACGTGTCGACCGCGCTTCAGCCACCGATACCCGTGCTCAGCTCTGTAATATGATGGGTATGGCTTGTCGAGCTAATCCAACCGCTGATAAAGAGCGCAATGAAACATTACCCAGTGGTTTTGTGCGTTATGAGCACGATATGCAGGCAATTCCAGCGACGACTTACATTGGTTTAGGTCATAGTCAGCGTATGCCAGATTACTGGGAGCTCTTTTCGGCCACCAGCCAAGTCGGTAACCCGACTGCCTTCGCATCAACCAATCCAGAAAAAACCACGCAAGTGGATTTTGGTATTCAGTACAGCCGAGGCGCTGCTGAATTGTGGGCGTCTGGTTATGTCGGGCAGGTGCGTGATTACATCATGTTCAGTTTTAAGCCGGGCATGAACCCGAATCACACTATTTCTGAAGTTGATAATATCGATGCTCGGATTATGGGCGCTGAATTAGGTGGCTCGCACCGTTTTGCACCTCATTGGAAAGCTGATCTGAGCTTGGCGTATGCCTATGGCAAGAACAGTTCTGATGGTCGTGCGATGCCGCAAATTCCACCTTTGGAAGCACGCTTTGGCTTGAGTTATGAGCAAGGCGATTTCAGTAGTGCCGCCTTATGGCGCGTGGTAGCTGCACAAAACCGTATAGATGATCGTGAGCGTGGCCGCGGCAACGTCGTCGGTAAAGACTTTGGCCCAAGCTCAGGCTTTGGCGTGTTCTCTTTGAACAGTGCTTACCGCTTAAGTCAGAACTGGAAAGTCAGTGCAGGTGTGGACAACCTGTTTGACAAAAACTACAGCGAGCACTTAAACCTAGCTGGTAACGCAGGCTTTGGTTACACCGATAACGCCACGCGTGTTAACGAGTCAGGTCGTACCTGGTGGACACGGGTCGATATGAGCTTTTAAACACGCTGAAAGTGGTCAATGCCTAGCGTTGATCGCTGCTGTAAAGCGGTCGTTATCAGCCACAAGTGCGCGAACAGTGGTATAGGGACATACGGGCAGCACTGGATGCGCCAAGTGGCAATGCCGACTGAGAATTTACAGCAATAAACAGAAAAGGGCTTGCGTCGACGCTGGACACGTCAGGCTCAAGCCCTTTTTAAATGCTAATGATTAATGGCTAAAAAAATCAACAAAAAAACGGCACAAGCAATGGGCTTGTACCGTATTTAAGTCTGTTACGCAGCAGTGTATGAGTTAGCGGGCGCGGTAAGTGATGCGACCTTTGCTTAAATCATACGGCGTGATTTCAACGCGAACTTTATCGCCGGTTAAAATGCGAATATAGTTTTTGCGCATTTTTCCAGAAATATGCGCAGTAACGACGTGCCCATTTTCTAACTCCACACGGAACATGGTGTTAGGCAGGGTGTCGACGACAGTGCCTTCCATTTCGAAGCTGTCTTCTTTCGACATGCAGTAAAATCCTCAAAATACAATAAAAAACCTGACGCTTAAAACACATTCAGGCAAAAGCGGCGGGTATTATGCCGTATTAAGTCAGAAAAGGCCAAATATCGATTGGTAATAATATTATGAGCTGAGACCTGCTCGTTGTTTGCTCAGCAATCTATGCAGGAAGCGGCTGCCATTCTTCATCAATAAAGCCTTCCAGGGGCTGGTATTGAGTTTTGTAACTCATCTTTTGGCATTCTTTAATCCAGTAGCCCAGATAGAGATAGGGCAAGTCCAGTCGCAAGCTTTCTTGGATCTGCCATAAAATTGCATAGCGACCAAGGCTGCGGCGCTTGTCATCAGGATCAAAAAACGTATACATCGCGGATAAACCAGTGGGCAGCACGTCAGTCGCAGCCACGGCGAGCAATTGCCCGTTTAAACGAAACTCGTAAAAGCGTGCAAAAGCTAAATCAGAGGTTAAAAAGCTTTGAAATTGCTCAATGGACGGCGGGTACATGTCGCCGTCAGCATGACGTTGCTCAATGTAGCGTTGGTACAGCGCATAATGCTCAGGGCTAAAATCAGTGCCAACCAGTTGCACTGTCAGGTCTTGATTGCGGCGAATGATTTTCTGCTGAGCGGCTGACGCAGTAAAAGCGTGCACGGGAATACGTACCGATACGCAAGCGTTGCAGTCAATGCAGTGTGGGCGATAGACATGTGTCGCGCTGCGGCGAAAGCCTTGTGCAATAAGCTGGCTGTATAAGTCTGCGGTGACGGGTTCGGCGGGGTCAATAAAAATTGAACCGGCGCTACGCTGCTCTAAATAGCTGCAAGGGTGCTCTTGGGCAAGATAGAGCTGTAAGGTTTTCATAGCGCAAGGGTGCTCGTAGTAATCGCAGGCGTGAGCCATTGCATGTCGGTATTTATGTCTAAATGCTGAGTTAAATATTCAGAGAACTCGCTGCGGCGAATGCTTTCTGCGCCGAGACTGATTAAGTGTGCGGTTGGCATTTGACAGTCAATCAGCACAAAGCCAGCTGCTTTGAGCGCGCTGACCAAGGTCACAAAGCCGACTTTAGAGGCGTTACTGGTACGACTGAACATTGACTCGCCAAAAAACAGCTGGCCAATAGCAATGCCGTACAAGCCGCCAACCAATTGATCCTGTTGCCAAACTTCCACCGAGTGGGCGTACCCTTGTGCATGCAGGGCAAAATAGGCGGCTTGCATCTCGCTGGTAATCCAAGTGCCATCTTCATCTTTGCGTGGTTCGGAGCAGGCATGGATCACATCGGTAAAGTTGCGGTCAAAGGTCACGCTAAACAGATCGCTGCGTAAAACCTTGCGTAAACTGCGCGATATATGCAGATTATTCGGCAATAAGACCGTACGCGGATCAGGTGACCACCAGAGCAATGGCTGGCCATCCTGATACCAAGGGAAGCAACCATGGCGATAGGCTGCCACTAAACGCGCAGCGGATAAGTCGCCGCCAGCTGCCAGTAAACCATTGGGTTCGCGTAGCGCTTTGTGCAGTGGTGGAAACTTTAGAGAGGCGCGATTGAGCCAAGTAATCATAAAAACCTTTATAGGGCAGCAGAGCGCTAATAAACGAAAATGTACATAATTAATCTGCTATTAAGATAGGCTAATTTGACGAAAAATTCATGCGTAGAGCGAATGCAGCACAGTCTCAATGGCTAAAGATGAAATAACCCGCTTAAATCCGTACAATGGCGCGTTGTTGAATGTTTTTTGTGATTCTATTTTTTTGATGAGCCTTAATGTAGCAAGGCCGTGCAGGACGCTTTTTTGAAGAACCCAACACAAACTCAAACCTCGGATAAACATACTTGGCAGGAACAGGCTCAATTACGCTTGAAAGAAGGCGTGCTGATCCTCTTGGCCGTGCTGTGTATTTATTTATGGATGGTGTTATTGACCTTTGATGTCAATGACCCAGGCTTTACGCAGAGCATCAGCCAGCAAGACACAGCCAACAATGCCGGTGGGCAGATTGGTGCTTGGATTGCTGATGTATTATTTAGCGTGTTGGGCTATTTTGCTTGGCTGTTTCCTTTAGTGTTGATGCTTAAGACAGTTTTGGTTTTCCAGAACCGCTACCAGCCAATGGTTTGGAATGGCTGGTTGTTTGCACTGCGTGCATTTGGTTTTATTTTATTGCTGTGTTCCGGTGCTGCGCTGACCCATGTGCATTTTCCGTTACCTGAAATTACTCCGAAGAACTTTAATATCCTTGGCGAAACCTTGGGTGAAGCCTTAACTGCTGTGCTGAATATCGAAGGAGCAACCCTGTTATTGCTGGCCTGCTTCTTGTTTGGCTTGACGGTCTATGCCAATTTTTCTTGGTTTAAGGTTATGGAAGGTGTGGGAGCGCTGACTTTACGGGCTGCTGAGGCAGTGAAGTCGTTCGTACAGAAAGTCTGGGACAACGCGCAAACCCGCAAACAAACCAAACTCAAACTGCGTGAAGTTGATGAGCAAGTCAGCCAAGTCACCGGCTCTTTGCGTGCCGATAAGGTCGAGCAAGCGCGTGTGCGTGATCGTGTATTAAAACGCGATGAAGCCTTGGCGCAACATGTCAGCGCCCGCGAAGGCCGTCGTGAACCAGTGATTGCCGCACCGAGTGCCGCGCAAGCAGCACCTGCGCCGAGCAAACGTGTGCAGAAAGAAAAACAAGCACCACTGTTTGTCGACAGCGCGATTGAAGGTACTTTGCCGCCATTAGCTTTGCTGGATAAAGCTGAAAAGAAAAAACCAAGTTATTCCGCAGAGTCACTGCAGGCCATGTCGCGCTTGTTAGAGATCAAGCTGAAAGAGTTCGGTGTAGAAGTGCAGGTTGACTCGGTGCATCCAGGCCCTGTGGTCACGCGCTTTGAAATACTTTTGGCGCCAGGGGTAAAAGTCAGCCGCATTACTAACTTAGCCAAAGACTTGGCCCGTTCTTTAGCGATGATCAGTGTGCGAGTGGTGGAAGTGATTCCAGGGAAAACCACAGTGGGCATTGAGATTCCTAACGAAGATCGGCAAATTGTTCGCTTCTCCGAAGTGCTAGAAACGACCGATTTTGATGAAGCTAAATCCTGCGTCACCATTGCGTTGGGGCATGATATTGGTGGTCATCCAGTGATTGCAGATTTGGCAAAAATGCCGCACTTGCTGGTAGCAGGTACCACGGGTTCAGGTAAGTCGGTTGGTGTTAACGCGATGATTCTATCGGTGTTGTTTAAGTCCACACCGGAAGAAGCACGCTTGATTATGATTGACCCGAAAATGCTTGAATTGTCGATCTATGAAGGCATTCCGCATTTGTTATGCCCAGTCGTCACCGATATGAAAGAAGCCTCCAATGCGCTGCGTTGGTGTGTGGCAGAAATGGAACGTCGCTATAAGCTGATGTCAGCGATGGGCGTGCGTAACTTGGCGGGTTTTAATCGTAAAGTTAAAGACGCGCAAGAAGCCGGTACACCATTAGAAGACCCATTGTTCCGTCGTGAAAACATTGATGATGAAGTACCGCATTTAAGCAAGTTACCGACCATTGTCGTGGTGGTCGATGAGTTTGCCGACATGATTATGGTGGTCGGTAAGAAAGTTGAAGAGCTGATTGCACGTATTGCGCAAAAAGCCCGAGCGGCAGGGATTCACTTGATTCTTGCGACTCAGCGTCCATCGGTGGATGTGATTACTGGTTTGATTAAAGCCAATATTCCGACCCGTATTGCTTTCCAAGTGTCGAGTAAAATTGACTCACGCACCATTCTTGATCAAGGCGGCGCTGAGCAACTGTTAGGCCATGGTGACATGTTGTATTTACCACCTGGCACCAGTTTGCCGATTCGTGTGCACGGCGCTTTCGTTTCTGACGAAGAAGTACACCGTGTCGTGGATGCATGGAAGCTGCGCGGCGCACCCAACTACATCGAAGAGATTCTGGCGGGCGTTGAAGAAACTGGAAGCGGTTTTGATGGCGGTGATGGCGACAGCAGCAACGAAGATGATCCCCTTTACGATGAAGCGGTTAACTTTGTAACGGAAACGCGCCGTGCTTCCATTTCTTCGGTACAGCGCAAATTTAAAGTCGGTTATAACCGTGCTGCACGCATGGTTGAGGCTATGGAAATGGCGGGCGTGGTATCCGCAGCAGCGCACAATGGTTCACGTGAAGTGATTGCGCCACCACCACGGCGTGATTAAGTAACAGTGCTTGTTAATCGCTTTACTGTGGTTAATCAGTAAAGCGTCACCTTTAAGCCCAGATAAAAGAGAGTATCGATGCGCACAATGTATAAAGGTTTTTTAGGCTTGATCAGCAACGTGATGCTCAGTGCCGCACTGTTGCTGCCTGTTTCGATCGCTCAGGCAGATGACGGTGAGCAACAACGCGCGGCCAATAAACTCAGTGAGTTACTCAGTCATACACAAACCATTACCGGTACCTTTTCACAACTGACTTTGGATTCCACTGGCACTCAGTTGCAAGAGGCATCAGGACAGATGGTGTTGCAGCGCCCTGGTTTGTTTCGCTGGCACACGGATCCACCATTGGAGCAGCTATTGATTTCTAATGGTGAGAAAGTTTGGTTGTATGACCCAGACTTACTGCAAGTGACTGTGCAGAAAATGGATCAGCGCTTAACCCATACGCCAGCCTTATTACTGTCTGGTGATGTGTCGAAAATCAGTGAAAATTTCAGTATCACTTATAAAGAAGGTGGTCCGGTAATTGATTTTATTTTAACGCCAACCGCGAAAGATACTCTGTTTGATACGCTGCGTTTATCCTTCCGCAATGGCGTAATCAATGACATGCAGCTGCTCGATGCCGTTGGTCAGCGCACTAATATTTTGTTTATGGGCGTTAAAGTTAATGAGCCGGTGGATGCCAGTCAGTTTGTCTTTGATGCACCGGCAGGGGTTGATGTCATCGAGGATGGGGAGTAACAGTGCAACTGTTTAGCAGTGAGCCGGTTGCCCAACCATTGGCTGCGCGTTTGCGTGCCAATACTTTAGATGAGTATGTCGGTCAGCAGCATATTCTAGCTGTGGGCAAGCCCCTGCGCGAAGCCTTGCAGCAAGGCGCTTTGCACTCGATGATTTTTTGGGGTCCGCCAGGGGTGGGCAAAACCACTCTGGCACGCTTGCTGGCGCAGGTCAGTGATGCGCATTTTATTACCCTGTCGGCGGTGTTGTCAGGGGTGAAAGAAATTCGCGAAGCGGTGCAAGAAGCCAAGCAGCAGTCGGCGCAATACAGTCGCCGTACCATCTTATTTGTCGATGAGGTGCACCGCTTTAATAAAGGTCAGCAAGATGCGTTTTTGCCTTATGTGGAAGACGGCACCTTTATTTTTATTGGCGCTACCACCGAAAATCCCTCTTTTGAACTCAATAACGCTTTGTTGTCGCGGGCACGTGTCTATGTCTTAAAAAGCTTAGATGACCAAGCCTTGGAGCTGCTGCTGGCGCGTGCTTTAAGTGATCCGCGGGGGCTGGGTGAGCGCTCATTATCAATTGAGCCGCAAGCGCAGGAGTTGTTAATCCGCGCGGCCGATGGTGATGGTCGACGTTTGCTCAATCTGCTGGAAAATGCAGCTGATTTACTGGAAGACGGCGACTGCATCGACGTTGATCTGTTAGGTGATATTCTCGGCGATAGCATGCGCCGCTTTGATAAAGGCGGTGAGGCGTTTTACGATCAGATTTCTGCGTTGCACAAATCGGTGCGTGGTTCTAACCCTGATGCCGCTTTATATTGGTACACGCGCATGCTCGATGGTGGTTGCGACCCGCTGTACATCGCTCGCCGTGTCGTACGTATGGCCAGTGAAGACATCGGTAATGCTGATCCGCGTGCGCTGACCTTGTGTTTGTCGGCGTGGGATGTGCAAGAGCGTTTGGGCAGCCCTGAAGGCGAGTTGGCCGTGGCGCAAGCCATTACTTATTTAGCCTGTGCGCCGAAAAGTAATGCGGTCTACATGGCGTATAAAGCCGCGCGCCAAGATGCACAGAACTTTGGCTCATTGGAAGTGCCGCTGCACTTGCGTAATGCACCGACCAAGCTTATGAAACAGTTAGGCTACGGCGATGAATACCGCTATGCCCACGATGAGCCAGATGCCTTTGCGGCGGGAGAGGATTACTTTCCCGAAGCCTTAGCGCCGCGTCAGTATTATCAACCGCCGGCGCGCGGCTTAGAAATTAAAATTGGTGAGAAGCTCCAGCATCTGAAAAACTTAGATCAAGCCAGTTCACGCCAGCGTCGAGAGCCACAATGATGAACTTTGTAATGGTCGCGCTAGGTGGCGCTCTGGGGAGTGTTCTGCGTTACAGTGCCGGCTTTGGCGTGGCTCATATTTGGCCGCAGCATCTGTACATTGCCACTGTTTTGGTTAATATCCTCGGCTGTTTTTTAATCGGCTGCGCTTTTTCATGGTTTCTGCTGCGCCCGGATGTCTCTGGCATGACAACTTTATTGTTAATGACCGGTTTTCTAGGTGGATTTACCACGTTTTCAACCTTTTCATTGGATGCGCTACGCCTGCTTAATGATGGGCAGCCAGTGCAAGCGTTACTCTATATGGGCGTGACCTTAGTCGGTGGTTTACTCGCCACTTGGCTGGGGATGGCCTTGATTAAATTTTCTTTGTAAGAACGGATACCCTTATGCTTGATTCGAAATTGTTACGCACACAACCTCAAGACATAGCCGAGCGTTTAGCGCTGCGTGGTTTTGTTTTAGATGTAGCAGGTTTAGAAACCTTGGAAGCGCAGCGCAAAGAGGTGCAAACTCGCACCGAGCAATTGCAAGCTGAGCGTAACAGTCGTTCCAAATCGATTGGTCAAGCTAAAGCCCGTGGTGAAGATATTGCGCCGTTGTTAGCGCAAGTCGATCAACTGGGCGGTGAATTGGAAGCGGGTAAGCGTGAGTTGGAAGCGATTCAGATCAAGCTTGATGCCATTGCTCTGAATATTCCCAATCTACCAGACGCCTCTGTGCCACAAGGCGCGAGTGAAGATGACAACGTGGAAGTGAGTCGTTGGGGTACGCCGCGTAGCTTTGATTTTGCGGTTCAGGATCATGTGGCACTCGGTGAAAACATCAAGGGCTTGGATTTTGAAGCAGCGTCGAAATTATCCGGTGCGCGCTTTGCGGTGATGCGTGGTGGTATCGCGCGCATGCACCGTGCTTTGGCGCAGTTTATGCTTGATTTACACACCTCTGAGCACGGTTATGAAGAAATGTATACGCCGTACTTAGTGCAAGCATCGGCGTTGCAGGGCACTGGACAGTTACCGAAGTTTTCTGAAGATTTATTCCGCATTGAGCGTGAGGATCAAACGCCTTTATATTTGATTCCAACAGCTGAAGTATCGTTGACCAATACTGTGGCCGATGAGATTTTAGATGCGGCGCAATTGCCAATGAAAATGGTTGCACACAGCCCATGTTTCCGCAGTGAAGCCGGCGCTTCAGGTCGCGATACGCGCGGCATGATCCGTCAGCATCAGTTTGATAAAGTTGAGCTGGTACAGATTGTTAACCCTGAAACTTCGTTTGCCGCTTTAGAAGAGTTGACTGGGCATGCAGAAAAAGTTCTGCAAGCGCTTGAGCTTCCATATCGCAAGATGGCTTTATGCACTGGCGATATGGGTTTTGGCGCGAGCAAAACGTATGACTTAGAAGTTTGGATACCGAGTCAGGATAAATACCGTGAAATTTCTTCCTGCTCAAATTGCACTGATTTCCAAGCGCGCCGAATGCAAACCCGTTTCCGTAATCCAGAAACGGGTAAAACTGAGTTGGTACATACACTCAACGGTTCAGGTTTAGCGGTAGGTCGCACCTTAGTTGCGGTACTGGAAAACAATCAGCAAGCCGATGGCAGTATCACTGTACCGGCAGTATTACGTCCGTATATGGCGGGTGTTGAAGTCATTCGTTAAGCAGGTGCTACGGATGCGCTATTTTGCCGTAGTGCGCGGCTAAACAATAAAAGCGACTTGGCTGAGGTTAAGTCGCTTTTTTGTTTTTGTGCGGCAAGCTTGATTGCAAGCAATGCAAAATATAGCGCTAGCTTTTATAAAGAGTGCATCGGTGGCTTGTGCTGCAGCGTTTAGACGTTATGCATGTTTTGCCACTATTAATGATTTGCATAAGGGTATTGCCATGGATTACTTGCCGTTATTTCATAAGCTGCAAGGACGCGTTGTGCTGTTGGTGGGCGGTGGTGAGATGGCCTTACGCAAGGCGCGTCTATTGTTGGAAACAGGTGCAACGCTACGCGTGGTTGCGCCCTTGGTTAGTGATGAATTGCAATCTTTGCTAGCTGCTAAGCAAGGGCAATGCTTGCTGCGCGAATATCAAACAGCCGATATGCAAGATTGCTGTCTGGTGCTGGCAACCACCAATCAGCCGGCAGTCAATGCGGCGATTGCTGAGCAAGCTAAAGCGCAGGGGATTCCTGTGTATGCGGTCGGCGCACTAGAATTATCCAGTATTATTTTCCCGGCCATTGTTGATCGTTCGCCTTTGATTATTGCTGTCTCAACCGCTGGACATGCGCCAGTGTTAGCGCGTTTAGCGCGGGCTAAAATCGAAACTTGGTTGCCGGCAAGTTATGGGCGGTTGGCAGGACTGGCTGCTAAGTTTCGTGATCAAGTGAAAACCCTTTTGCCTCATGTACAGCCGCGCCGAGCGTTCTGGGAGGATGTTTTCCAAGGTCAAATTGCTGAGCATGTGTTTGCTGGGCGTGATCAAGAGGCTGAGCTGTTACTGACAGAGAAAATCAATGGCGCACAGAATCAGGTGGTTGGTGAAGTGTATTTGGTCGGGGCCGGTCCCGGTGATCCAGATTTACTCACCTTCAAAGCGCTGCGCTTAATGCAGCAAGCGGATGTGGTGCTGTATGACCGTTTGGTGGCTCCGGCAATTCTGGAGCTGTGCCGGCGGGATGCTGATCGTATGTATGTGGGTAAGCAAGCGTCAAATCACAGTGTGCCGCAAGATCAAATCAATTTGAAACTGGTTGAGTTGGCCCAGCAAGGTAAGCGCGTGGTGCGCCTGAAGGGCGGTGATCCGTTTATATTTGGTCGTGGTGGCGAAGAGATTGAGGAGTTGGCGGCGCAGCATATTCCGTTTCAAGTGGTGCCAGGGATTACCGCGGCGTCAGGTTGTTCGGCGTATGCGGGGATTCCGTTAACTCATCGTGATTATGCACAGTCGGTGCGTTTTGTTACCGGCCATCCTAAACACGGTGTGTTGGATTTGCCTTGGTCCGAGTTGGTTTCAACAACGCAAACGGTGGTGTTTTATATGGGCTTAGGTTGTTTGCCTGATATTTGTCAGCAGTTGATAGCTCATGGTCGTGCAGCGCAAACGCCGATTGCTTTGGTGGAGAATGGTACTACTGCTAAGCAGCGGGTGTTTGCTGGGACTTTAGCTACGATTAATCAGCAGGTCAGTGAGTTTGCGGTGCAGAGTCCAAGTTTGATTATTGTCGGAGAAGTCGTGGCGCTACGTGAGAAGCTGAATTGGTTTGCTGGCGCACAGTCGTTTGGGAGCGCAGGCGGCTCGCCTGCATAGCTGCTTGGAACTGCAATAGAGCAAACCCTGTAGATGATCAACGAGTGCTTCGGGGCGGGTGTGGTGAGCGAGCCAAGGATGGCGAGCGCCGGAGTTGAACCCAGGACGGGTTCATCGACGGATTAACACTTACCCCGAAGTACGACATGCACTAAATTATCGTTTCTAAATAAAGCCAAACATCCAAAACGATATGCGCACGCCGTACCTTGTTAGTATCGCTTTTCCCACAGCGGGTCATCCTGACCCGATTCGGGGTTACGCCATCCCTGGCTTCGCTAGTCGCGACACCAACAAGATACTCATTGATCCTAGGTGTTGTTTGCGAGCTTGGCGCATGACGCTTTTAAAACAGTGGCGCAGGCTGAAGGCATTAGGAAAGCGACTAAATGCAGCAGATTACATAGAAAATACCGTTTTGCCCTGCGCTTTTTGTTGATCTGGGTTTAAACTGCTGCATTGGATCGGTATGCGCAAGCAGAGTTGCTGCGAGTACTATAAAATACCGCACATCCAGTAAATATTTTACCAACCATTTTTTACCTAACAGGATTTTATCCAGGAGAGCAGGCATGTCCATTCAAGAGGCGCAGGTCAGTCGCGCTGATTTTGATCAAGTTATGGTCCCAAACTATGCACCCGCTGGCTTCGTTCCAGTGCGCGGCGCAGGATCGCGACTCTGGGATCAAAGTGGACGCGAACTGATTGACCTGTCTGGTGGCATTGCAGTGAATGGTTTAGGCCACTGCCACCCTGCGCTGGTTGAGGCATTAACAACTCAAGCACACAAACTTTGGCATGTTTCCAACGTATTTACCAATGAGCCAGCGCTGCGTTTAGCACGTAAACTGACTGCAGCGACTTTTGCTGATCGCGTATTTTTCAGTAACTCTGGTGCCGAGGCCAATGAAGCCGCGTTGAAACTGGCACGTAGAGTCGCGCATGATCGTTTTGGTGAAGATAAATACGAAATTATTTCCGCGCTAAACAGCTTTCACGGCCGTACCGTATTCACCGTCAATGTTGGTGGGCAACCAAAGTACTCTGAAGGCTTTGGCCCGCGACCAGCAGGCATCACCCATGTGCAATATAATGATCTAGCCGCCATGGAGGCGACGATCTCAGAACGAACGTGCGCCGTGATTTTAGAGCCGATTCAAGGTGAAAGCGGTGTATTACCCGCTGAGCAAGCTTATCTTGAAGGCGTGCGAGCACTCTGTGATAAATACAATGCACTGCTGATTTTTGATGAAGTGCAATCAGGGATGGGCCGTAGTGGTAAGTTGTTTGCCCACGAGCACTACGGCGTTACCCCAGATATACTGACCACCGCTAAAAGTTTGGGCGGCGGTTTTCCTATTTCCGCGATGCTCACTACCAGTGACTACGCTGCGCATTTAGCAGTGGGTACGCATGGCACCACCTTTGGTGGTAATCCACTGGCGTGCGCGGTGGGTGAAGCCGTACTGGATATTATTAACACCCCTGCCGTGCTCGATGGTGTGCTCGCTAAAGGTGAATATTTACGCGCAAAACTGCGTGCATTGGGCGAGAAGTACAACCTTTTTGAGTTGGTACGTGGCAAAGGCTTACTGGTCGGTGCTGTGCTGAATCAAGCTTATAAAGGTAAAGCTGGGGCATTAATGGCAGCGGCTGAACGAGCTGATCTGCTGGTGTTGGTGGCCGGTCCTGATGTGATACGTTTTGCTCCGAGCTTAGTGATTGAACACGCTGATTTGGATGAAGGATTGGTGCGTTTTGAGCGTGCAGTCATCGAGTTTGTCAGCCAAACCCCGGCATAACTCATTTTTATTTGGCGCGCAGTGCTGCAATGCAGACACTGCGCGCTTATTTGTTTTTCTAATTTAGGTAATACACAGCATGAACACAGATTTACAGTTGCTTCTGGAAAATGATGATGGCGAACAAACATCAGCTTCTTGCACGCGTTTTGCGGTGATTTGGCAGGGCAAAGAAATTTGGGTGCAAACAGCCGGTAATGGTCAATTGCTAATTGGTGTTGATGTAGAAGAGGGCGACACCGAGTACGCCAACCTTTTGCTACGCCCTTTAGCCACCAACTTAGTCAGCTTGCAGTTAGAGATGGAGCCGGCTGATCCAGCGGATCTACTTGAAGATGAGCATGTGCACACTGATGAGTGCAATCACTGATCCTGCAGGCAGCTACCGCTACTAAACGCTGCAGTAAGTGAGCATCATCGCTATAATGCACACTTTTAGTCGCTTACTCGGCTGTATTTATTACGCATGACCGTTATTTAATTGTGGAAGAATATATGAAAAGCGCAGAAATCCGTGAAGCCTTCCTTCGCTTCTTTGAAGAAAAGGGTCATACCCGCGTAGCCTCCAGCTCATTGATCCCAGCCAATGACCCAACGCTATTATTTACCAATGCGGGCATGAATCAGTTTAAAGACTGCTTCTTGGGTTTAGAAAAACGCGCCTACACACGTGCGGTCAGTAGTCAAAAATGCGTGCGTGCTGGCGGTAAGCACAACGACCTAGAAAACGTCGGTTATACCGCACGTCATCACACTTTCTTTGAAATGCTGGGTAACTTTAGCTTTGGTGATTACTTTAAGCGTGATGCGATTCATTATGCGTGGGAGTTTTTGACCTCACAGCAGTGGCTCAATCTGCCTAAAGAAAAGCTCTGGGTCACCGTCTATGCGACTGATGATGAAGCGTACGATATCTGGGTTAAAGAAGTCGGTATTCCCACTGAGCGCATGATTCGTATCGGCGATAACGGCGGTGCGCCTTATGCTTCGGATAACTTCTGGGCGATGGGCGATACCGGTCCGTGCGGCCCGTGTTCAGAGATCTTCTTTGACCATGGCGAGCACATTTGGGGCGGCCCTCCAGGTTCTCCAGAAGAAGACGGTGACCGTTATATCGAAATTTGGAATAACGTCTTTATGCAGTTCAACCGCACGGCTGACGGTGTGATGCATCCATTGCCAGCGCCTAGTGTGGATACGGGCATGGGCCTTGAACGTATCAGTGCGGTACTACAACACGTTAATTCTAACTATGAAATTGACTTGTTCCAGCACCTACTCAGCGCCGTCGCTAAAGCAGTGGGTTGCGAGAACAATGACAATCCATCGCTGAAAGTGATTGCCGATCATATTCGCTCCTGCAGCTTTTTAATTGCTGATGGCGTGGTGCCGTCCAATGATGGCCGTGGTTATGTGCTGCGCCGGATTATTCGTCGCGCCTGTCGTCATGGTAATAAGCTCGGTGCCACGGACAGTTTCTTCTACAAGATTGTTGCCGCACTGGCAGACGAAATGGGTGAAGCATTCCCAGAGTTGAAGCAGCAGCAAGCGCACATCGAGCGTATTTTAAAAACCGAAGAAGAGCAGTTCGCGAAAACCCTAGAGCAGGGCTTGCGTATTCTTGAGCAAGATTTAGCCCATCTCGAAGGCGATGTGATCCCTGGGTCTGTGGTGTTCAAACTGTATGACACCTACGGTTTTCCAATGGACTTAACCGCTGATATCGCCCGTGAACGCGAGTTGACGGTGGACGAGGAAGGCTTTGAGCGGGAAATGCAGGCGCAGCGTGAGCGTGCGCGTTCGGCCAGTTCCTTTGCTATCGACTATAACGCGCTCGTCAAAATTGACGGCGAAACTGAATTTTTGGGTTATCAGGCGCATCAATCCGACGCGAAGATTCTGATGATTCTTAAAGAGGGTGCCAGCGTTGAGCGCGCTTTAGAAGGCGATCAAGTGGTTATTGTCTTAGATCGCACGCCTTTTTATGCCGAGTCCGGTGGTCAGGTGGGTGATTGTGGTTATTTAACCGCAGATAACCTACGCATTGAAATTACCGATACTACGAAAAGCGGTCATGCATTCTTGCACCACGGCGCTATTACGCAAGGCGCTGTGCAGATTGGCGATACGCTGTCGGCGCAAGTGGATGATCAAGTACGTCATGCCACCGCGTTAAATCACTCAGCGACGCATTTATTACACGCTGCGCTGCGCGAGATTTTAGGTGAGCATGTGCAGCAAAAAGGCTCGCTGGTCGATAGCCAGCGTTTGCGTTTTGACTTCAGCCACTTTGAAGCAGTCACCGCCAAGCAAATCAAAGCTTTAGAAGAGCGCGTCAATCAAGAAATTCGTAACAATACGCTTGTGTGCACTGAAGTCACGGATATTGAAACGGCCAAAGAAAAAGGCGCAATGGCCTTGTTTGGCGAAAAATACGGCGATGAAGTGCGCGTGCTGAGTATGGCTGATGGTTTCTCGGTGGAGCTCTGCGGTGGTATTCATGCTGAGCGTACCGGTGATATTGGTCTGTTTAAAATCACCAGCGAAGGCGGCGTGGCAGCGGGTGTGCGTCGTATCGAAGCGGTCACTGGTGTTGCCGCGTGGAATTGGCTGAACGGTGCCGAAGAGCAACTTAAGCAAGCAATGAGCTTGGTTAAAGGGACCCGTGACAACGTTTTGGACAAGCTGCAAGCCTTGCTGGATCAGCAGCGCAGCTTAGAGAAAGAAGTTGAGCAGCTCAAAGCTAAAGCTGCGAGTGCTGCGGGCAGTGATCTGGCCTCTGCAGCGGTTGAAGTCAATGGCGTTAAGGTCTTATCTGCACGTCTTGATGGTGTTGAAGGTAAAGACTTATTGGTGTTGATGGATCAGCTTAAAAACAAGCTGGGCAGCGCAGTGATTTTACTCGGTGGTGTGCACAGTGAGCGCATCGTCTTAGTGGCTGGCGTGACCAAAGACCTCACCGGTCAATTCAAGGCGGGCGACTTAATGAAACAGGCGACAGCAGTGGTTGGCGGTAAGGGCGGTGGTCGCCCCGATATGGCGCAGGGCAGTGGTGTTGAACTGGCTAAGCTCGATGCTGCTTTGGCGGTTACCGCAGAGTATGTGGCCAGTAAAAGCTAAGCCTTGAGTCAATTAAGAGTTATCCAGCACCGAATGACGTGTGCTGGATAAAATTGCGAATGCTAACGATGATTAAGGCGGCAGTAAGATGGCGTTGATCGTACAAAAATTTGGTGGTACTTCAGTCGGCTCGCCTGAGCGCATTGAACAGGTTGCTGAGAAAGTAGCAAGGTTTCGTGCAGCGGGTGATGACATTGTCGTGGTGGTTTCCGCTATGAGCGGTGAAACCAACCGTTTGCTCGGCTTGGCCAAGCAAGTTTGCACAAGGCCGTCGCTGCGTGAGATGGATGTAATGATTGCCACTGGCGAGCAGGTCACCATTGCCTTGTTGGCCATTGCACTGAATAAAATTGGCGTGCCAGCAGTGTCCTTTACTGGCGCGCAGGTGCCGATTGTGACTGACAGTGAGCACGGTAAGGCGCGCATTTTAAGCATTGATGAGACTAAAGTTACAGCGCAACTCAAAGCCGGCAAAGTTGTTATCGTCGCAGGTTTTCAGGGTGTCGATGAGCAGGGCAATATCACCACTCTTGGTCGTGGAGGCTCTGATACCACCGCTGTCGCTTTAGCCGCTGCGCTGAAAGCCGACGAGTGCCAGGTCTATACCGATGTCGATGGTGTCTATACAACGGATCCGCGCGTTGTATCACGGGCCCAGCGTTTAGAGCGTATTACTTTTGAAGAAATGCTGGAAATGGCCAGTCTCGGCTCAAAGATTCTACAGTTACGTTCTGTCGAGTTTGCCGGTAAGTACAATGTACCGCTACGGGTATTGCATAGTTTTCAAGAGGGCCCGGGCACTCTAATTACCACTGATGATAATGAGGACAACATGGAACAGCCGATTATTTCTGGTATCGCCTTTAATCGCGACGAAGCCAAATTGACCATTCGTGGTGTTCCCGATACGCCAGGTGTTGCTTTCAAAATATTAGGGCCAATTAGTGCGGCGAATATTGATATCGATATGATCGTGCAGAACGTTGCCCAAGATAACACCACGGATTTCACTTTTACCGTTAATAATGTTGATTATGACAAAGCGCTTGATGTGCTACAGGCGACGGCCAAAGAAATCGGCGCAGGTGAAGTCAGTGGAACTACCAGCATCGCTAAGGTGTCCATTGTTGGTGTGGGTATGCGCTCACATCCTGGTGTTGCTAGCAGCATGTTTGAGGCATTAGCCAAAGAGAATATTAATATTCAGATGATCTCAACCTCAGAAATTAGAGTCTCTGTAGTCATTGATGAGAAATACGTAGAGCTAGCTGTGCGGGCGTTGCATACAGCCTTTGGTTTGGATGCGCCTGAAAAGTAACTCTGGTTAAAAAATCACAAGCGCGGCGAAGTTGCGGTGCTTGATTGTTTTATTAGCTAAGCAAGGCTCTTGGCTTGTTTAAGTTTGATTTTTAATGTTTTTTATTGCTGTGTAGGCGTATCGCGCGGCGATAATCATTTCATTATTTGTTGAGTTTTTCGTGCGAAAGCTGACTTCAAGATGGCTTGCTTAGTTTAGTAAATAAGCGGCATGCATTGTGTGCAAAAACACATGATAAGTGTACGCTGTTCATAACTTACAGATGCAGACTGTAAACCTAAATCGTGAAGCAAGGAGATAAGCAATGTTGATACTAACGCGTCGGGTCGGAGAGACACTGATGGTTGGTGATGAAGTAACTGTCACTGTACTGGGTGTCAAAGGTAATCAAGTTCGTATCGGTGTAAATGCGCCAAAAGAAATCGCTGTACACCGTGAAGAAATTTACCAACGTATCCAAAAAGAGAAAGAAGACAAAGAAGATCCAAGTATTTGATATTTTTTGATTTTTTGCTTTGCAATTTCTAAATAAATGGGTAATATACGCCCCGTGTTACGGAGAAGTGGCCGAGTGGCCGAAGGCGCTCCCCTGCTAAGGGAGTACACCTCAAAAGGGTGTCGAGGGTTCGAATCCCTCCTTCTCCGCCATATTTAGTATTGCAGAGCAAAGTTTTCAAAGAGTTTAAATTAAAAATAAAACTCCTTGATTATCAAGTAAATAGCTCTATAATACGCGCCACGTTGGACTCATAGCTCAGCTGGATAGAGTACTCGGCTACGAACCGAGCGGTCGGAGGTTCGAATCCTCCTGAGTCCACCATATTAAAAGATCTGATGCTAATCAGTGATTTTAAGTAATACCAGCGGTGATCTGGATAAGCACCAAATGGACTCATAGCTCAGCTGGATAGAGTACTCGGCTACGAACCGAGCGGTCGGAGGTTCGAATCCTCCTGAGTCCACCATATTAAAAAACCTGCATTTATTGCAGGTTTTTTTTTGCCCGTATTTTCTTGGTTGCAGTTTTCTTAGAGCTCGATTTTGCTGCCGCTGATTTTTGACTTAAGCGAACACAGCCGTGCTCATCAAAACGCACGCTACGTTTTTGTCCTTTGCCGCTACGGTAAGTAGCCGTCAGAACGCCATTGCTAATATCCTGTTTGAGTGGCTTGCCGAACATGCTTTCAACATCTGTTTGACTCATGCCGCTTTTCACTTGTTTGCGCACCATCGCGGTGCGACGCGCTTGAATATCGTAAGTGCCGCAAGGGTGAGCCTGCTCGCCGACCACGGTGACGCGAGTTGTGCGCTGCGCTGTTGATGTTTTTCCTTGTGTCGGCTCAATTACGTGTCTTGGCAGTGCTTTGATCAGCATTGGCTGCTGCAGTGCTTGTACGCTTTGTTCGGCGTCGCCAGGGCAGGCATTATCGGTAAAGGTGATTGCACCTTGCGTCGTAGTGCATTTGTAAACCTGGCTCGCTGCGAATGCAGGCGGGATGTCTAGGTGGTGAAGCAATAAAGTCAGGGCTAACACTTTTCTCATGCTGATCGTCCTTGTGATGAGTATGGCTGCGTATCCGTACGCTGCTGTTCAGTGTAGAAGATATTGTTTAGATGGCCAGTTGGCCGCGTGCTCTTAGCCATAAGACATAGCAATTGTTAGGTGCAATCAGCGAGTACAGTGGTATTATTAATGACTATATAAACCGGTGTAGAGCTGGTTGGTCATGATTTTTCAGTAGAAAGTATTTTTCCCATTGAGCAATCACCTGCATTCTTGATTATTCCTTTGCGATCGTCTCGCGCAAGGGTGGAGTACATCATCCATGTTAGAAGTTGAAGAGAGAAAACCACAAGAACGCCTGCATGAGCGTTTTTCTCAGGTGATTGAGCTCTTACAACGCCACAGGTTGATTGAGGAACAGGTTGCAAGGCAGGGCAGTGATAATCAAGAGCGTGTTGAAGAACTGGTACAGCAACAACATCTCGCTGAATTACAGCAGAAGCTGACTGAGTTACACCCCGCCGATATTGCCTACATCCTTGAAGCCTTGCCTTTAGCAGACCGTTTGACGGTCTGGCAGTTGGTGCGCGCCGAAAGCGATGGCGATATTCTCTTAGAAGTGTCTGACTCAGTGCGTGAGACGCTGATCGCGGACATGGATGAGCATGAGATCATCGCGGCGACCAAAGACTTAGATGCCGATGAGCTGGCAGACCTCGCGCCTGAACTGCCGCGTGATGTTGTGCAAGGCTTGATGGAGTCTTTGGATGAGCAGCAGCGTGAACGTGTACGTTCAGCACTCTCCTATGAAGACGAGCAAGTCGGCGCGATCATGGACTTTGAGATGGTGACCATTCGTGAGGATGTCACCCTTGAAGTGGTGTTGCGTTATTTACGTCGCCTCAAAGAGCTACCGGATCAAACCGATAAGCTTTTTGTCGTTGATATGGCCGGTATCCTCAAAGGTGTGCTGCCGATTAAGCGCTTATTAGTCAATGATCCTGAGCGCATGGTGCACGAGGTGATGGCTGATGATCCGGTGACTTTTTACCCGGATGAAGACGGCTCTTTTGCCGCGCAAGCATTCGAGCGTTATAACTTAGTTTCTGCACCGGTGATTGAAAAGAGCGGTAAGCTGATTGGTCGTTTGACCGTTGACGAAATGGTTGACTTGATTCGTGAAGAGTCCGAAAGCGAAGTGCTAAGCCGTGCCGGTTTACGTGAAGAGGAAGATATTTTTGCCTCGGTTTGGAAATCTCTAAAAAACCGTTGGGCGTGGCTAGCAATTAACTTAGTCACAGCCTTTGTAGCCTCGCGAGTGATTGGTTTATTTGAAGACTCTATTGAAAAATTGGTTGCATTGGCTGCACTGATGCCAATCGTTGCCGGGATTGGTGGAAATTCTGGTAATCAGACCATCACCATGATTGTGCGGGCGATGGCTTTAGATCAACTCTCAACGGGTAATACCTCGCGATTAATGCGCAAAGAGCTGGGTGTGGCCCTGATTAATGGTGTGATTTGGGGCAGTGTGATCGGTCTTGTGGCCTGGTTACTTTACGATAGTTGGTCGTTAGGTATGGTAATGACGGCTGCTATGACCTTGAACTTACTCTTGGCCGCTTTAATGGGAGTGATTATTCCGATGACGATGGTGCGATTAGGGCGTGATCCAGCTTTAGGGTCTAGTGTATTAATTACGGCAATGACTGACAGTGGTGGCTTCTTTATTTTCTTGGGTTTAGCGACAGTGTTTTTACTCTAGGGTTAAATAAAGGTTGGTAAAGAAGGTTAATCTAAGCAAAAAAGCATTCTAGTGTTTGCCAATAGGGTGTGGTTCGCGTTAATGTTCGGACGTTTTAGCTGTGAACTACTGACTACTGCGTCAGCTGCGGCATAGATTCAAATTATAATATTGCCCTGCAACTCAGGACATGGAGCTTATATGACTTCTCAGCAACTCCTTCTTGAAGGCGTTGAACTCATGTTTTTTGGCATGGGTCTCGTTTTTCTATTTTTGGTCTTACTGATTTACTGCATTAAAGGTATGTCTTTTGTTTTAGAGCGCTTAGCGCCAGAAGAAACCAATGTTGCAACAGCAGTGCCAACGCCAGTACAAAAAACTGGCACTAAAGCTGTTGATGCTGAGACCTTGCAAGCCATCCAAATTGCCATTAAACAGCACCGCGCCCGTCGCGGCTGAGTGTACCCATACGGAGTTTTCCTGATGACTGCTACAAAGCCACTCGGTATAACTGACGTTGTATTACGTGATGCTCACCAATCGATTTTAGCTACCCGTGTTCGTTTAGACGATATGTTGCCTATTGCTGGCAAACTTGACCAAATAGGTTTTTGGTCAGTTGAGTCTTGGGGTGGTGCGACCTTTGACGCCTGTATTCGTTATTTGGGTGAAGACCCGTGGGAACGTATTCGTGCGCTGAAAAAAGCCATGCCTAATACCCGTCAGCAGATGTTGCTGCGTGGTCAGAATTTACTAGGCTACCGTCACTACGCTGATGATGTGGTGGATAAGTTTGTTGAGCGTGCCGCTGTTAACGGAGTTGATGTATTCCGTGTGTTCGATGCGATGAACGATCCGCGTAACCTTGATCGCGCTTTAAAAGCGGTGAAGGCCAACGGTAAGCATGCGCAAGGTACAATTTCTTACACCACCAGCCCTGTGCATAACATGCAAATGTGGGTTGATCTGGCGAAGAAAATTGAAGACTTAGGTGCTGACTCGATTGCCATTAAAGATATGGCCGGTATTTTAACGCCCTATGTTGCTTATGAGTTGGTCAGTAAATTAAAGGCCAGTCTGTCGATTCCTATCCACATGCAGTGCCACGCAACAGCTGGTTTGTCTTCTGTAGCGATTTTGAAAGCAGTGGAAGCAGGGATTGATAACGTTGATACCTCGATTTCTTCAATGTCGATGACCTATGGTCATTCGCCAACCGAATCAGTGGTGGCAATGTTCCAGAACACTGAGCATGACACCGGTCTTGATCTGTTGCTCTTGGAAGAGGTCTCAGCGTATTTCCGCGAAGTGCGCAAAAAATATGCGAAATTTGAAGGCTCGCTCAAAGGTGTTGATTCACGCATCTTGGTTGCGCAAGTTCCAGGTGGCATGTTGACCAATATGGAAGGCCAGCTTAAAGAGCAGGGCGCCAGTGATAAATTTGATGAAGTATTGGCGGAAATTCCGCGAGTGCGTGAAGACTTAGGTTTTATTCCGTTAGTGACGCCAACCTCACAAATTGTTGGTACTCAAGCGGTGATCAACGTCCTGACTGGCGAGCGTTACAAGTCTATTACTAAAGAAACCGCTGGCGTATTAAAAGGCGAGTACGGTGCTGCTCCTGCGCCGTTTAATGCTGAACTGCAAGCGCGTGTATTAGATGGTCAGCAGGCGGTTGTCTGTCGTCCTGCTGATTTGCTGGATAACGAAGTGGAAAAACTCACCAGTGAGTTAACTGCTTTAGCCAAAGAGAAAAACATCCGCTTGGCTGACGATCTTATTGATGATGTGCTGACTTATGCGTTGTTCCCGCAAATCGGTCTGAAGTTTTTAGAAAATCGTGATAACCCTGATGCCTTTGAACCGGTACCTACGGGTAACGAAGTGCTCAATAGCCAAGGTGCCGGCCCGCAAGCTTACACCGTTGAAGTGAATGGCAAATCCTTTGTCGTACAAGTCAATGAAGGTGGTGACATTGAAGGTCTCAAACCTATTGGTGATGCGACTGTTTGTGAGCCAGAGCCGGTTGCTGCAGGTGCGGGTGACCCTCAAGGGGCGCCACTGGCTGGTAATATCTTTAAAGTCCTGGTTAAACCAGGTCAAGCCGTTGAAGAAGGTGACATTGTGATTATTTTAGAAGCCATGAAAATGGAAACTGAAATTCGCGCCTTCCGCCGTGGTGTCATTGGCAACGTCAACGTCAAAGTTGGTGATGCCGTTACAGTTGGCGATTGCCTACTGACAATAGGTTGAGGGCTAGATAATGGATAAGCTCTTAGGTCTATGGCAAAGCACCGGTATCTATCAGCTTGAGGCTGGTCAGGCCTTAATGATTGCTGTGTGTATGGGTTTGATTTTCTTAGCAATTCGCAAAGGCTTTGAACCGTTGCTGCTGATCCCGATCGGTTTTGGCGGCGTGCTCGCCAATATTCCGGCAGCGGGTATGGCGGAAACCGGTGGCTTATTGAATATGCTGTATGAGGTCGGTTTGCCCACCAGCGTATTCCCATTGCTGATTTTTATGGGCGTGGGGGCAATGACTGATTTTGGTCCGATGCTAGCCAACCCGAAAACTTTATTGCTGGGTGCTGCTGCGCAATTCGGTATCTTTGGTACCTTGTTGGGCGCTTTGGCGATTGGTATGTTGGGTATTCCAGGCTTGGAGTTCACTCTGAAAGAAGCAGCGTCGATTGCCATTATTGGTGGTGCCGATGGTCCGACTTCGATCTACGTGACTTCGCGCTTAGCGCCTGATTTGCTCGGACCGATTGCAGTAGCCGCGTACTCTTATATGGCCTTAGTGCCTTTAATTCAGCCGCCAATTATGCGCGCACTGACTACACCGGCGGAACGCTCCATTGTAATGTCGCAATTACGTCACGTCGGTCAGTCGGAAAAAATCGTATTCCCTCTGGTGCTGTGCCTGTTAATCGGCTTGTTGTTGCCTGATGCTGCGCCTTTAGTTGGCATGTTTGCTTTTGGTAACTTAATGCGCGAAAGCGGCGTAGTAGAGCGCTTAGCTGATACGTCTCGGAATGCTTTGATCAATATCGTCACTATTGCACTGGGTTTAACTGTTGGTTCTAAGCTCTCGGCTGAGTCATTCTTGCAAATGAAAACCTTAGGGATTTTATTGCTGGGGATGATTGCCTTCAGTGCTGGTACTGCAATGGGCGTGATCATGGCTAAAGTGATGAATAAGTTCAGTACTAACAAGATCAATCCATTGATTGGTTCTGCTGGGGTCTCTGCTGTGCCGATGGCTGCACGTGTGTCAAACAAGGTAGGGTTGGAGTCGAATCCACAAAACTTCTTGTTAATGCATGCGATGGGGCCGAACGTGGCAGGTGTGATTGGTTCTGCGGTGGCGGCAGGTGTATTGCTGAGTTTTGTTGGCTAATACAAAATAAGTAGTTTTTCAGCGTGACATAAAGGCTGTCTATTGAGACGGCCTTTATGGTTTTTGGGATCAGCTTTTATAAAGTGGACTGCTTCTTGCTTTGCTGTAAGGAGCAGGAGTTATTGCGTCAATATTTAGTATGTCAGCACCTGAATTAAAAAAGAGAACAATCTGTGAATAACACGCAACTTAAAACTAATATGCGCAGTGGTCTGTCGTTGCTTAAACAAGGCAACTTAGGCGTACCTCTGCTGTTGCTGGTTATTTTAGGAATGATGACGCTGCCCGTTCCGCCATTTCTACTTGACGTATTCTTTACTTTCAATATTGCTCTTTCAATTGTGGTTCTGCTGGTTGGCGTGTATGCCATGCGCCCATTAGATTTTGCTGCTTTTCCGACTATTTTGCTCGCCGCTACGTTGTTGCGTTTAGCTTTAAACGTAGCCTCTACGCGAGTGGTTTTGTTGCATGGACATGACGGTGGTGATGCGGCAGGCAAAGTGATTCAAGCCTTCGGTGAGGTGGTGATCGGCGGCAACTATGTTGTAGGTGCGGTTGTTTTCGCTATTTTGATGATCATTAACTTTGTTGTGGTAACCAAGGGTGCTGGTCGAATTTCCGAGGTGAGCGCACGCTTCACCTTGGATGCGATGCCAGGCAAACAAATGGCGATTGATGCTGACTTAAACGCCGGTCTAATTGATCAAGACGAAGCTAAAATTCGACGCAGCGATGTCGCCCAAGAAGCTGATTTTTACGGATCAATGGATGGTGCGAGCAAGTTTGTGCGCGGTGATGCTGTTGCAGGTTTGCTAATTCTATTCATTAACTTAATTGGTGGTATTGCGATCGGTATGGCCCAGCACTCCATGGGTTTTTTGGAAGCAGGTAAAGTCTATGCGTTATTGACTATAGGTGATGGTTTGGTCGCTCAAATACCCTCGCTGCTCTTGTCTACTGCAGCTGCGATTATGGTTACGCGGGTGACTACTTCGGAGGATATGGGGGAGCAAATCAATCGCCAGATGTTCACCTCACCAAAAGCTTTAGCGGTGTCTGCAGCTATTTTAATAGCTATGGGCTCAGTGCCTGGGATGCCGCATTTATCATTTATTGGCTTAGGATTGTTAGCTGCCGGTGGTGCATATTTAATTTGGCATCGCGAAAATAAAAAAGAGCTAGCGGTGGTCGCGCAAGAGAAGCGAGAGCTTGAGCAATTGCCGGCGCCTGTCAGTGCAGAAAACCGTGAGCTTGGCTGGGACGATGTAACCCCAGTTGATATGGTTGGTTTAGAAGTGGGTTATCGTTTAATTCCTTTGGTGGATCGCAATCAAGGCGGACAGTTATTAGCACGAATTAAAGGTGTACGTAAGAAGCTTTCACAAGATTTAGGCTTTTTGATGCCTTCGGTGCACATTCGAGACAACTTAGATCTATTGCCTAATGTTTACCGTTTAACCCTAATGGGTGTCAGTGTTGCTGAAGCTGAAGTGTATCCAGAGCGTGAGCTAGCAATCAATCCAGGACAGGTTTTTGGTACGCTCAATGGCGTGGCGACTCATGATCCTGCTTTTGGTCTCGAGGCTGTATGGATTGAACCAAGCCAGCGTGATCAGGCGCAGTCTTTAGGCTATACAGTCGTCGATGCCAGTACGGTAGTGGCAACTCATCTGAATCAAATTCTTAATAAGCATGCGCATGAGTTGCTAGGTCATGAGGAGGTACAGCAATTGATGCAGGTGCTTGCAAAAAGCTCACCCAAACTTGCAGAGGAGTTGGTGCCAGGTATGGTGTCGTTATCAACTTTGTTGAAAATCTTACAAAGCTTGTTGCAAGAACAGGTGCCTGTACGCGATATCCGTAGCATTGCAGAAGCCATTGCTGACACTGTTACGCGGAGTCAAGATCCTGACGCTATTGTTGCTGCAGTACGAGTTTCATTATCGCGGGCAATCGTGCAAAGCATTGTAGGGCTTGAGCCTGAGCTGCCTGTGATCACCTTGGAACCAAGGTTGGAACAGATATTGCTTAGTAGTATGCAGAAGGCTGGACAAGGTTCAAGTGAGGGTGTCCTCTTAGAACCGGGAATGGCTGAAAAACTACAGCAGTCTCTAATAGAGGCGGCGCAGCGTCAGGAAATGCTAGGCAAGCCAGTGGTGTTACTGGTTGCAGGACAGATTCGAGCGATGATGTCGCGTTTTGCTCGGTTAGCCGTACCCAATATGTATGTGTTGGCTTACCAAGAGATTCCGGATAACAAACAGGTCACTATCGTAGCGACGGTAGGACAAAATTAGTTGAGGGCTGACTTATGCAAGTCAAACGATATTTCGCAGCAGATATGCGTCAAGCAATGAATCGCGTACGGGAAGAGTTAGGCGCCGATGCGTCAATTATTTCCACGCGTCGCGTGGCTGGCGGTGTTGAGTTGACTGCAGCCCTTGATTATCAAGTGCAGTCATCTGTGTCACGTCCTAACCCTGCTTTAGAAGCTGAGCTGCGTAAAACTCAAGCGCAAATTTTAGAGGCGCAAGCGCGTTTACAAGCACAGGATGAAGATGAGCTACATGGCAAAGACCGTCAGTTGCTAGAGCAAGTTATGCAGCGTGTAGCACCGGTATCAGCTCCGCAAAATAATCATCATGAGCAAGCGGCTGCCTTCAATCAGCATGAATTTGCTGCAATGCGTTCTGAGTTAAACGGCTTACGTGAGCTGTTAGAGATGCAGTTGGGCAGTATGGCGTGGGGCCAGATGCGTACGCAGCAACCTGCTCAGGCCAGTTTATGGAAGCGTTTTCAGAAAATGGGATTGACAGCTGATATCGTTCGACCTGTGTTGCAAAAAGTTGCTGCAGAAAAAGATCAGCATAAAGCATGGCGCATGGCACTTGCGCATTTGACTCATGCTATACGCACGCCTAGCGTTGAGCCTATGCAAGAATCTGGAGTGATCGCTCTGGTTGGGCCTGCAGGTATGGGTAAAACCACTACTCTGGCAAAGTTAGCAGCGCGTTATGTGCTTGAGCATGGTGCGCAGCATATTGCTTTGGTCAGTATGGACAGCTACCGGATTGGTGCTCAAGAGCAGCTAAAAACGTTAGGACGGATTTTAAACATCCCTGTCAGCTATGTTGGGGATGGGCAGACGTTAACTTCAGTGTTACAACCTTTAGCGCACAAGCGCATTGTTCTTATTGATACTGCAGGCTTGCCAGCGAGTGATCCTGCTCTTGGTCTGCAGTTGGAAAGCTTGGCAGCGCGCGGTGTACAAGCCAAAAACTATTTAGTGATGGCGGCGACCAGTCAAGGTCAAGTATTGAAAGCTGCGTATCATGCATATAAACGTTGCGGTTTGGCAGGTTGTATCATTACCAAGCTGGATGAAGCGATAAGTATGGGAGAAGCATTAAGCATGGCCATTGGCCACGGTCTACCAGTGGCCTATACTACTGACGGTCCAAAGATCCCTGATGATTTACAAGTGCCGCGCAGCCATCAATTAATCAGTCGAGCTGTGCGTTTACAGAGTAGTGAGGAGCCAACAGAAGATATAATGGCGCAAATGTGCACAGGAACCTCATTGGCCTCACAATACGTGGGTTAGAGTTTAGCAACCAAGGTATTAAGTACAATGACAAGTCAACAGAAACAACCCGTGCAAGTGATCGCCGTTACAGGTGGTAAAGGTGGCGTTGGCAAAACTAACGTTTCCGTTAATCTTGCCCTCGCGCTGGCTGATCTAGGACGCAAAGTAGTTTTACTGGATGCGGACTTTGGTTTGGCCAATGTGGATGTTTTGCTTGGCTTACACCCTACGCACACTTTGGCTGATGTAATGGATGGAAAGTGCGATTTGCGTGACGTTTTGTTGGCGGGGCCGGGCGGCATCAAAATAGTTCCAGCTTCTTCTGGCACGCAAAGTATGGTGGAAATGAGTCCTATCCAGCATGCGGGCTTGATTCAGGCGTTTAGCGATCTTGGTGATAATATCGACGTATTGATCATTGATACTGCCGCAGGGATTGGTGACTCTGTCACAAGTTTTGTCCAAGCTGCACAAGAAGTGATTATGGTGGTTTGTGATGAGCCAACCTCCATAACCGATGCTTATGCTTTAATTAAGTTGTTAAATCGTAATCATGGTATGGGGCGATTTCGAGTATTAGCTAACATGGCGCACAGCCCACAAGAAGGGCGCAATTTGTTTAACAAACTGGTAAAAGTTACCGAGCGCTTCTTAGATGATGTGACTCTGCAATACTTAGGAGCGGTACCCTATGATGAAATGGTACGTAAAGCGGTACAAAAGCAGCGTGCTGTGTATGATGCTTTTCCACGTGCTAAATGTTCATTAGCATTTAAGGGGATGGCACAGAAGATTGACAGCTGGCCTTTACCAAGTACGCCGCGAGGCCATTTAGAGTTTTTTGTGGAGCGGTTAGTTAACCACACTGGAATGGAATAGCATGCATGACACGATCTAAAGGTCTGCAAATGTATAGCAAGGCACAAGGCACTGATGAGCAGTCTTTGCTAATTGAGCAACATGCACCATTGGTTAAGCGCATTGCTTACCATATGCTGGCGCGTTTGCCTGCTAGTGTGCAAGTTGAAGATTTAATCCAGGCAGGCATGATTGGTTTGCTGGAGGCCGCAAAAAAGTTTGATGCTAGCAAAGGTGCGAGTTTTGACACATTTGTCGGTATTCGAATTCGAGGAGCGATGCTTGATGATCTGCGTAAAGGTGATTGGACGCCACGCTCGGTACATCGCAATACTCGGATGGTCAGTGATGCAGTGCGTAAAGTCGAGTCAAAGACGGGGCGTGACGCTAAAGATTTAGAAGTAGCAGCCGAACTCAACTTAAGTTTGGATGAGTATTACACGATTCTAGGTGACACCCAGGGCAGTCGTTTATTCAGTTTTGATGATTTGCTTGATGATGGTAATCAGTTTGACACACATAGCACTCAACAAGAGCCTGGGCGTGATATTGAAAAGCAACATTTTCAACAAGCACTTACTGACGCTATTGCAGGATTGCCAGAACGCGAGCGCTTGGTGCTGTCATTGTATTATGATGAAGAATTAAACTTAAAAGAAATTGGTGAAGTGTTAGGGGTGAGTGAGTCGCGAGTCAGTCAGTTGCATAGCCAATGTGCGGCGCGCTTACGAGCACGGCTAACTGACTGGCGAACATAAACTCTACAGTTCACTTGTTCAATGATATAAGCATGCGGTCTTTTGACGAATTGAAGACTGAATTAAAAGGGCTTGGAGGTTAACTTGGATAAAAATATGAAAATCCTCATTGTTGATGATTTTTCAACGATGCGACGGATCATCAAGAACCTCTTGCGTGACCTTGGTTTTACAAACACAGCAGAAGCTGATGATGGTTCTACTGCGTTACCGATGCTGCAGAGTGGCAATTTTGATTTCTTGGTGACAGATTGGAATATGCCCATTATGAGTGGTATCGATTTGTTACGCGAAGTTCGTGCTGACGTCAAACTTAAGCATTTGCCGGTACTCATGGTTACGGCTGAAGCCAAGCGCGATCAAATTATTGAAGCAGCACAAGCAGGTGTGAATGGCTATGTGGTTAAGCCATTTACTGCACAAGTGCTGAAAGAGAAAATTGAAAAGATTTTTGAGCGGGTTAACGGCTAAATCAGTAGCTATGAGGCAATTATGGAACACAAAAATAGCACTGAGGCTGATTTTGCGTCCGCAGTAGCATTGCATGCTCCTCAGTTGCAAAAGAGTTTAGAAAAAGGTGACCTGCAAGAAGCTACTCGAATTATTGCGCAAATTAGCCAAGCTCGCGAACGTACTTTGTATATGGAAGTGGGGCGTCTGACTCGAGAGTTGCATAGCGCGATTATTGATTTTGATATTGATCCAAGTAATCCGCATGCTAAAGAGATGTCGCAAATTACGGATGCGTCTGAACGCTTACAGTATGTCGTAAAAATGACGGATCAAGCAGCGAACTGCGCGATTGATCTAGTTGAAGCAAGCGCCCCTTTAGTCAATTACATCAGTTATGAAGCGCAGAGTTTAATGGCTGATTGGCAGCGGTTTATGCGTAAAGATATGAAGGCTGATGAGTTTAGAGTGCTTGCGCGGCGTGTTGAAGAATTTTTGAGTCGAAGTCTGCATGATAGTGATCAACTGTCCGCCAATTTAAATGAAATATTGATGGCGCAAGGTTTTCAAGATTTAACAGGACAAGTGATTAAACGCGTTATGACTTTAATTACAGACATTGAAAATAACTTGCTGAAATTAGTCATAATGGCAGGACAGGTGGATCGTGCTGTTGGTATTGAGCACTCCACTGATGACTTGCGTAAAAAGTCTGCTAAAGAAAAAATCTCCAGCTCAGGTGAAGGTCCACAGATTCATGCCGATAAGCTTGATGATGTGGTTTCAGATCAGGTGGATGTAGATGATCTGCTGTCCAGTTTAGGGTTCTAGAGGAAGCGTACATGAGCTTTGATGCAGACGAAGAAATCCTCCAAGACTTTTTAGTGGAGGCTGGCGAGATTTTGGAACTGCTATCTGAACAGCTGGTTGAGCTGGAGGGTAGTCCTGATGACATGAACTTGCTCAACGCTATCTTTCGAGGTTTTCACACCGTCAAAGGTGGCGCAGGTTTTTTACAGCTCAATGAGTTAGTTGCATGCTGTCATATTGCAGAAAACGTTTTTGACATATTGCGCAAAGGTGAGCGCCGTGTTACTTCCGATTTAATGGATGTAGTGCTGCAGGCGTTAGATAGCGTCAATGCAATGTTCCAAGAAGTGCGAGAAGGTAAGCCCCTAACTCCTGCGACTGATGAATTATTAGAAGCTTTAGCGAGTTTAGCTGAACCCAGCACTGCTAATGAGCAGACTAATAATTCATCTAGTGCAATGAGTGCAGAAACAGCAGATCAAGTTGATGCGGAATTTGAACAACTGCTTGAGGCTATTCCTGCATCACACATTGCTCCATCTGTAGAGTCTTCATCGATGGACGATCTGATTACTGACGATGAGTTTGAAGCATTACTTGATCAATTGCATGGGCCTGTCACATCTGTAGCAAGTGTTGTCGAAGTTGCGACAGCAAAATCCAATGAAACAGTGGCTAATGCAGCATCCAATGAAATTACCGATGATGAGTTTGAAGCATTACTTGATCAGTTACACGGTGAAGGTAAGTTTAGTGTTGAAGATGCGAGTTCTTCTATAAAAGCAGAAGACAATGCTATGACGTCAACTACCACAACCAGTAGTGCCGCTGATCCGGCGTTAATCAGTGACGATGAGTTTGAGTCATTGCTTGATCAATTGCATGGCAAAGGTAAATTCAAAGTTACGGTAAAAAACTCTGAAGAATCTCCGGTTACGCCAGTAAATGACACGCCGGTCAAAAAAGATTCCGTTTCAGCTAAACCTGCTGCAATTGTAAAAACACCAGCAGCCACGGCAAAACCAGCAACAAGCCAAGCAACAGAAGTAGAAACGACTGTGCGTGTTGATACTGCGCGTCTAGATGACATCATGAATATGGTTGGCGAGTTAGTTCTTGTGCGTAATCGTTTGGTGCGTTTAGGGCTGAGTAGTGGCGATGAAACCATGGCTAAAGTTGTTGGCCATTTGGATGTAGTGACTGGAGATTTGCAATCAGCTGTGATGAAAACCCGAATGCAGCCGATTAAAAAAGTATTTGGACGTTTTCCTCGCTTGGTCCGCGATATGGCGCGTAACTTAAAGAAAGAAATTCGATTGGAGTTAGTAGGAGAAGAAACCGATCTTGATAAAAACCTTGTCGAAGCATTAGCTGATCCTTTGGTGCACTTGGTACGTAACTCTGTTGATCATGGCATTGAATCGCCTGCGGAGCGCGAGGCAGCAGGAAAAAGTCGAGAAGGCTGTGTGATTCTATCTGCTGCGCAAGAAGGTGATCATATTCAGTTGACGATCAGTGATGACGGCAAAGGAATGGATGCTAATGTGCTGCGAAACAAAGCAATTGAAAAAGGCATGCTAGAAAAAGAGGCTGCTGAACGTTTAACTGATCTTGAATGTTACAACTTGATTTTTGCGCCTGGTTTTTCAACCAAAACAGAAATCTCTGATGTTTCTGGACGTGGCGTTGGCATGGATGTGGTGAAAACTAAAATCACTCAACTCAATGGCACAGTAAATGTCTTCTCAACACCGGGTCAAGGTTCGCAAGTGGTGATTAAAGTGCCGCTTACCTTAGCCATTATGCCAACCTTAATGGTGATGCTGGGTAATCAAGCATTTGCATTTCCATTGGTTAATGTGAATGAGATTTTTCACTTGGATTTGTCACGCACCAACATTGTTGATGGGCAAGAAGTGGTCATAGTACGAGAAAAAGCGCTGCCGTTATTTTATCTGAAAAACTGGTTACTGCCTAAACAAGTGCATGCAGATCAAGTTGAAGGTCATGTGGTTATTTTAACCGTGGGTAATCAGCGGATTGGCTGTGTCGTTGATCAGCTGGTTGGCCAGGAAGAAGTGGTCATTAAACCGTTAGGGAAAATGCTCCATGGTACGCCAGGGATGTCAGGCGCGACTATCACCGGTGATGGCCGAATTGCTTTGATTTTAGATATACCTGGGTTGCTTAAAAACTACGGACAACGCTATTAAGTTTGCGTTAGTACTGACGCTATGCGCTTTGGAGAAAGTATGACGGTCAAGGTTTTAGTGGTTGATGATTCGGGCTTCTTTAGACGCAGGTTGACTGAAATACTCTCTTCGGATTCAAGCATCCAGGTTGTAGGGACGGCCTCTAATGGCCGCGAAGCAGTAGAGCAAACACTAGCATTGAAGCCTGACGTAATCACGATGGATTATGAGATGCCGGTTATGGACGGCATTACCGCAGTTAGAAACATTATGCAACGCAGCCCAACGCCAGTGCTTATGTTTTCCTCGTTAACGCATGAAGGTGCACGCGTTACCCTAGATGCTCTTGATGCTGGTGCTGTTGATTATCTGCCAAAGAATTTTGAGGATATTTCTAGAAACCCGCAGAAAGTGAAGCAGATGCTCTGCGATAAAATCCATGTTTTAGCAGCGAGTAATCGTCGCGCTTGGTCAAAATCAAGTACAGCAACGTCTCCCGTCCCAGATACTGTAATAAATAAAATACGACCAACTGTTGCGCCGCCAATAACTACGCGTAACGAGCCGGCAACAGCACTCAATACATTGCGCTCAAGAACGGTGGCAGCGGCGGTAAAAAGCCCATTAGCGCATACTGAAAACTCAGCATTAATAACTACCAGCAGCCCTAAACGCAAGGCATATCGTTTGCTTGCAATCGGTACATCCACTGGGGGACCTGTTGCTTTACAGCGTGTTTTGACACAATTACCAGCGAGTTTTCCCGCACCTATTGTCATTATTCAACACATGCCAGCAGCTTTCACTCATGCCTTTGCCGAACGTTTAAATAAACTTTGTAAAATAGATGTTAAAGAGGCCGAGGATGGAGATTTGTTACGTCCAGGTTTGGCCTTGTTGGCACCTGGCGGAAAACAAATGATGATTGATTCGCGTGGTACCGTGCGTGTTTTACCAGGTGATGATCGGCTAAATTACAAACCGTGCGTCGATATTACTTTTGGCTCGGCAGCAAAAGTTTTTAACGATAAAGTGCTTGCTGTGGTTCTCACAGGAATGGGTGCGGATGGTCGGGAAGGCGCACGCATGCTGAAACAATCAGGCAGCCAAGTATGGGCGCAAGATGAGGCCAGTTGTGTGATTTATGGCATGCCGATGGCCATTGTCAAAGCGGACTTGGCCGATGCCATTTATAGTTTAGATGATATTGGTGGGTATCTAGTTGAGGCTTGCAGCTAATGGATATGCTCAGCTTGATCGGTTTGGTAATGGCATTTGTAGCCATTATCGGCGGTAATTACTTAGAAGGTGGGCATATTGGTGCATTGATCAATGGTCCCGCAGCACTGATTGTTTTTGGTGGTACTTTTGGTGCAGCTTTATTACAAACGCCGGTCAGTCATTTTAAAAGAGCAATGCAAATCATCAGCTGGGTGATATTTCCACCACGCGTCAATATGCTTGATGCAATTAATCGTGTGATTGGTTGGAGTATGACTGCGCGTAAAGATGGTCTATTAGGCTTAGAGTCTGTCGCTGAGGCTGAAATGGACTTGTATGCGCAAAAAGGCTTACAGCTCTTAGTTGATGGGATGGAGTCTGAAGGCATTCGCAGTATTTTAGAAGTAGATCTTTACACCCAAGAAGATCGAGACTTACAAGCTGCGAAATTTTATGAATGCATGGGTGGTTATGCGCCCACTATTGGCATCATTGGTGCAGTAATGGGGCTGATTCACGTGATGGGTAACCTCGCTGATCCTTCGCAATTAGGAAGTGGTATTGCGGTAGCATTCGTCGCAACTATTTATGGTATTGGATCAGCAAACTTATTGTTTTTACCGGTTGCTAGCAAACTGAAAGTCTCTGTAATGCGTCAGTCACGCTACCGTGAGTTGCTTTTAGAAGGTATTTTATCTATTGCTGAAGGTGAGAATCCGCGCTCTATTGAGTTAAAGCTGCAAGGCTTTATGGAGTAATCATGGCTCGACGTCGTAGACCTGAAGAGCATATTAATCATGAACGCTGGTTAGTCTCATATGCTGACTTCATCACCTTGCTCTTTGCTTTTTTTGTTGTGATGTACTCAATATCTTCTATTAATGAAGGCAAATATAAAGTTCTTTCCGACTCAATGGAGGGGATTTTTAGTCAGCCAGAACGTTCTATAAAGCCTATTCCAATCGGTGATGAGCGTTTTAAGGGTCAAGCCAATCAAGAAGAAATGACTGCAACAGCAAGTGGGCAGTCGGATGATCCTTTAGTGAATATTGCTGAGCAAATTCGAGAACAGTTCACTGGCTTGCTAGGTGACGGGCAACTGCATATACGAGCTAACGAAATGTGGTTGGAACTGGAGTTAAGTTCAAGCCTGTTGTTTCCAAGTGGCGATGCGATACCACATCAGGATGCTTTTGACATTATTGAAAAAATATCGGCTATTTTAGCGCCTTTTGACAATCCTATTCAGGTCGAAGGTTTTACCGATAATATACCGATCAGTACCGCCCAATACCCAACAAACTGGGAACTCTCATCTGCGCGAGCAGCCAGTATCGTACGAATGTTGGCTATGGATGGAGTGCAACCTGAACGCTTGGCAGCAGTCGGTTATGGAGAATTTCAGCCAATTGCCGATAATGCTGATTCGGTAGGGCGTGCACGTAATCGGCGCGTAGTCTTAGTTATTTCTAAATTTACTGATAGCCGTCGCACTACAGTCACTCAAGCAAACCAGAACGCCGCGCCTTAAAAGACTGGCATATAGATTGCTATGTATTTGTTGAGTCAAAATTAAGTGCTTTTACGCCAAATAATTGGCAGTAACTCAAAAGTACAGATAAGACATTGAGCGTGGAGTATGCAATGAGAATCTGGGCCGTAGCTAACCAGAAAGGTGGTGTCGGTAAAACGACTACAACGCTTGCATTGGCAGGGCTGCTGGCAGACGCAGGTAAACGTGTCTTAGTGGTTGATCTTGATCCTCATGGTTCAATGACCAGTTATTTTGGGTATGATCCAGACACTATGGAGCATAGTTGTTACGATCTATTCCAACATGCAGGAAGTATTCCGCGTGGTTTGCCTGAACAACTGTTGCGCGATACCAGCCATGAAAATATTAAAATCTTACCCTCAAGTACTGCTCTTGCTGTCCTTGAGCGCCAATCTCCTGGGCAGGGTGGTCTAGGCTTAGTCATCAGTCGTACGTTAACTCAACTGTCTGATGAGTTTGATTTTGCCTTGATTGATAGTCCGCCTTTGCTGGGAGTTCTGATGGTAAACGCACTAGCAGCGAGCGAGTATTTGGTGATTCCTGTACAGACAGAATTTTTAGCCTTGAAGGGCTTAGAGCGAATGGTGAATACGCTAAAAATGATCAACAACTCTCGTAAGCAAGCTTTGCCATACAGTATTGTGCCAACCTTGTTTGATCGACGTACCCAAGCCTCTATGATCGCGCTACGAATGCTCAAGAAGCAATATCCAGAAACCTTGTGGCAAGCGTACATTCCAATTGATACGCGTTTACGCGACGCTAGTCGTGAGGGCTTAGTGCCTTCACGATTTGATAAAAACAGCCGTGCAATGTTGGCGTATCGAGCTCTACTCAAACATATATTGGCTAAGCTTTTTGAGCCCTTACCCATTAGCCAGTCAATAGACTCTGACAGCAAGGTGCATAGCCAATAATGACCGCACTGATTTGTATGGACGACAGGAATAGCGTATGAGTAAGCATACCCAGCACATTGCACTGCAACAGTATTTAAATGCATTGTTAGATGATGAGTCAGAAGCTGCTCTTCAACGGGTTTCATCTTCAGCTCCTTCAGAGTTGTCCTTTCTAGACGAACCGCAGTCTGATTTATTATCGCCTGTATTACCTCTGCGCGAGCCTTTGTTTAGCGATGAAGAGCTAGAACGCTTACCTGTATCTATTCCAATTGCAGAGACAGTGCAAATAGAGACTATGGAAATAAGCGCGCCACCAACTCTAGATGAGACATTAAAACAAGTCGCATGGTCTGATGTGCCATTTGAATGTTTATTGTTTGATGTGGCAGGACTGACGTTAGCAGTACCTTTGGCAGCTTTAGGTAGCATCTATTCATTTAAACCTACTGAGCTGACCCCAATATTTGCTCAACCGGATTGGTTTATTGGGCTATTACCTGCACAAAGTGGTAATTTAAAGGTATTAGAAACAGCGCGGTGGGTGATGCCGGAGCGCTATACTGCCGATATGCGTGAAGACTTAAGCTATGTTATTTCTATTAATGGTTTTGATTGGGGTTTAGCTGTTCATCAGGTTCGAAACGCTATTCGACTAGAGCCTCATCAAGTAAAGTGGCGAACTCAGCGCGGTCAGCGCTCATGGTTAGCTGGAACAGTTATTGAACATATGTGCGCGCTATTGGATGTTGAGGTTTTAGCAAAATTAATTAGCCAACCAGCAACAGTTTAATAAGTCACAAAATTAAATATAAGAGCTAAGGTAAAAGACAGTAAACAATGATTACAGTGTCAGCCTAGCGCTTTAAACAAGGGGAATAACAATGCAAAAATCATCGGCACACAGTAGTGATGACCCTATTTTACAGTGGGTAACATTTCGTCTTGATAATGAGACCTATGGCGTTAATGTTATGCAGGTACAGGAGGTGTTGCGTTACTCCGAGATTGCTCCTGTACCGGGCGCTCCTAGTTATGTTCTGGGAATCATTAATTTACGCGGTAATGTAGTGACTGTAATTGATACTCGGCAACGTTTTGGCCTACCGCCAGCAGAGGTGGGTGACAATACTCGCGTGGTTATCATTGAGGTTGATAAACAAGTCATTGGTATTTTAGTTGATAGCGTGGCAGAGGTGGTTTATTTACGTCAGTCTGAAATAGAAACAGCTCCTAATGTTGGCAACACTGATGCCGCTAAATTTATTCAAGGCGTTTGTAATAAAAATGGTGAGTTGCTGATTCTAGTTGAGCTGGAAAAAATGATGAGTGAAGAAGAATGGACGGAGTTGGATTCTCTGTAATGATGTTTGCAGTGTTGCTGCTATCTGTGCTGTGCATTGGCAATAGTTTTGCCTTGTACAGTATGTGGAGAGCGAAGCGGCGTGCTGACGATTTATATGCGCAGCAAATGAAGCAGATACAGCAACATACCCAAGCCTTCAAAGATTTGAATCGGCGTTTAGACACTTATTTATCAGGCAGTATGCGCATGGGAGAGGAGTTGTATGAATTACAAAAAAGTATTGCACCTTTGCCGGAGAAAATTTTGCGCATGGAGCAGCGTGACTTGAGTAGCTTGTCTTTTACTCAGGCTGCGAGATTAGTTGGATTAGGTGCCAGCACTGAAGACCTTAAACAGTCATGTGGTTTAAGCCAATCAGAGGCAGAGTTATTGCTACGTATGCATGGTAAGAGCGAATCTCCTTAAGAGTTTAGCTCGAGCATAAAGATCAATAAAAAAGGCCGACTTTTTCAAGTCGGCCTTTTTGCCTTAGCAAGTAATATTACTTGCGGCTGGCTTTTTCTAACATACGCAGAGCGCGTTCGTTAGCTTCGTCAGCAGTTTGCTGAGCACGCTGAGCAGCGGTCATCGCTTCGTCAGCTTTGCTGTACGCTTCGTCAGCGCGAGCTTGTGCACGTGCAACTGAATCTTCAGTCGCAGTTAAACGTGCTTCAGTTTCAGTGGCAACGCTGCTGCAACCAGTCGCTAAAACGGCAGCGAAAGCTAATGCAGAAAATTTTAGAACATTATTCATATTGTTCCCCTTAGTATGGGTTATCCATGGAAGCAACTTATCAAATGATAAGCTGACTGTTGTATATGTTACGCATTCGTTTGATTAAGTAAACTAGTAGAAGGGGCAGAATGAGATTTTTTTTGCATGCTTGCTCAATAAATGTACAAAAAATGCTAAATAAATACGTAAAGCTCATCTTCAGTGTTGGCGCAGGCTGTATGGCATTATTAGTTGTGTTTTAATCAGGATAAGCTTGAGACATGAATCAATGGTTTCTTTTATTTTCTTTACAGTAAGGCAGGCCTGTGACCGATAAACCAGTTGCCTATTTCTTGGCTAAGATTTTATTAAGCATCCTTCTTTTATGTGGATCATCGGTCATTCAAGCCAAGAATGAACTGGTGTTATCAGGTTGCCCACAAGAGGCTATCGCTCTAACACCTTTCTTCCAGATTGTTCATGACAACACTGGGCTAATGCAGCGCGATGACATCGATCAGCTAGCAGATTCTCAATGGCAGCCACAGCGTATCCTTTTGCTGAGTGGGCTAACCATCAACGTATACCGAGCTTACCTATTATGTTGACGGCGCATAGCCGCATAACCCTGTATTTGCGCACAAGCAGTAGAGAGGGATTTATTGTACAGCCACAGCTACTTTCTCAGCAGGCACTGATTAAGCAGCGGATAGTAGACACTTTTGTAGACGGCATGCTCGCGGGTGTTATTATTTTATTGATTGTCTTTAGCCTGTTAATGGGTTACTTCTTTCGCTCAAGTATTGCTCTACTACATGCCGCTTCAATCACCTTATACGCACTTTATATCGCAGTTGCTGAAGGCTACGCATTTATTTATGGCCACAAGCACTTGGTTGGAATGTGCAGGCAGCACTGATTACAGAAACTTTAATTCGTGTCATCGCAATCGGCTATGTGCGTATTTTATTACGTGTTAAAGAGCAGCCTTACGCGATCGGCATCTTGATGAGTACTGTGCAACTCGGTTTAATACTGCTGCTGTTTTTGCGATTGTTGTTTGTGCAAGAACAATGGCTTATTTATGGTGGCACTCTGAGTGTTCTGTTAACACTATCTATTGCGCTGGTTGTTGTTGCTGCAATCTATACAAATCTGCACTTCAGACTGTCTACGAACTGGCCTAGCTTTGCTTTAGTTATAGCGTTTGTTGCGCAGAACGTCCTTTTGGCATTGTTTAATGTGGACGCAATTCAGCTTTCTCCCACAGCATATTCTTGGCTGTTTATTTCTGTTTTGCCGGCCACACTTTTATTGGGTTACACCTTCGTCAGTCAGATTGTATTGGTACGGCAAAGAGAGCAGAGTGCTTTAGCTGATGTCGAACAGCTAAAGCGCGTGGAGCATGAGATTTTCGAACAGCGCGTGGAGATGCGCACGCAGCAATTACGCAATGCGCTAAGTAATCAAAATTTGCTACTTGCCCGAATCAGTCATGATTTACGCAGCCCCTTGCAGCATGTCATTCGCGATGCCCGCGTGTTGCAAGCCAATAGTGCTCAGGCTGTACAGTATGGCCAGAGTATTCAACGTTCTGCTCAGCAGCAATTGGAGTTGATAGATGAGCTTCTGGAGTTTTCGCGTGGCGAGCTCAAACAGTTAGAGTTGTTAGTTGCGCCTGGCTATCTGTTTGGTTTTTTACGAGAGATAGAAGAATCAGGCATTTTTTTAGCCGAGCGTAATAACAATATTTTTAGCAGCGTTATTGCTGATGATCTACCGTTATTGGTTAATGCTGATTTTCGAAGGTTACGCCAAGTCATTATTAACCTGCTCGCCAATGCTGCTAAATTTACGCAGCAAGGAGAGATTGTCTTTGCGGTTAATTTAATCAAGCACAATAAACAGACGGGTTACGCAGACTTGCAGTTTGTTGTCTCTGATAACGGCATTGGTATGCCTAAGGCTGAGTGAGAGAGCTTATTACAACCTTTTGCACGAGGTGAAAACAGCACTCTGTATGAAGGAGCGGGGCTGGGCTTGTACATTGTGCGCCAATTATTAGACAGCATGAACAGTGAGCTGTTGTTTGAAAGCGCAGAGCAAAAGGGTGTTCGTTGCAGCTTTACTTTGCATTTGCAATTAGCCGCTGAGCAAGAACTTGAACAAGTGTTTGTTGAAAGTTTCGCTGCAAGTGAAGAAGGGCGTCAGCGTACAGTGCTGATTGTTGATGATGTAGCTATCACACGAGAAATGCTTTATGAGTTGCTGGCTGGTTATGATTACAATCCACTGATTTGCAGTAGTGCTGCAGAAGCGTTGATTATGCTGCGAGAGTACCCCGTCGATATCATTGTTACTGACCAAGTTATGCCCGGTATGGATGGTTGGGATTTGCTCCGAAATGTTCGTAAAGAATGGCCGCAATTAGCCATCTTGCTTTACTCTGCGAAACCACCACAAAGGCCGCGCGATTTAGCAAATTCCCTTGATTTTGATGGCTGCTTACTCAAACCAGCATCCAGTGCTGAGCTATTGGCTAAGTTGGGGCAGTTATTAAGTTGATTTTTCAGCAGTAAGCTGAATCTGCAGTTGCTCAACTTGCTGACTTAAATAGGCCAAGGCATGGGTCAATGACGCTGTAATGTTTTCGCGCAGTTGTTTTATTTTCTGTGCTTGATTGGTCTGTAATGCGTTATTAAGCTCCAGTGCTTGCTGTGACAGTTGTTGAAAGCCAGCATGTCCAGCGGTGCTGATTAAATCATGCAAGTTGCTCTGAATATGGCTGATATCTGTCGCGCCATCCATAGCGTTGATGCAAGCTAAGCGTGTTTCATAATCGGCAATCAGTGTGTGCAGCAGCTTGATATAGCGCGCGCTAGGCATGCTCTCGCGTAAAGACTGCAGATGTTGCTGATTATAGGCTGCAGTAGTATTTGTAGAGGTTACAGATTGAGTGGGCTGCATGAGCGTTGCTTGCCTAATAAATCTAGCGAGGGTGCTCCACAGTTTTTTCTCGTCGATTGGCTTACTGATGTAGGCATTCATTCCTGCTGCATAGTAGCGCTCAATGTCTTCATTTTGAGTATTAGCACTGACCGCTAGAATGGGTAAGTGTTGGCCTTGTGCTGTATTACGGATTTCTATGGTAGCGCTGATGCCATCCATTATCGGCATCATGATGTCCATTAGAATAGCGCTGTAATATCCATCTTTTTGCGCTTTAACACAGGACAATGCTTGCAGGCCATCATTAGTTAGGTCCACAGTAAAGCCTGCTTCTTCCAATAACTCTTGGCCGACGATACGGTTTAACTCATTGTCGTCCACGAGCAAAATATTCAAGCCTTGAAAATATTTTGGAACAGCGGATGATGATGAGAGTGCTAGTGGCGCTGCATTGGATGCTTGCGAGCCTTTCGCGACAGCAGCAGTAAACCAAAAAGTACTACCTTGATCTTCTTGGCTATGCACACCTACATCTCCTTGCATCAAGGTGGCTAACTTTTTAGAAATAGCCAGACCTAAACCAGTGCCGCCAAAACGGCGCGTAATCGATGCGTCTGCTTGCTGAAACTCTTTGAATAAATGGATGATATGATCTGCTGGAATCCCAATGCCTTGATCTTCAACTTCGGCGTATAGCTGTAAGTTTTTTTGAGTATCATGCTGCAAGCGCAAGCGAATATGAATTGTTCCAGACTGACTAAACTTAATCGCGTTATTCAAGTAATTCAGTAAAATTTGACCGATACGGGTTGGGTCACCTCGTAAATGGCTAGGCAATTGCGGGTCTATTTCAGTAGAGATGGATAAACCTTTGCGCTGTGCATCATCACTGAGCATTTCAACTGTTTCTGACACCAATAAGGCTGGTGAGAAATTTATGTGCTCGAGTTGTAGGTGGTCACCATCGATTTTTGAAAAGTCTAAAATATCGTTAATAATGCTGAGTAAGTGCGCGCCCGCTGAATTGATTTTCTCTATCCGCTGACGTTGTTCAGTGGCGAGAGGGTTGCGCAGGGTGAGTTGTGTTAAGCCTATAATGGCATTCATTGGCGTGCGTATTTCATGACTCATGGTGGTTAGAAAGTTTGCTTTGGTTCGAGCGGCTTGTTCAGCGTTATTTTTAGCTTCTTCAAGCGCTTGGGCTTGCTGCTTCATTACCGTGACATCCAGTAAAACGCCATTAAACAGTGTTGATAAACGCTCACTTGGATGACATGTTGCAAGAATTTTATACCAAATAACCTCTCCGTCACGTTCAATGCGGATGTCTGAATCAATCGGTTGTAATGATTGCCTGCTGCGCTCGAATGCTTTTTTGATGATCCATTGGAAAGTTGTAGAGCCGGGAAAAACAGGCTCATTGCTGGCAAATATACGACCCAGCAAGTCAGCCGGAGCTTGGCCTAAAAAAGCACCGATTTTGCTGTTTAAAAACAAGAATTGTTGACTACCATCTTCAGCCAGGCGCAATTGAAAAACAGCTCCGGGCATGGCGTCAGTTAAGGCTACTAACTGCTCAGATAGGCGCTTGTTTTCAGCACTGCTAGCGGCTTCTAGCTCTAAGCGATCAGCGCGTTGCATGTTATCGCGAAACACTTGTAAGGCTTGCGCCATACGTCCTACTTCATCACCACGCTGCAAGTAGCCGATAGAATCATCATAATGGCGATCACTGAGACGACTCATAACACGAGTCAAACCGGTAATTGGCCGTGAAATACCAACTACAGCCAACAAGCTCGCGAATACAATGCCTAAAATAAGCGTTAATCCAACAGCAAATGCGGTATTAAAGATCGTTTCTTGAGTGGTCTCGGTCAGTTGCTGCGAGGCAATAAGATAGTCGTCAACAATGGCCTCAGGTAGTTGATCCATGTTGCTGCGCAGTTCGCTCAAACTGGGCTCTAGTTTTGTATTAATAATCACTAAAGCTCGATCACCACGCCAGCGTGAAGCGGCTTCAATAACATCATTAATTAAACTGAAAACCTGTGCCTGTTTAACGCTAATAACAGTCAAACGAGCACTTTGTTGCTCAGTTAGGTCTGTGATTTTATTGAGTTTAGAAGTGAAAATAAGTTGCTTTTCAGTGAGCTGACTTTGTGTGAGCCGCATCTGTTGTTCTTCTTGCTCGGTGAGCACGGAAAAAGCTAAACGGCTGGCATCGCTTAAATCGAGCAGGGCATCACTAATAGTCAAGGTGTTTTGAGTTTTATGGTCGAGCAGATAACGGTAGTTTTTATCAACCATGTTTAAATTATTCAGTGAGTAGAGGGTGATCAGACCGGCAAGGCCGCTGAGCATGCTCACCAGTAACAGGATTTTATGGGTGATTTTTAAGCGCGGTTTAATCAGCATCACTGAGCCCCGCATTGGCTTTGTTATCAATGGTGATCTGGGTGAAAAGAGCTAACGTCAGCTCGCTAGCTTGTTCAGCCGTTGTTTTTAAGGCCAGGTAGTCACTCACTATTTTTAAGAGTTTAGGGTTGCTTATCATGGGGATGACCGCGTTGCGCATGTTGGCCATACGCAAATCGTGAACATTTTTTTTAGTGCAGTTATCGAAACCTTTAGTTGAAATATCCACGCGCACCGGTGCTGCGCCGCTGACCATGCTGAGATCGCGCTGGAATTCTTTATCTAAAAGAGCCCGAGCCATTTGCCTCTGGTTTTTTGCAGCAGCAGGACCATTTTTAAAAAACACAAAATGATCACTATTGAATATATAAGCCCCTTGAGTATCAGGGAAACGCAAACACAAATAGTCTTCGTCAGCTTTCCATCCTAAATTTTTGAGCTCACTGTTGACCCAGCTGCCATTAATTTGCATGAGAACTTTACCTTGACCAAGTAAATCGCTGGCTTCGTTCCATGTACTCTTTAGAGTGTTGTCCGAAAAATAACGACTGATTTGTTTTAAACGTAAAAAAGTAGTGAGCAATTGCCGCTTATCTTCAGTTTCTATGATTTTGTTATCAATAAATATGCGCCGATAGGATTCCATTCCTGCAGTGGCAACAAGTAACATTTCAAACAGTTGCGTTTGTTGCCAGTCACTGTTGAGTGTAACAAGAGCTGGGATGCCAAGTTGTTTAGCACGATCGAGCACTGCAATGAGGTCATTCCATGTTTCTGGTTCGGGTAAATCAAGCTGCGAAAACAAGGTTTTGTTGAGCCAAAGCCAGTTAGTCGAGTGATTATTAAAGGGCGCAGAAATCCAGTGACCTTTGTGTTTTGAAGTGGCTTGGATAGCGTAAGGAATGACGTCCTCCCAGCTTTGCTCCTCGGCAACTTGGTCCAGCTGTAAAAAATGTTCGGCGCTATTGTGTGCGAAGGCACTGCTGCCAATCACTATTGCCGCATCAGGACGCTGGCTTTGTGTCAGCCACTACTGGATGTTTCCTAAATATCCAGTCGTGGAATTGTCATCAGCGCTAATGTTTTTCCAGTCTAAATTGTATTGAGATAAGTGTTTTTTTGACACAGTTGCGCTTTTTAGTTCGCTTTCAGAAAGCCACCAGTGCGCTACGGTAATGTTGTTATCTGTTGCGGCTGTTGAGTTTTGCGCAATTACAAAAGGAATGAATAGCAGCAGACACAGATAAGCTATCAATCTTGCTGAGGCAGGAAAAGTAGGTGCGGCTAATGATAATAAAGAAATCAATATTAAAGAATGTCCTTAGTCTGCTGCAGCGGGAGAATACCAGCTGTTCTGCTTTGTGAGATATGTAGGGTTAAGTAATCGAGCAATACGCGTGTCGCTAAAGTAATGCCGCGATGAGGCTGAGTAAAAGCATAGAGTGTACGAGTAGTTTCTTGATCGTTAAAAAACTTTAATTCGCCAGAGCGTAATGCTGTATCGCATGCACACAAAGGTAAGTTTGCATAACCAAAGCCCGCTAATGTTGCTTCATAAGCACACAAGAAATTATTAACCAGCAGTGTGCTCTCATTGGCTTTCTCGGCTAAGTCAACAAGTTGAATCTGCATGTGCTGATCAATATGGTTCAAACTGCTGCTAATAATGTTGGCAAAGGTCAGTTCTGCTAAAGGACGTGTAACGATTTGGCTGCTATTGATTGGAGCTGGAAATAAACTTAAGGCTAAATCAATTGATAGAGAGCTCATTTCTTGAGTGCGATCAGCCGTTATTAAAGTCATTTGAATCTGCGGGTAGGTTTTTTTGAAATTTAATAGTACGGGCAATAGCCAGCTGTTAAGAATTGCAGGTAAGACGACATTTAAATTGCCACTGGGAGTAGCCAATGCATGTTGTACGCTATCACTGGCTTGCTGAGCGGCGTTGATCATATCTAGTGTATGCCGATAGACTTCAGATCCAATACCGGTAAGGCTCAGAAGACGAGGGTTACGGTGTAACAATTGTACGCCTAATCGCGCTTCAAGTTGACTGACACGACGACTAAGACTTGACTTTGAAACACCATGATTAATTGCTGCAACAGAGAAACTACCCGCATCAACAATGTGTAAGAACCAATACAGGTCAACCAGGTTAAGTGCTAAATCATGCGGACTCCCTTCGATTGATGACAAAAAATGTGCTTGTTTAGGCGTTTTTTGGAACATCTGCGAACCTCCTGTTTCGACGTGTTTAAAACAAGATTCTAATACAGCTTATAGTGGTTAACATGAAAAATAGTGATTAAAGTCATCTTTTCAGCTGGGTATACTGCTTTTGTAAAAGCGGTTCGCATTCATTAAAAGGATTAAACTGTGCATAACACACGTCTGCAAGGTTTGAAAAATACTCATATTTTGCTAATTGATGATCACCCACAAGATCTGGATGATCTAGTAAACGCCTTACGTGTGCAAGGAACTCGCATAACGGTCGCTGATCAGCCTAGAAAAGGGCTGCATTACGCACAAGCACTCTATCCCGATTTGATTTTACTGGATGTGCATATGCCTGATGTAGATGGTTTTGTAGTTTGTCGACTATTGCGAGAAATACCGAACTGCAAAGATATTCCAATTATTTTTTTAACATCCGCTGCCGATGTAACTGATCGGGTTAATGGACTTACCATGGGCGGCGCTGACTATGTTCTTAAGCCTTATGCTATAGAGGAGGTTCTAGCGCGTATTGTTATTCACTTGCAAGGCAAAGAACCGAGTTCCCAACGTCAAAGACCTGGTTTGTTACTGCAAGAACAGCCTCCAGAACAAGTGATCTTACAAGCAGCTGTACGTTTAATTCGCGGCAAGCTTAATCATCTTCCAAAGCTGACTGAAATAGCTGCGAAAGTTGGTACTCATGACAAAAGGCTATCAGCTATTTTTCGTGAGCAATTGGGTATGACTGTTTTTGCTTGGGTGCGAGAGGAGCGTCTGCGAAAAACCCAAGAGCTGCTCGTTGATAGCGATATTAGTATTGAGGATATTGCTACACAGGTGGGTTTTTCAAGTGCAGCAAACTTAGCTACAGCATTTCGTGAACGTTTTTCTGTGACACCAACGAGTTTTCGCAAAATTAAAGAGATGGATTAATTTTCACGCTTAACGTGCTTGCTAGGCTGACGAATTGGAAGTTAAATCCCTCCGCACATCAGACAAAGACAAGAGTTGCTGCGACATAACAGTTCGGGCGCTATTCAGTGTCATGCAAAATACAATAAATAAACTAAGCAGCATAAGAACCGTAGCTCTGATGATGTAAAGCAGAGGACGGATATCAATCCGCCTTCTGCACATTTTCACGACTCATTTAAACTTAAGCAGTGACTGTATTCAACGGTTACAGAACCTGCACAATAGCGTCAGTGACTACGTCAATATTATTCATGTTCAGTGCAGCAACACAGATACGGCCTGTGCCTACTGCGTAAATAGCAAACTCATTACGCAGGCGTTCAACCTGTTCTTGGGTGAGGCCTGAGTAAGAGAACATACCGCGCTGTTCAGCCACAAAACTAAAGTCACGTTTTGCACCCTTGGCAGCCAGTTGCTCCACCATCAGCTTGCGCATCAGCAAAATACGCTCGCGCATTTGTCCCAGTTCTTCCTGCCATAAAGCATTCAGTTCAGGCGTGTTAAGTACATGACCAACCACTGTTGCGCCATGGGTTGGCGGGTTCGAGTAGTTGGTACGAATCACACGCTTTAACTGCGAGAGAACGCGACCGGCTTGCTCTTTGGATTCAGTCACAATCGACAAAGCACCGACACGCTCACCATACAGCGAGAATGATTTCGAGAACGAACTGGAAACAAAGAACGACAAGCCTGACTCAGCAAATAAACGCACTGCTGCCGCATCTTCATAAATACCTTCAGCGAAGCCTTGGTAAGCAATATCTAAGAAAGGAATATGCTGACGCTCACGCAATACCTCTAAAACGGCTACCCATTGCTCTGGATTTAAATCAACGCCAGTTGGATTGTGGCAGCAGGCATGCAAAATAATAATGGATTGCGCGGGCAGTTGGCGTAAGTCTTCCAGCATGCCTTCAAGGTTAATGCCTTGTTTGCTTGCATCGTAGTAACTGTAGTTTTGCACTGGAAAGCCAGCTGACTCAAACAGCGCTCGATGGTTTTCCCAGCTCGGGTTACTGATCGCTACAACAGCGTCAGGCAATAAACGCTTGAGGTAATCTGCGCCAATTTTTAACGCACCGGTACCGCCAATGGCTTGACTGGTAATCACCCGTCCCGATTGAATGATTTCAGCGTCGCTGCCAAATAATAAGTTTTGCACCGCACAGTCGTAAGCACCAATACCTTCAATAGGTAGGTAGCCACGTGGCGCATGTGCTTCAGCTCGGGCTTTTTCAGCCAGGGCAACGGCTTTAAGCAAAGGGATGCGGCCAGCTTCATTATAATAAACACCAACACTGAGGTTGACTTTATGCGGGCGGACATCGGCATTAAAAGCTTCGTTCAGACCCAAGATGGGGTCGCGTGGCGCCATTTCGACGGCAGAGAACAGGCTCATGTTTAGCAAACTCGATTAAATTGAATGGAGGCGTTAGCTTAACAGACAGCGCGCCGAGACGCAGCGCGATTCGATAGGTATTATAGCAATCGAATCGCGATTATTAGGCAATAATGGTCGAAGATTACTTTTTGCGGTGTTTTGCCGCGCTTGTTATTAGAGGTATGCATGTCGCGCTTTGAGCTCGTCACACAGTTTCAGCCCGCCGGTGATCAGCCAGAAGCAATTCGTAAAATGGTTGCGGGGATTGAGTCAGGCCTCTCTCATCAAACCTTGCACGGGGTAACAGGCTCTGGAAAAACCTTTAGCATCGCCAATGTGATTCAACAGGTGCAGCGCCCAGCAATAATTTTAGCGCCTAACAAAACTTTAGCTGCGCAACTGTATGGTGAGTTTAAACAGTTTTTCCCGCATAACGCAGTTGAGTATTTTGTTTCCTATTACGACTACTACCAACCTGAAGCTTATGTTGCCGCTTCCGATACCTTTATTGAAAAAGATGCTTCGATCAATGACCACATTGAACAGATGCGACTCTCAGCGACCAAGGCGCTACTTGAGCGTCCAGACGTCATCATTGTCGCCACAGTGTCGTGCATTTATGGTTTAGGCAGCCCCGAAAGTTATTTGAAAATGGTCGTGCACCTCGACCGCGGTGATCGCATTAATCAGCGTGATTTATTAGCGCGCTTAGCGGCTTTGCAATACACCCGCAATGAAGTGGATTTCTCGCGCGCGACTTTCCGTGTGCGCGGTGATGTGATTGATGTGTATCCGGCAGAGTCGGATTTTGAGGCGATTCGTGTTGAGCTGTTTGACGATGAAGTGGAAAGCATCAGCGCTTTTGATCCGTTGACGGGAAAGGTGATTGGCAAATTGCCACGCTTTACCTTTTATCCGAAGTCTCACTATGTGACCCCGCGCGAAACCCTCTTAGAAGCCATTGATCATATTAAAGTCGAATTGGCTGAGCGCTTAGAGTACTTGCGTAACAATGATCAATTGGTTGAGGCGCAGCGTTTAGAGCAGCGCACCCGATTTGATTTAGAAATGATTTTAGAGTTGGGTTACTGCAACGGCATTGAAAACTACTCTAGATATTTATCCGGTCGTGAAGCTGGTGCACCACCGCCCACTTTGTATGACTATTTGCCCGATAATGCGCTGTTGATTGTTGATGAATCTCACGTCTCAGTACCGCAAATTGGTGCCATGTATAAAGGTGACCGCTCGCGCAAGGAAAACCTCGTTAACTATGGTTTTCGTCTACCGTCAGCACTGGATAACCGTCCGATGCGCTTTGATGAGTGGGAAGCGGTGAGTCCGCAGACGATATTTGTTTCGGCCACGCCAGGCACTTACGAAGCTGAGCATGCCGGGCAGGTGGTTGAACAAGTGGTGCGCCCTACCGGTCTAATCGACCCGGAAATTGAAGTGCGTCCTGCGCTAACTCAGGTTGATGATTTACTCTCACAAATCAGCGCACGGATTGCTGTGGATGAGCGGGTTTTGGTGACGACCCTCACCAAGCGCATGTCGGAAGACTTGACTGATTATCTGACTGACCATGGTGTGCGTGCGCGTTATTTGCACTCTGATATTGATACCGTTGAACGGGTAGAAATTATCCGAGATCTGCGCATGGGTGTGTTTGATGTGCTGGTGGGGATTAACTTGTTGCGTGAAGGTTTGGATATGCCGGAAGTGTCCTTGGTGGCTATTTTAGATGCAGATAAAGAAGGCTTTTTGCGTTCAGAGCGCTCCTTGATTCAAACCATTGGCCGTGCCGCACGTAACCTCAATGGTAAAGCTATTCTTTATGCTGACCGTATGACCGGCTCAATGGAGCGGGCGATTGATGAAACCAATCGCCGCCGCGAAAAACAAATTGCCTTTAACACTTTGCACAACATCACGCCTCTTGGCGTGAAAAAAAGCGTGCAAGATATTATGGAAGGAGCGGTGGTGCCTGGTGCGCGTAGCAATAAACGCAAAGCTCAAGCGCGCGCAGCAGAGCAAGCGGCTGAGTATGATCAGCAGTACCGCACCCCCAACGACATTGGTAAGCGCATTAAACAGTTAGAAGAAAAAATGTATCAACTGGCACGTGATCTGGAGTTTGAAGCCGCTGCGCAAATGCGCGATGAAGTACAGCGCTTACGCTTGCGTCTTCTCGATCTTTAAGTGCTTGGCATGAAGCTGTTTATTCTTAAGCAAACAACAATGCCATTGAGCTGAACTAGAGCGCGTTGCTTAGAATTTGCTAAGATGCCCGCTGAAATTTTATTTTTAAGTTTTGAGTAATCATAATGACCACTGTACGTACCCGCATTGCACCATCACCAACTGGCGATCCACACGTTGGTACCGCCTATATTGCCCTGTTTAATATGTGTTTTGCTCGACAACACGGTGGTCAGTTTATTCTGCGCATTGAAGATACTGATCAGGTGCGCTCAAGCAGTGAATCTGAGCAGCAAATTTATGATGCGCTGCGTTGGTTAGGTATTGAGTGGGACGAGGGTCCTGATGTGGGCGGTCCACACGGTCCATACCGACAAAGTGAACGTGCCGAGATTTATAAGGAGCACGCAAGCCTCTTGGTAGAAAAAGGCCATGCCTTCCCATGTTTCTGTAGTGCTGAGCGTCTTAATGAAGTGCGTGCTCAACAGATGGCTGATAAGCAAACGCCAGCTTACGATGGCCACTGTGCTCATTTAGACCCAGCGCAAGCACAGCAGCGTGTGGCAGCAGGTGAGTCACATGTGATTCGTATGAGAGTGCCAACCGAAGGCGTCTGTATCGTCAATGACATGCTGCGCGGCACGGTTGAAATTGGCTGGGACCGCATGGATATGCAAGTGTTGATGAAAGCCGATGGCCTACCAACCTATTTTTTAGCCAACGTGGTTGATGATCACTTGATGGGCATTACCCATGTTTTACGCGGTGAAGAATGGTTACCGTCAGCACCTAAGCTGATTAAACTGTACGAGTATTTCGGTTGGGAACAACCGGTTTTATGCTACATGCCACTGCTGCGTAATCCGGATAAGAGCAAGCTCTCGAAGCGTAAAAACCCAACGTCAATTACCTTTTATGAGCGCATGGGTTATTTACCGCAAGCCATGCTTAACTATTTGGGTCGTATGGGCTGGTCGATGCCTGATGAGCGCGAGAAGTTCTCTCTGACAGAAATGATTGAGCACTTTGATATCAATCGAGTGTCTTTGGGCGGCCCCATCTTTGATGTGGAAAAACTGTCTTGGCTGAATGGTCAGTGGCTGCGCGAGTTGAGTGTTGAACAGTTTGCTGATGCCGCGCGGCAGTGGGCATTTAACAGTGACTACGTCATGCAGATTGCGCCGCATGTGCAAGGCCGCGTTGAAACCCTTAGCCAGATTGCACCATTAGCCGGATTCTTCTTCTCGGGCACTGTGCCACTTACAGCTGAGTTATTTACCCATAAAAAACTCAATGTGGATCAGGTTCGCCAAGTGTTGCAGATCACTTTGTGGAAGCTTGAAGCCCTGCGCCAGTGGGATAAAGACGCTATCACTGCCTGCATTAACGCAACCGGTGAACTCTTGGAGTTGAAGTTGCGCGATATGATGCCGCTGATGTTTGCGGCTATTACCGGGCAGGCTAGTTCAGTATCGGTATTGGATGCGATGGCTATTTTAGGCCCTGACTTAACTCGCTTCCGCTTGCGTCAAGCATTAGAGTTATTAGGTGCCGCTTCAAAGAAAGAAACCAAGGAATGGGAAAAGCTGCTAGCGCAGTAATTGCTATACTTTCTGGTTTGAATAAAAAAGCCACGCAGCTTTTAACGGCTGCGCGGCAAACGATCTGCTCGGGGATAATCAGATCGTGAAGGGTTGTCTGATATTTAAACTTTGTGCGGCGCCAACCAGCGCTGCGTTAACTAATTGCGCTTGTGCAGCAGCAGGTAGCGGGTTGAACCAACTGATCACTGTGTGGCTACGCCCTAAGCGTAATGCTTCACAGGCCAATTCTTGACTGCTTTGCAAGCCGCGCGGGCGCAGAACCAAGATACGCTCACGATTCAGACCCGCATTACGTAACCATTGTGCGGTGATTTGTTGTGGCGGCGAAACCAAGGTCAACCAGCGATCTTTTTGGTTGTCGCTTAAATCACGAAGGATCGGAGCAATCAGCTGTAAGCATTGCTGCGCACTACCTGATAAAGAAATTTCGCTAAATACACCAAGATCAGCAGCAGGTTTGACCGGCGCAAGACTGGTCGTTTCAACAAAAAGAGGTGCTACCGCTGCGCCTTGAAAACTGAACTGCTGTTCAAACAAGGATATTTGTTTCGACTCAAATGATTGATTAGGGTACATAAGACCTCATTAGCGGCGTATAACGCCGACACTTAAACCTTCGATGGTTAAATTCTGTGTTTTTAAATCAACTTTTATCGGTTCAAAATCGCTATTTTCTGGCAGTAGCCAAACAGTGCTGCCTTCGCGCTTATAGCGCTTGACGGTGACATCTTCATCAATACGCGCCACAACTATTTGGCCGTTACGCGCTTCATTAGTGATATGCACTGCGAGCAAATCGCCATCAAGAATGCCAATATCTTTCATGCTCATGCCGCGCACTTGTAATAAATAGTCGGCGCGCGGGTGAAATAACTCAGGGCTGACGGGGCAAGAGCTTTCAATGTGCTGCTGGGCCAAAATAGGCTCACCGGCCGCTACTCGACCAATAATTGGTAGCTCGTTGTCGTTTGCTGCAAATGTTTCGTCATCGCCACTATCAATGATTTTTAGACCGCGCGATGCGCCAGGAATCATCTCAATGACACCTTTGCGCGCCAAGGCTTTTAGGTGATCTTCAGCTGCGTTGGGCGACTTAAAGCCGAGCTCTTTAGCAATTTCAGCGCGGGTTGGCGGGTAGCCATTGTCTTCTATCCAGGTTTTAAGAAAGCTTAAAATTTCTGATTGACGTTTGGTTAGCTTCAGCATGGCAAGACTCTGTTGTTATATACAGTGCCTGTTATTATATACAGTCTTTTTTTATATGCAACGCTTTATCTAGAAGGGCTATTAATGCTTCTTGGTTTAGGTAGCTGACTTTAGTGCTGATGAAAATGAGGGTTGTTGGAGTAGGGGTAGAAGGAATCAGCGCTGAGCGAGACGCAGTAGTGCTTCGGCTGCATCATAGCCTCCTGCAAGCTTTAGTCCTTTGCCTAAGTTGTCGGATGATTTTTTTCGTTTAGATAAAAGCAGCACTTCATTTTGCACGGGTGGCTTAGTCAGTGTTAAGCGCGCATAAGGAATCCCTGCATCCACTAAAATAGCCATGAACTGTCGATCATTCCATGCCTGCTCGGGCATGATAAGCATATGGTAGTTTCTGCTGAGCACTTTCAATGCATCACTATTTAATGAGTAACGACTGATATAGCTACGTTTCGGTAAATCTAAACCGCGACGCTTTGCATAAACCACAGCACAGGCGAGCTCGCAGCTGTGTTGTTCGCTGGCCCAGAACAGATTTTCACCCAGCCAACTGGCTTGGCGTAAGTTGATAGGCTGATCGCTGAGAAAGTGCGGAATGGCCTGAGTAATGGTTTTTTCAAAGTCGCGATAGCTGATAATGCGGATGTGTCGGCATTGCTCGCTGGCTGCAAAACTTTCTAAGCTTTGCAGCGGCTGTAGGCCGCATACAGATTCGGAAAGACCATAAATATCGCGTAGATCGATGATGCAATCAGTATCAATTGTTTTAGTGACGATATGAGCTAGAAAACTATGAGCTTCAGCTTTATCTTCTTGCACTGGGCCTGATAAGGCACCTCGTGGCAAATCATATAAATGCTGGAAGTAAAGATTACTTTTCCAGCAAATGGAAGCAGGTGGAATAACAAGCTCAGTGAAAGGCAGGGTAATCTGCTGTGCGATTTGCTCAGGGACTAATGTCGTTAAATCACTTTCAGTGCGCTTAAATAATGCGCTGAAGCGAGAGATTAATGAAGAAGAGTATTGGGCCATATCTCACACTATACCTTATCCGCGTTGTCTGTCATGGAGAACGCAATCACAACACATGCTACACTACTAAGCTAAAAAGCTGTGCATGTCTATGAGAGCTTATCATGCTTAGTTTATTGTTAGACATATCTTTGCCTGCTCATGAGTATTTACGGGTATATCAAGGCACTGCTAATCGCGTGATTCTACGTAGCCGTGATGGACGTACAGTCAGTCTTCCTGCGCGACATTTACAGCCTTTTTTAACACATAAAGGCGTATATGGTAGCTTTGTTATTGAATTTAACCAGCAAGGCCAGTTATTAGCTCTGCGAAAGGTCACTTAAACCGCTACAATTAAACCATTACATTTAATTTGATACCTATCTATGTACGACTTATCTCGACGCTTATTATTTAAATTATCTCCTGAGACCGCACACGAGTTGACCATTGATTTGCTCGGTGCCAGTGGCCGTCTCGGCTTAACCCGTCTATTGGTAAAAAAACCAAGCGCGCTGCCTGTATCGGTGATGGGCATAGAGTTCCCTAACCCTGTTGGGCTTGCCGCGGGTCTTGATAAAAACGGTGACGCCATTCAAGGTTTGGCGGGTTTAGGCTTTGGTTTTATCGAAATAGGTACGGTGACGCCACGCGCGCAACCCGGTAATCCCAAACCGCGTTTATTCCGTCTGCCAGCAGCAGAGGGTGTGATTAACCGTATGGGTTTTAATAATCTTGGTGTCGATCATTTATTGGCGCGTGTGCAAGCAGCGAATTATTCAGGCGTGCTGGGTATCAATATCGGCAAAAACTTTGATACGCCGGTTGAAAACGCCGCCGATGATTATTTGTATTGTTTGGATAAAGTGTACGGTTCTGCCAGTTACATTACGGTTAACGTCAGTTCGCCGAACACTCCAGGGCTGCGCACATTACAATTTGGCGATTCACTGAAAAACTTGTTGGAAACGTTGCGTCAACGCCAAGAAGATTTGACCGCATTGCATGGTAAGCGCGTGCCTTTAGCCATTAAAATTGCACCGGATATGAGTGATGAAGAAATCACCGATGTGGCGCATATTTTAATTGAAACCGGTATGGATGCGGTGATTGCAACCAATACAACGGTTTCCCGTAAAGGTGTTGAAGGCATGTTGCATGCCGATGAGACGGGTGGCTTGTCTGGTGCGCCAGTGCGCGAGCAAAGCACGCATGTGGTGCGTGTGCTGGCTGAAACATTAGCTGGTCGCTTACCTATTATTGCTGCAGGCGGCATTACTGAAGGCCAGCATGCGGCTGAGAAAATTCAAGCCGGTGCAAGTTTAGTGCAGGTTTATTCTGGCTTTATCTATAAAGGTCCGCAGTTAATTCGCGAGTCGGTGGATGCGATTGCTGGACTGCGTAAACAGTAAGGTCGTCAATTAAATACATAAGGAACCTCTGGATAACGTTACCGAGGACGTTAACACAAGGCGCAACGACCAACGGGAGTAACAGCCAAAGGCTGACCCGTAGGGTGAGCGCTAGCGAATCAAAACTTGCGAAAAAACGCAGTTTACAATGAGTAAATGAGTATTTTGAGTAAGTTTTTAACGCAGTGGTAGCTAAGCAGGTAGTTATTCAGAGGTTTCATAAGTGAGGCTCCATTGCAGAGCCTCACCAATCACTACAAAGCCGAGTCAACCTACGGCATTGAGCTCATTAAGTCGATGGATGCCGGCAGTGCCACGATAGCCGTCCCAGTTATCGCCACGGCCTTCACGCCAGCCGTTTAACCAAGCTTGGCGGGCAGATAATAAGTTAAAAGGACAGAGTTCGCGCGACTTACCAGTGACACCATGTTGGTAGCCACGTAAAAAAGCACGTTCTAACGGATCACGCTTGAGTCTTCTCATTGGGTATAGCCCTCAGTTTTTGACTAGAATGTTGCCGCAGGCTTTTAAGTAAAGCCTTATACTGTACAGTTTCAAACCACTTGCTTTACGATCAGTCTCGAGTGCGCAAATAGAAAAGCACGTACGAGTTCTAACCAATGATTGCTTCGGTTGGAATGATTGTTTGGCTATATATAGATGCTGTTTTTTTGAGTAATCAGCATAAGTGACAAATTGTTTCGAAAAGAAATGGCGCAAAGCGAGTGTTATCAACGCTTTCCATTTTTACAAACGTTTTTAGATTGTCAGTCGACCGCCTTGCAGAGGATCAAATGCAGCGTGATAAAACCGATGAAAGGTCATCGAATAGGCTGTGTCATTGTCGACTCAATATTTTATTTGCACCCTTGATGCACACACTGAGAATTTTATGCCTGAGCAAAAAGAAGTTGAACTGTATTTAACATGCCCAAAGAGCCTTGAGGGTCTGTTGCTGGATGAAGCGCAGTCGCTTGGCTTGACCGATGCCCGCGAACAATTATCCGGTGTTTCCGGTCGTGGCACCCTAGAAGATGCTTATCGCATGTGTCTTTGGTCACGTTTGGCTAACCGCGTACTCTTAGTGCTCAAGCGTTTCAGTGTGAAAACCGTGGAAGATCTATATCACGGCATCAATGATTTGGATTGGTCAGAGCATCTGCAAGCCAACGGCACTTTGTCGGTGGAGTTTACCGGGCGTGGATCGGGCATTGATAACACCCATTTTGGCGCACTAAAAGTTAAAGATGCGATTGTTGATGCGTTGCGCGACAAAGAAGGCAATCGTCCTTCGGTGGATAAAATCAGTCCTGACGTACGCATCCATTTGCACTTAAACCGTGGTGAAGCAACCTTATCCTTGGATTTATCTGGCACCAGCTTGCACCAACGTGGTTATCGTTTGCAGCAGGGCGCGGCACCGCTAAAAGAAAATCTTGCCGCGGCGATTTTACTACGCGCCGGCTGGCCTGCGCTGGCCAAGCAGGGTGCCGCACTAACGGATCCTATGTGTGGTGTTGGCACCTTCTTAGTTGAAGGTGCGATGATGGCTGCCGATATCGCGCCAAACTTACGTCGTGAGCGTTGGGGTTTTAGCAACTGGCTTGGGCATCAGCCACAGCTTTGGCAGCCGTTGTATGAAGAAGCGCAGCAGCGCGCCGAGATTGGTTTAGCCAAGCCGCCGTTATGGATTCGTGGTTATGAAGGTGATCCGCGTTTAATCCAGCCAGCGCGCAACAATATTGAGCGTGCTGGTCTAGCGAGTTGGATCAATATTTACCAAGGCGAGTTGGCTACTTTTGAGCCTAAGCCTGATCATGGCCAAACCGGTTTGGTGGTGACCAACCCGCCGTACGGTGAGCGTTTAGGCGATGAAGCCAGCTTGCTCTATCTCTATCAATACTTAGGTGAGCGTCTACGCAGTGCTTGTCTCGGTTGGGAAGCAGCCGTCTTTACCGGCGCGCCACAACTGGGCAAACGCATGGGTTTACGCAGTCATAAGCAGTATTCATTGTTTAACGGTGCCTTGCCGTGCCGCTTATTATTATTCCAAGTTCAGCCAGAGCGTTTTGTTTTAGCTGATCGCGTCACTACGCACACCAAACCTGGTGCAGCAGTTGATTATGATGAAGCACCACGTTTAACCGGCGAGCCTGAGCGCGAATCAGCTGCGCCGATTGAGTCGGCTCGTTTAAGTGAAGGCGGGCAGATGTTTGCTAACCGTCTACAAAAGAATTTCAAACAGTTGGGTAAGTGGGCGCGTAAAGAGCAGGTTGAATGCTACCGCCTCTATGATGCAGATATGCCTGAGTATGCTTTAGCGGTAGATATCTACGCAGACTGGGTGCACGTGCAAGAGTACGCTGCGCCAAAAACCATCGATCCCGAGAAAGCCAAAGGGCGTTTTTTGGATGCCTTAGCCGCGATTCCGACCGTCTTGGATGTGCCGCCTGAGCGCATCGTTATCAAGCGTCGCGAGCGTCAGGCCGGCACGCGTCAGTACGAGCGTCAAGCTGAGCGTGGCCAGTTCATGCACATCTCTGAAGGTGGCGTGAAGTTACTGGTCAACTTGACTGACTATTTGGATACCGGAGTGTTCTTGGATCACCGTCCAATGCGCATGCGTATTCAAAAGGAAGCCGCTGGTAAGCGTTTCTTAAATCTATTTTGCTACACCGCAGCAGCCACTGTGCATGCGGCTAAAGGTGGCGCACGCAACACCACCAGTGTGGATTTGTCGAAAACCTATTTAGATTGGGCTAAACGCAATCTAGCGCTCAATGGTTTTTCTGATAAACACAGTTTGGTGCATGCTGATGTGATGGTGTGGCTGGAAAATGATCGTGAAAGCTATGATCTGATTTTCCTTGATCCGCCAACCTTCTCCAATTCCAAGCGGATGGAAGATGTGTTTGATATACAGCGTGACCATGTTCTGCTGCTCGACCGTGCCATGGCACGCTTAGCCCCAGGTGGCAGTCTGTATTTCTCTAATAACTTCCGTCGCTTTGTGATGGATGAAAGCATTGAGGCGCGTTATCAGGTGACCAATATCACCGATAAAACCTTCGACCCTGACTTTGCGCGCAATAAAAAGATTCACCAAGCGTGGCATTTAACCCAGCGCACTGACTGATTTATATCGTCTATTGGCGACGCTGCGCGTATGATGAGGCACTTGCACTATTTGCAATTTAATAACTGAAAAGCGACCCACCGGGAGGTGCTTGAAATGAACGATAAATCCAAAAAGCCTGCTGCACCAGCACGCGAAAAAGTCAAAAACGACAAAAGCAAGAAAATTGCCGTAACCCCTGCAGGCGAGAAACTGCAGAAAGTATTGGCGCGCATGGGCTTTGGCTCGCGTCGTGATATTGAGCAGTGGATCAGTGATGGCCGGGTGATGGTCAATGCGCGCGTGGCGAAACTCGGTGCGCGGGTTGATGCACTGGATTCCATCACTGTTGATGGCCGTCCACTGAAACAAGATGCAGAAACCTACTTGCAGCGCCGTGTACTGATTTACAACAAGCCAGAAGGCGAAGTGTGCACGCGTAATGACCCGGAAGGTCGTCCAACTGTATTTGATCGTTTACCACGTCCGCATACCGGCCGTTGGATCAATATTGGTCGTTTAGACATCAACACCACAGGTTTACTGATGTTCACCACTGACGGTGAGCTGGCCAACCGTTTAATGCATCCCTCCTACCAAATGGACCGTGAGTATGCGGTACGTGTGCGTGGTGAAGTCACGGAAGAGATGATTGAAAATCTTAAGCGTGGCGTGATGCTAGAAGATGGTCCGGCTAAGTTTACTGACGTACAAGCGGCTCCAGGTGGCGAAGGCTACAACCGCTGGTTCCACTGCGTGGTGATGGAAGGCCGTAACCGCGAAGTGCGTCGTTTGTGGGAATCCCAAGACGTGGTGGTCAGCCGTCTGAAACGTGTACGTTTTGGACCGGTATTCCTGACATCAGAGCTGAGCATGGGACGCTGGCGTGAAATGGGTCAAGCTGAGTTGGATATTCTCAGTAAAGAAGTTGGTCTTGAGCCTATCTTGTTGCCTGAGATGAGCGAGAAAGCCAAAGACAAACTGGATCGTCAGCAGCGTAAAACTGCTAAGCCTGTTGCTGCGGCGCGCAATATTCGACGTGGTGCAGATAAAACTGTGTACACCACTAATAAAGAGCAACCGGCGGAGTTTGCTAAAGACTCAAGAAAGCCACGTGCAAGCGGCCCTTCAAGCAATAAGAAGCCTGGCAGCACCCGTAATACGCCAGTGCGTCGTTTACGTCCAGAATAAGGACTGGTGTTGAGCATTCAGCTAGCTCTTTTTATAGAGCTAGCTGAACTTGGTTGCGGCCATTATGTTTAGCTGCATACAAAGCAACATCTGAGCGTTGTAATAAGCTGTGTTGAGAGTCGTCTGTACGCAATGTTGCGCAGCCAGTACTTGAAGTCACTGTTATGATGTGTCCTTCGATATTTATTTCCAACGCTTCTAAGCTTTCACGCAAGCGTTCAGCGACTAATGACGCATGCTGACTGCAGGTATTAGGCAGTACGGCTAAAAACTCTTCGCCACCATAGCGAAATAATGCATCGGTTGTGCGCAGTTGTTTTTGGATGTGCTGCGCAACTTCGACTAATACTGCATCGCCAGCGCTATGACCGTAAGTGTCATTGATGCGCTTAAAGTAGTCGATATCAATCATCAACACAGACAGAGCTTGCTCATGGCGCTGCGCCGTATCAATGTCGCGCTGCAATGTTTGCTGCATTGAAATACGATTGCCAATACCCGTCAAAGGATCTTTTAATGCATTTTGTAGTGCAGCTGCATACAGCAAGCCGTTGCGCAGCGGAAAGATTAAGCTGGAAATTATTGACTCAAAGTCACCTAGCTCTTGTTCGCTAAAGCGGTTGGCGCGAGTGAAAACTATATTGCCTAAAAAGTCGCCATAATAGTTTAAGTTGTAATTCACGCTGTGCTCTTCAGCACTGCCCAGTTCCACTTTGATCGCGTGAGCAGCATGCTGAAAGCTGAGTGATGAGTACTTAACTAAGCGCTGTGAACTCTTAAAAAACAAACCTAAAATCGTGGTAATGTCCAGTGAGCTTTGCAATTGAGTGGTCAGTAACTGACGCAGCTCTTCATGCGATAAAGCAATCAGTGGCAGCATATCGCTTTTATCAGCGGTACGCGCCTGGGCTGTTTTCTCTAAACTGATGACATTTGATATAAGTTGAGTATTCATGAGCTTGCTTCACCTTAAGCGATCTTGCTTATAGTTAAGCTATTTTCATGCCAACTTTAAATATTCTTTAAAATCAATGACTTATAGTTCTTTGTTAGGTGGGCGTCAAAAAAACATTGCAAATGGCCATCACTTTTACAGGTCATCGAGTGATGCTGACGAAATTATGACGAATCATTTATATTGGAGACTATTAAATTGACGGGTTGGCAGTAACGTAGGTGCGAGAAAATTGCAGGGTAGCGTTAAGCGCTATAGAGCAGCACAGTCGAGCGACTGTGCTGCTGTTAATTACTGTGCGTCAAGCGCCTGACCGGTTACCCCAGTACTCTCTGCGCCCATAAGGTACAAATACACCGGCATGATTTCGGCGGGTGTTGGATTGTTCAGCGGGTTTTCGCCAGGGTAAGCATGGGCGCGCATATCTGTGCGGGTAGCGCCGGGGTTGACGCTATTGGCGCGAATACTGGTGTCATCGCACTCGTCGGCCATGACTTGCATGAGGCCTTCAGTAGCAAATTTTGACACCGCATAGGCTCCCCAGTAAGCGCGGCCTTTGCGTCCGACGCTGCTTGAAGTGAAGATCACCGAGGCATCTTTAGATAAGCGCAATAACGGCAGCATTGCACTGTTGAGCATAAACATGGCGTTAACGTTAATTTGCATGACTTTGGCGAAGTTCTCGCCAGCGAGCTGCTCAAGCGGTGTGCGCGGGCCTAAAATAGAAGCATTGTGTAGCAGTCCGTCTAGGCGACCAAATTCGCTTTCGACCATCGCGGCTAACTCTTGGTAAGCCTCTGGCGCTGCTTTTTCTAGGTCCAAAGGAATCACCACCGGCTCAGAGTGGCCGGCAGCAACAATCTCATCATAGACAGCATTTAAACGCTTTTCCGTTTTGCCGAGTAGCAAGACGGTTGCGCCATGTGCCGCGTAGGTGCGCGCCGCTTCTGCACCGATACCACGGCCAGCGCCGGTTACCAAAATGACACGGTCTTTCAATAGGTCAGCAGGTGCAGTGTAATCAAACATAACTCATCTCTTTAAAATCAATAAGGTAAGCCAATTAGCTCAGGTTAAATCTATCTTGCGCAGGCACTGTTGGGATGACAATTAACAGCCGCATTGCGCTTCGAGTAACGACTCTAGTTCAGCAATGTTATCAATCACTGCATCAGCGCCCCAATTGGACGGATTGTCGCCGGCTGCAATATAACCATAACGCACAGCCACTGTACGCATGTTAGCCGCGCGGCCGGCGTCAATATCACGCTGATCATCGCCAACATACATCACTTCGCGCGGGTCAAGTTGCAGTTGCTCGCAAGCAGCCAGCAACATATCGGGCGCAGGCTTGCTGTTTTCAACATGATCGGGACACAGTAGTACGGCACTGCGTGCAGACAGACTGAGTGAATCCATGATTGGCTGAGCAAAACGCAATGGTTTATTGGTTGCGACGCCCCAGCGGATATCCGCACGCTCTAAGCGCTGCAAAAGTTCTAAAACGCCAGGAAAAGGAGCAGTAAATTTTGCGTGTTGCAACTCGTAACGAGCCAGGAACTCTGCGCGCAAAGACTCTAACTCAGAATTATCCGCTGGACTGGCAAAGGCGTAAGCAACCATTGCTTGCGCGCCGCGTGAAACATACTGACGAAACTTCATTTCATCGCTTAATGCGGCTAGACCGCGTTCAGCGCGCATACCTTGCAAGATGGCATAAAAATCTTTTGCCGTATCCAGCAAGGTACCGTCCATATCAAACAACACCGCTTGAATACGCATCAGGCATCCTTGGTGGTGTGCAACATGTAATTCACATCCACATCGGCTTCAAGTTTGTAGCGCTTGGTGAGCGGGTTGTAGGTTAGGCCAATAATGTCTTGCACCTGTAAACCAGTCGCACGACTCCATGCGCCTAATTCGGAAGGGCGAATGAATTTTTTGAAATCGTGGGTGCCACGCGGTAACAGACGCATGATGTATTCCGCACCAACAATGGCAAAAAGATAGGCCTTGGGGTTGCGATTGATGGTTGAGAAAAACACTTGGCCACCCGGCTTAACCATGGCGTAACAGGCACGAATAATTGAAGCAGGGTCAGGTACGTGCTCAAGCATTTCTAGGCAGGTCACCACATCAAACTGTTCTGGCATTTCTTCGGCTAACGCTTCAGCGGTGATTTGTCGATATTCGACTTCAACACCACTTTCCAGTTGATGCAGGCGCGCGACGGCTAAAGGCGCTTCGCCCATATCGATGCCCATCACCTGTGCGCCACGCTGAGCCATTGCTTCGCTTAAAATACCACCACCGCAGCCCACATCCAAAACTTTTTTCCCGGCTAAAGGCGCGCGCTCATTGATCCAGTTGACGCGTAATGGGTTGATATCATGCAAAGGTTTAAATTCGCTTTCACGATCCCACCAGCGGTGAGCCAAGGCTTCAAACTTCGCAATTTCAGCATGGTCTACATTGGTCATAACCCAGTCCTATACGATATATGCCGCGATTTGAGGGGGACATCATGCCAGTTTTTTTGGGATTTTACTTGAGTCTTCACGGCAGTAGGCAAGCAGTATCTATTATAAGCTTTAACTTAATCATTTAACTATTTGATTTATTTGATATTTTTCGAGCCCATTGCTGGCTATTTGCAATGATTTTTTGTTCATCCATACGCACTAGTTGGCGGTCTTTCAGTAGCTGTTTGCCGCCCACCCAGACGTGCTCAACGCAGTTGCGTGCCGCCGCGTAAATCAGCTGTGACACGGGGTCATAAACAGGCTGCACTGACAGGTCGTTAAAGTTAAAAGCTGTCATGTCCGCAAGTTTGCCGACTTCTAAGCTACCGGTCTGAGTATCAATGCCTAAGGCGCGCGCGCCATTTAGTGTGGCCATGCGCAGAGCGCGGTGGGCATCGAGTGCGCTGGCGGACTGAGCCACGGCTTTGGCCAGCAAGGCTGCCGTGCGGGTTTCACCGAGTAAGTCGAGGTTGTTATTACTGGCAGCACCATCAGTGCCAATCGCCACGTTAACCCCAGCACTCCAAAGACGCTCCACCGGGCAGAAGCCGCTCGCCAGTTTCAAGTTGGATTCAGGGCAATGAATAACGCTGCTGTTGCTCTGCACTAAGAGGGCGATATCGTCATCGTTAACTTGCGTCATGTGTACGGCTTGAAAGCGCGGGCCGAGCAAGCCTAAGCGAGCTAAGCGAGCCAAGGGGCGTTCGCCGTATTTTTCGATGCTCTGCTGAACCTCAAATGCGGTTTCATGCACATGCATTTGCACGGGTGCGTCCAATTGCGCGGCCAGCATAACGATATTGTCTAAGCCCTGATCGCCAACGGTGTAGGGTGCGTGCGGACCGAAGCCTATGGTTAAACGCGGGTGTTGCTTGAAATCATCAAAGAGTTGCAAGCCTTGGCGTAACGCTTCGGCGCTGTTGCGAGCGCCGGGGACTGGAAAGTCCAGCATAGGTACAGTGATTTGCGCGCGAATACCACTACTGTGCACTTGCTGGCAAACAATCTCAGGAAAAAAATACATGTCTGAAAAACAGCTGACACCATTTTTTAGCTGCTCAGCAATTGCGAGCTCTGTGCCATCACGAATAAAGTCTTCGTTCACCCATTGCGCTTCGGCTGGCCAAATATGCTCATTGAGCCAAGCCTGTAAGGGTAGATCATCCGCCAGACCGCGAAATAAGCTCATTGCCGCATGGCCGTGTGCGTTAATCAGGCCGGGGGTTAACAGGGTGTTGGGTAGTTCACGAACATCTGCGCAAGGTGTTTTTAAAGCCTGCTCGCGAGGCGCGATCAGAGCGATACGATCATCGCGTATGCCAATTGCATAGTTTCTCAATACCACGCCAGCCGGTTCGACCGGTACCAGCCACTCGGGCAATAACAAACAATCTAACGGCGAGTGCGGCATGCGCGGCTTCCTATGCGAATAAAATACTGACCAATAATGTGCTGTAGGTTGAATGGCTCTGACGCAGTTGCGATAACTTGAGGCACAGTTGTTTGTGCGATTTTATACGCAGATTCGGCTATAATTGCTTATTTTTCAAGGGGTCATGCCAATGATACGCGAACAAATGCTCGCTGCTGAGAAAGTAAAAGCCTTAGATTGGCGTGAGGGCGGCCTCTATTTACTTGATCAGCGTCTGCTGCCACAGCAAGAGATCTGGCAGCGCTATGAGACCTCCACAGATGTTGCGCAAGCCATTGCGCAGATGCGTGTGCGTGGGGCTCCAGCCATTGGTATTGCCGCAGCTTTTGCTGTGGTATTGGCGGCTCAGCAGCACTTTGTTAACGGGGTGAATGACTGGCAAGCAGCATTAGAAGCTGACTTTGCCGAATTAGCAGCGTCGCGTCCGACTGCAGTGAACTTGTTTTGGGCATTACAGAAAATGCGTGATTGCCTAGACGTTGCTGCGCAACATGCAGAGCCTTTAGTCGTATTAGAGCAACAAGCGTTGGATATTCTCAATGCTGACCGTGAAGCCAATCTGTCTATGGCGCAATTGGGTTTAGAGGTGATTAATCGAGCCAATGCCGGTCCGCAACATGTGATGACGCACTGTAATACCGGCGCATTGGCTACAGGTGGTTTTGGAACCGCTTTGGGCGTGGTGCGTGCGGCGCATGCGGCAGGCTTGCTCACTTGTGTGCACGTCAATGAAACCCGTCCTTGGCTGCAAGGTTCACGCTTAACTGCGTGGGAATTGATCGGGGAGCAGATACCCAGCCTGCTTAATGTCGATTCTGCCGCTGCGCATTTGCTGCAGCAGGGTGAGATTACTTGGGTGATCGTCGGCGCCGACCGCATTACCGCCAATGGTGATGTGGCTAATAAAATTGGCACATATCAATTAGCAGTGTTGGCGCGCCACCATCAGGTGAAGTTTATGGTGGTGGCACCTAGCTCAACCATTGATATGCAATTGAGCAGTGGTGTGCAGATACCGATCGAGCAACGTGAAGGCGAGGAGATTCTTGCAATTGCCGGTCAGCGTGTTGCCGCGCAAATTGATGCCTATAATCCGGTGTTTGATGTCACTCCTGCAGAGTTGATTGATGTGATTGTTACCGAGCGCGGCGTGGTTGAACAGCCGAATTTAGAGAATATGCAGGCACTGATGCGCTAAATTCATGCGCTCTAAGCTTTGCGGGAGGCCGTAAGAGCCGTATAAATGCAGATGAATCAGTACCGTCTAACAAAACCAAGAAAAAGCCTCAGCGTTGCTTGAGCGCGCTAGCGCGGCATGTGTTACTATTGGCCGCTTGAATTGGGCATGATGAATTAATAAGGAACCGAGCTTCCATGGGTGATTTGGCCAAAGAAATCCTTCCGATCAGTATCGAAGATGAAATGCGACAGTCGTACCTTGATTATGCGATGAGCGTAATTGTTGGTCGAGCGTTGCCAGATGCACGTGACGGCTTAAAACCCGTACACCGGCGTGTTTTGTTTGCGATGCGTGAATTGGGTAATGACTGGAATAAACCCTATAAGAAATCGGCGCGTGTCGTCGGTGACGTCATCGGTAAATATCACCCTCACGGTGATATTGCTGTATACGACACCATTGTCCGCATGGCGCAGCCGTTCTCTTTACGTTACTTATTGGTTGACGGCCAAGGTAACTTCGGTTCCGTAGACGGTGATAACGCAGCTGCAATGCGTTATACCGAAGTGCGCATGACCAAGTTGGCCCATGAATTACTGGCTGACTTAGAAAAAGAAACCGTGGATTGGGTGCCTAACTACGACGGCACCGAAATGATTCCTGCGGTATTGCCGACCAAAGTACCTAACTTGCTGATTAACGGCTCCTCAGGTATTGCCGTGGGTATGGCAACCAATATTCCGCCACACAACCTGCGTGAAGTGATCGACGGTTGTTTAGCCATTATTGATAACCCAGAAATCAGTATTGATGAGTTGATGGCGTTTATCCCAGGTCCTGATTTCCCAACGGCGGGAATTATCAATGGTCGTGCAGGTATTGTTGAAGCTTACCGTACCGGCCGTGGTCGCATTTATATGCGTGCGCGCACCTTTATCGAAGACATTGATAAAGTCGGTGGCCGCCAGCAAATCATTATCAGCGAATTGCCGTACCAGCTGAATAAAGCGCGTTTGATTGAAAAAATCGCGGAGCTGGTCAAAGAGAAAAAGCTCGAAGGTATCAGTGAGCTGCGCGACGAGTCTGATAAAGACGGTATGCGCGTAGTGATCGAACTGCGTCGCGGTGAAGTACCAGAAGTTGTCCTGAACAACCTCTATACACAAACACAGATGCAAAGTGTGTTTGGTATTAACGTGGTGGCCTTGGTTGATGGCCGTCCACGCCTGCTTAACCTCAAAGACATGCTCGAAGTTTTTGTGCGTCACCGCCGTGAAGTGGTAACACGCCGTACCGTATTTGAATTACGCAAAGCCCGTGAGCGCGGTCATATTCTTGAAGGTCAAGCGGTCGCGTTGTCGAACATTGATCCTGTTATTGCGATGATTAAAGACTCGCCAACGCCAGCTGAAGCGAAAGAGCGCTTAATTGCCACAGGTTGGGAATCTAGCGCTGTATCGGCGATGGTTGAGCGCGCAGGTGCTGAGTCATGCCGTCCTGAAGACTTGCCTGAGCAATATGGCATGCGCGATGGTTTCTACCATCTATCGCCAGAACAAGCGCAAGCGATTTTGGATCTGCGACTGCACCGTTTAACCGGTCTTGAGCATGAAAAACTGCTGGCTGAATATCAAGAAATTCTCTTGCAGATCGGTGAGTTGTTGAAGATTCTTGGCAGCGCTGAGCGTTTGCTGGAAGTGATTCGCGAAGAATTAGAAAAAATTAAAGCCGACTACGGTGATGAGCGTCGCACTGAAATCACCGCTTCACGGGTTGATTTAACCATTGCTGACTTGATCACTGAAGAAGAGCGTGTCGTGACAATTTCGCATTCTGGTTATGCGAAAAGTCAGCCGTTGGATGCTTACCATGCACAACGTCGTGGTGGCCGTGGTAAAGCGGCGACCGGCGTGAAAGATGAAGATTACGTCGAGCACCTGTTGGTTGCGCACAGTCATACCACGCTACTGCTGTTCTCCAGCAAAGGTAAAGTGTACTGGATGCGTACCTTTGAGATTCCGGAAGCTTCACGCACGTCACGTGGCCGCCCAATTGTTAACTTATTACCGCTGGATGAAGGTGAGAAAATCACCGCGATGTTGCCGGTTGATGAGTACACCGAAGACCACTTTGTCTTTATGGCGACAGCCAACGGTACCGTGAAGAAAACGCCGCTTGAGCAGTTTAGTCGTCCACGTACCTCAGGTTTAATCGCCTTGGCGCTGGATGAAGGCGACACCTTGATTTCTGCAGCTGTGACTGACGGCTCACGTGAAGTGATGTTGTTCTCTGACGGTGGCAAGGTCACCCGCTTTAAAGAAACCGATGTGCGTGCGATGGGCCGTACCGCTCGTGGTGTGCGTGGTATGCGCATTGCTGAAGATCAAAAACTGATCTCTATGCTGATTCCTGAAGAGGGCAGTCAGATCCTTACTGCGTCTGAGCGTGGTTACGGTAAACGTACCGCTATCAGCGAATTCCCAGAATACCGTCGCGGCGGCCAGGGCGTAATTGCCATGGTGTGCAGTGAGCGCAATGGCAAGCTGGTGGGTGCGATTCAGGTCTTGGACGGTGAAGAGATCATGCTGATTTCTGATCAGGGTACTTTGGTGCGTACGCGCGTTGATGAAGTTTCATCATTGTCACGTAACACTCAGGGTGTCACCTTGATCCGCTTAGCCAAAGACGAAACTTTAGTCGGTCTTGAGCGCGTGCAAGAACCAACAGAAATTGATGAAGAAGATCTAGATGACGCTGCAGTAGATGCTGCTAATGAGCAAGCGCCAGACGTTAATGAAGATGTCATTAGTGAAGATGCACAGGTCGTCGCTGATGAGTCAGGCAACCCAGAAGAGTGAGAGCCCAGTGAGTAATCGAGTCTATAATTTTTGCGCAGGACCTGCTGCGCTACCTGAAGCGGTACTGCAACAGGCGCAAAGTGAGTTATTAGATTGGCATGGCAAAGGCTTGTCAGTCATGGAGATGAGTCACCGTGGCGACGAGTTCACCTCGATTGCTACTGAGGCTGAGCAAGATCTACGTGATTTGCTCAATATCCCAAATAACTACAAAGTGCTGTTTCTGCAAGGTGGTGCGAGCCAGCAGTTCGCGCAAATTCCGCTGAACTTATTGGCTGAAGGCGCAACGGCTGACTACATTGACACGGGGATTTGGTCGCGTAAAAGCATCGAAGAAGCGCAGCGCTACGGTAATGTGAATGTTGCTGCTAGCGCCAAGGCTCATGATTATTTTGCTATTCCTGGGCAGAATGAGTGGAATCTGACTAAAGATGCGGCTTACGTGCACTATGCCAGCAATGAAACCATTGGTGGTTTGCAGTTTGATTGGACGCCGCGCACCGGTGACTCACCGCTAGTGGTGGATATGTCGTCTGATATTCTTTCTAAGCCTTTGCAAGTCTGCCGCTATGGCATGATTTACGCTGGCGCACAGAAAAATATCGGCCCGAGCGGCTTGGTCGTAGCGATTATTCGTGAAGACTTGCTGGGGCATGCCCGTGCCAGCTGCCCAACCATGCTGAACTATAAAGTCGCAGCGGATAATGGCTCGATGTACAACACGCCACCGACCTTTTCTTGGTACTTGTCAGGCCTCGTGTTTAAGTGGCTCAAACAGCAGGGCGGCCTCGAGGCAATGGCGAAGATTAACCATGCCAAACAAGCGCTACTGTACAAAACCATTGATGACAGCGACTTCTACAGCAATCCGATTGCGGTCAATGCGCGCTCTTGGATGAACGTGCCATTTCGTTTGGCTGATGAAAAGCTCGATAAAGCGTTCTTGCAAGGTGCCGATGAGCGCGGGTTGCTCAATCTAAAAGGTCACCGTTCAGTGGGCGGCATGCGCGCCTCTATTTATAACGCGGTATCACTCGAAGCGGTTCAGGCGCTGGTTGCTTATATGCAAGCCTTCGAGAAGGAGCGCGCATAAATGAGCGAGCAGGAGCTGCAAGCCTTACGTGTGCGTATTGATTCGCTGGACGAGAAAATTCTTGAACTGATCAGTCAGCGTGCACGCTGCGCTCAAGAAGTCGGGCGTATTAAAATGGCCAGTTTAGCGGAAGGTGAAGAAGCCATTTTTTATCGTCCAGAGCGTGAAGCGCAGGTTCTTAAGCGCATCATGGAGCTTAATAAAGGCCCGCTGGATAACGAAGAAATGGCGCGCTTGTTCCGTGAAATCATGTCGACTTGCCTTGCTTTAGAGCAGCCGTTGAAAGTTGCCTATCTTGGTCCTGAAGGTACCTTCTCACAAGCGGCGGTGTTGAAGCACTTTGGTCAAGCCGTGATCAGCAAGCCAATGGCAGCGATTGATGAAATCTTCCGCGAAGTTGCAGCTGGTGCTGTGAGCTTTGGTGTGGTGCCGGTTGAGAACTCGACTGAAGGTGCGATTAACCACACCCTCGATAGCTTTCTTGAGCATGATCTAGTGATTTGTGGTGAAGTCGAGCTGCGTATTCACCATCATTTATTGGTGGCGGAAAACACTAAGACTGAGCGTATCACCCGCATTTATTCGCACGCACAGTCATTGGCACAATGCCGTAAATGGTTGGATGCGCATTATCCAAACGTTGAGCGTATTGCCGTGTCGAGTAACGCTGAAGCGGCAAAACGGGTAAAAAGCGAGTGGAACAGTGCAGCGATTGCTGGTGATATGGCAGCGCATCTGTACGACTTAACGATTCTTGCTGATAAAATTGAAGACCGTCCGGATAACTCCACACGTTTTCTGATTATTGGTAATCAAACTGTACCGGCCACCGGCGATGATAAAACTTCAGTGATCATCTCCATGAGCAACAAGCCTGGCGCGCTGCATGAGTTGCTGATTCCGTTTCATACCAGCGGCATTGACCTGACGCGTATTGAGACGCGACCATCGCGCAGTGGCAAATGGACCTATGTGTTCTTTATTGACTTTATGGGTCACAAAGATGATCCATTAGTTAGAAGTGCTCTGGAAAAAATCGCTCAAGAAGCCGTCGGTTTAAAAGTCTTAGGCTCTTACCCAAACGCTGTTCTTTAACCTTGTACAAGGCTGTTGTGCGTAAGCCAGCAGCCTATTATGTAAGGAAAGTAAATGAGTTCTGATTTTCTAGCTTTGGCACTCCCTTATGTCCAAGGGCTTTCACCTTATGTGCCTGGTAAGCCGATTGATGAGTTGGCACGTGAGTTAGCCATTGATCCTGCTGATATTGTTAAGTTAGCCAGTAATGAAAACCCTTTAGGCCCCAGCGCTAAAGTCTGTACTGCGGTTGTTGAAGCGCTGACTGAATTGACCCGCTATCCTGATGGCAGTGGTTTTGCTCTTAAGCAAAAGCTTGCTGAACGCTATGCGGTAGAGCCTACGCAAGTGACTTTAGGCAATGGCTCGAATGATGTTTTAGAGTTGGTCGCGCGGGCTTGGTTGGCACCAGGTCGCAACGCTGTATTCAGCGAACACGCTTTTGCTGTCTATCCGATTGCGACCCTTGCAGCGGGCGCTGAGTGTCGCCAAGTGCCAGCTAAAAATTATGGGCATGATCTTGAGGCAATGGCAGCAGCGATCGACAGTAATACCCGTGTGGTGTTTATTGCTAACCCAAATAACCCAACAGGTACTTGGTTTAATCAAGCGGCTTTAAATGCTTTCCTCGCTAAAGTGCCAGACAATGTACTGGTGGTTTTGGATGAAGCTTATATTGAATATGCAGCCGATAGTGACCTGCCTGATGGCATGGCGTATCTAAGCCGTTATCCTAATCTATTGGTGTCACGCACCTTCTCGAAAGCCTATGGTTTGGCTGCATTGCGCGTTGGCTATGCGGTTTCTTCAGCAGCCATTGCTGATGTGCTTAATCGTGTACGCCAGCCTTTTAACGTCAATAGTTTGGCTTTGGTCGCGGCTTGCGCTGCTTTAGATGATGCTGAGTACTTAGAGCGCAGCCGTACTCTGAACAGCCAAGGCATGCAGCAGCTTGAAGAGGGTTTTAAGCGTTTAGGTTTATCTTGGATTCCATCGCGAGGTAACTTTATCGCAGTGGATTTTCAACGTGATGCGGCAGCGATTAACCAAGCGTTACTCGCGCAAGGTGTCATCGTGCGTCCAGTAGCTGGTTATGGAATGCCAACTTTTTTACGCATATCGATTGGCACAGCAGAAGAAAATCAACGCTTTCTGGATGCTTTAACCCTCGTTTTACAGCAGGTTTAAGATGCAGGTAGCCTCTCAACAACCACTGATTAAGCGCCTTGTCGTCGTCGGCCTCGGGCTGATTGGCTCTTCATTTGCTAAAGGTGTGCGCGAGGCAGGTTTAGCAGAAGAAGTGATTGGTGTTGATCTTAATGAGCAGTCCTGCCAGCGCGCAGTAGAGCTGGGTATTGTTGATCGTTGCAGCACACAGCTGCTAGAAACATGCCGCGATGTTGATGTGTTGATGCTGGCGGTGCCAGTGTTGGCATTGAGCAAACTGCTTAAGAGCTTAGCGCCGCTCGACTTGAGTCAAACCATCATCACTGATGCTGGTAGTGTCAAAGGGCATTTACTCAAGGCGGCACAAGAAGCTTATGGCTATTTGCCAAAACGTTTAGTGCCAGGACATCCGATAGCAGGCTCTGAGCGCAGTGGGGTAGAAGCGGCGAATGCCGACTTATTTAAACACCACAAGGTTATTTTAACGCCCCACGCTGCAACCGATCCTGAAGCTTTACAATGTATTCAAGCGCTATGGCAAGGCTTGGGTGCTGATGTGGAGAGCATGAGCGTTGAGCAGCACGACTTGGTTTTAGCAGCAACCAGCCATTTACCACATTTGTTAGCATTTGGTTTAGTCGATTCGCTGGCTAAAAGAAGCGAGAATTTAGAAATATTTCGTTATGCCGCTGGCGGCTTTCGCGACTTCACTCGCATAGCTGGCAGTGATCCGCTGATGTGGCACGATATTTTTCTAGCCAATCGTGAAGCGGTTTTGCAGCAACTGGACCAGTTTCGTGGCGATCTTGATGCGTTGCGTAACGCCATCGCCGAAGGAGATGGGCATCACTTGCTTGGTGTGTTTACCCGAGCGCGTGCTGCCCGCGAACATTTTAGTACTATTTTAGCCCAACGGGCCTATGTGGAAAATATGCTTGATAATGATTTGATTTTTCTGGCTAAGCCAGGTGGGCGTGTGAATGGCACGATTCGAGTGCCGGGTGATAAGTCAATTTCTCACCGCACCATTATGCTTGGCTCTTTAGCTGAAGGTGTGACTGAAGTAGATGGCTTTTTAGAGGGTGAAGACGCCTTAGCCACCATTCAGGCGTTCCGTGATATGGGCGTAGTAATTGAAGGACCGGTTGATGGTCGCGTGGTTATTCACGGGGTCGGCTTGCATGGTCTGCAAGCACCGCCGGGGCCTATTTATGTCGGCAATTCAGGCACCACTATGCGTCTACTGTCCGGTATTTTGGCTGCACAGTCGTTTGATAGCATCTTAACTGGTGATGCTTCGCTATCTAAGCGCCCAATGAATCGTGTGGCTAAGCCGCTACGTGATATGGGTGCGGTCATTGAGACGGCGGCAGAAGGGCGTCCACCCATGACCATTCGCGGTGGTCAGCGCTTGACTGGCATGCATTATGAAATGCCGATGGCCAGTGCCCAGGTTAAATCTTGTTTATTGCTGGCAGGCTTATATGCCGGCGGCGAAACTGCAGTGACCGAACCTGCACCAACCCGCGATCATACCGAGCGCATGTTGCGTGGCTTTGGCTACCCGGTAGAAGTACACGGCGCCACCGCTAAACTCGAAAGCAATCACAAACTGACTGGCACACGCATTGAAGTACCGGCAGATATCTCATCAGCTGCGTTTTTCATGGTTGCTGCGAGCATTGCAGAGGATTCAGAATTGGTGCTTGAGCATGTGGGGATTAACCCTACACGCACCGGTGTGATTGATATTTTACGCTTAATGGGTGCTGATTTAAGCCTTGAGCGTGTGCGTGAAGTTGGTGGTGAGCTGGTTGCTGATATCCGCGTGCGCAGCGCTAAATTAAAAGGCATTGATATTCCTTTAGAATTGGTGCCATTAGCCATTGATGAGTTCCCTGTGCTGTTTATCGCGGCAGCCTGTGCCGAAGGCCGTACGGTGTTGCGCGGCGCTGAAGAGTTGCGAGTTAAAGAGTCGGATCGCATTCAAGTGATGGTGGATGGTTTAACTACTTTGGGAATTAATGCCAAAGGCACCCCAGATGGCATCATTATCGAAGGCGGACAAATGGGTGGCGGCGAAGTGTGGGCGCACGGTGATCACCGCATTGCGATGTCGTTCAGTGTTGCCGCGCTGCGGGCTAACGCACCGATTCGCATTCACGACAGTGTGCATGTCGCCACTTCGTTCCCTAATTTTCTTGCTCTATGTAAACAAGTCGGCATGCGCGTCGAGCCTGAGGGACAGGTATGAGCCTACCAGTCGTAATCACTATTGATGGGCCGAGCGGTTCAGGTAAGGGCACTGTTGCCGGTATATTGGCGACTAAGTTGCAGTGGCAACTGCTTGATTCTGGAGCCTTGTATCGAGTGCTTGCTTTGGCTGCAGGTAAACATGCGGTGCCGCTTGATCATGAAGATGCGCTTGAAGTGCTGGCAGTTGGTTTAGATGTCGAGTTTGTGGTCGATGTTGAAAGTAATTCGCAGCGCATTCTCTTAGAAAATCAAGATGTCACTGATGAGATTCGTAATGAAACAGTCGGCGCACATGCTTCGCAAATTGCTGCACTGCCTGGTGTGCGCGCTGGATTATTACGTCGTCAGCACGAGTTTCGTCAAGCGCCAGGCTTAATTGCTGATGGTCGTGATATGGGCACAGTGGTGTTCGCTGACGCGCCTTTAAAAGTCTTTTTAACGGCAAGTGCCGAAGAGCGTGCGCGTCGTCGTTATTTACAGTTGAAGGATAAAGGCGAAACTGTTACCCTTACGAGCTTGCTAGAGGAGATTCGTGCGCGTGATGAGCGTGACACCAATCGCAGTATTGCCCCGTTGAAGCCTGCAGATGATGCAATCATCTTAGATTCCACGACAATGACCATCGAGCAAGTGCTAGAAAGAATTCTCAGCGAAGTTGCAGTACGCAGCTTAGCTGGATAAAAAGCATGAAGTGCACATGAGTGTGCTTCAGCTTTAATTTGAATCATGTGCAGCTCCCAGATAATAGCTGTCATGTTTTCTACTTATTAATAAGACCACATTATTCTGGAATGTGGATTTGGGCAGATTCTTGCCCTCGATCAGCAGGATTAAACATGAGCGAAAGCTTTGCAGACCTTTTTGAAGAAAGCCTAAAAACCCTAGACATGCAACCCGGTGCAATTATCACTGGTTTGATTGTTGATATTGATGGTGATTGGGTAACAGTACACGCTGGTTTGAAATCAGAAGGCGTTATCCCAGTTGAGCAGTTCTACAACGAACAAGGCGAACTGACCATCAAGATTGGTGACGAAGTTCACGTAGCGCTTGACGCGGTAGAAGACGGCTTTGGTGAAACCAAACTGTCCCGTGAAAAAGCTAAACGTGCTGAGTCTTGGCTGGTTCTTGAAGCGTCTTTCAACGCTGAAGAAGTGGTCATGGGTGTTATCAACGGTAAAGTTAAAGGTGGCTTTACAGTTGATGTGAACGGCATTCGCGCGTTCCTACCAGGTTCTTTGGTAGACGTACGTCCAGTTCGCGACACTGCGCACTTAGAAGGCAAAGAGCTTGAGTTCAAAGTTATCAAGCTTGATCAAAAGCGTAACAACGTTGTTGTATCTCGTCGTAGCGTTCTGGAAGCAGAAAACAGCGCTGAGCGCGAGCAACTGCTTGAGAACCTGCAAGAAGGTCAACAAGTTAAAGGTATCGTTAAGAACCTTACAGATTACGGCGCATTCGTTGATCTTGGCGGTGTTGACGGTCTGTTGCACATTACTGATATGGCTTGGAAGCGCATTAAACACCCAGGCGAAATCGTTAACGTTGGCGACGAGATCGACGTAAAAGTATTGAAATTCGACCGCGAGCGTAACCGTGTATCTTTAGGCCTGAAGCAGTTGGGCGAAGATCCATGGGTAGCTATCAAAGCCCGTTACCCAGAAGGTACTCGTGTTAATGCACGCGTAACTAACCTGACGGACTACGGTTGCTTCGCTGAGCTGGAAGAAGGTGTTGAAGGTTTGGTTCACGTTTCAGAAATGGACTGGACTAACAAAAACATCCACCCATCAAAAGTTGTACAGGTTGGTGACGAAGTTGAAGTTCAGGTTCTGGACATCGACGAAGAGCGCCGCCGTATTTCTCTGGGCATCAAGCAGTGCAAATCTAACCCATGGGAAGATTTCTCTAGCCAGTTCAACAAGAACGATAAAATCTCCGGTACCATCAAATCAATCACTGATTTCGGTATCTTTATCGGCCTAGATGGCGGCATTGACGGTTTAGTGCACTTATCAGACATCAGCTGGCATGAAGTAGGCGAAGAAGCTGTTCGTCGCTACAAGAAAGGCGATGAGCTGGAAACTGTTATTCTGTCTGTTGATCCAGAGCGTGAGCGTATCTCACTCGGTATCAAGCAGTTAGAAGATGATCCATTCTCAAGCTACGCTTCAGAGCACGAGAAAGGCACCATCGTTACTGGTACTGTTAAAGAAGTTGATGCTAAAGGTGCAATTATCCTATTAGCTGACGACATCGAAGCCGTTCTGAAAGCATCTGAAATCAGCCGTGACCGTGTAGAAGATGCACGTAACGTTCTGAAAGAAGGCGACGAAGTTGAAGCGAAAATCATCAACATCGACCGCAAATCTCGCGTTATTAACTTGTCTATCAAGTCTAAAGACGTAGAAGATGATAAAGATGCAATCAAAGAATTGCGTAAGCAAGAAACAGAAGCAGCAGGCCCAACCACTTTAGGTGACTTGATCCGCGCTGCACAAGAGAACAAGAACTAAGTTCTTTGTGATCTAAAAAAAGGGGTGACTTCGGTCACCCCTTTTTTGTGTCTAAAATTAGCAACGATTGTAAATCAACAAACGACCCTTGTACTTCTCATCAGTGATCTCGACTTCGCTTAACGACGCTTCAGAGCTTAACTGAAAACCTAACAGCCCCATTTTTTTATTAAAGGCTGTGCGGTAGCCGCGGTTAGGATCGACAATCCAGACTTCAGCATTCGGGTTGGCACACTCATCGACAAAGCTAGCCAAAGCTTTAGGCATATCCGGCTCGTAGAGTAGGTCGCTACCAATCACTAAATCGTACTTTTTTGACAGTAGTGCAGCACCGGTATCTTTAGTTGAAGGAACGGGGTGCTCACCCCACTGACCATGACGAAAAGGCAGTTTGGATAAGTTATTTAAACGCAGATTTTCTTCAAGAAAAAGTTTGGCTTTAGGGTGGCGATCACAGGCGGTAATGTTCGCGCCCAAGCGGTGTCCGACTAAGCTGGCTAAGGCCAGTCCACAGCCAATCTCTAAGATTCTTTCATTGGGATTAATCGGGCGTTTTGCTAAAGCGCTGGCTAGATGGATGCTAGATGGCCAGAGCATGCCAAACAATGACCATGAAGCGGAACAGATACCAAGCCGTGCTGCGGCACCGGTTGGATCATAATATTGCTGACGATCTAACAGCGATCGAATAAATAGATTTTTGACACCACTAATTTTGATGCTATTGGTTTGTGTTTGGTAGGTTAGGGCGTTCATGAACTGCGCATATGTAAAGGCCTCAAAAACTAAGATGCCCTCAGTGTCGCATATTTCAATAATTATTGTTGGAGGCCTCTAAGCAATTTTTTATCCGCAATTTACTTGCGAGAAACTGACTTTTCGCTGATTTTAGTTGTATTCTTGCCTATAATAAGGACTTATTGGATTAAGCAAACAGAGTCTGTATGTCAGTACATTGCGAGTTGTTTGGCACCTTGGGTTGCCATCTCTGTGAAGAGGCAGAGCAGGTCTTGCAGCCTTTTGTTGCGCAAGGCTTAATGGTTGAGTTACTGGATATTATTGATTCGCCTGAGTGGCTTGAGCGTTATGCTTTAAGCATTCCGGTTTTGCGTCGAGTTGATAATGGCCAAGAACTGCACTGGCCATTTGATCAGCAAGCGGTGCTGCAGTTACTTACATAATGATCTTATCGCGTAAGCGTTCGGCTGCTTCTTTAAGGGCACCAATCACGCGCTCTTTATCGTAGTTTTGGATATTACTGGTATCCAAGTACATTGAGAAACCAGGCAGCTCATGCTCAACATAGCTACTGGTTGCGCCAAGATCACGGCGAAAATCTACCACTTGGAATATTTGCACAGGGCGGGAGAAACCTTTCACGTTAATCTGGCCTTTATCACGCGCCATGATCACATCTTTAGTCAGTGAGTAGGTTTCATTCGACATCAAAATCTCACCTGACTCAGCAGCGCTTTCTAAGCGGCTGGCTAGGTTTACTTCGCGGCCGATGATGGTGTAATCCATCCGTGTGTCTGCTCCAAAGTTACCTACGGTGCAGTAACCGGTATTGATACCCATACGGATCTCTAGGGGTTTATCAATGCCCTGAGCGCGCCAGTGCTGGCGTAATACTTTCATGTGCTTGCGCATGGCAATTGCCATTGATACCGCCGCAACAGCGTCTTTCTTGGCGCCTTGGGTATTAGGGTCACCAAAGAACACCATTACGCTATCACCAATAAACTTATCAATCGTGCCGCCATACTTTAAGGCGATTTTGGACATTTCATTGAGATAGTTATTGAGTAAATCGGTTAGCGCTTCCGCTTCGAGTTCTTCAGACAGCTCAGTGAAACCCTTAATGTCAGAAAAAAATACGGTTAGCTTCTTACGCTGCGTTTCAAGCTTAACTGTGCGCTTACCACTAAAAATCATTTGCCAGACTTGTGGTGATAAGTATTTGGCAAGGTTATGCGCTAAGCGCGCTGCTTTTTCTTGTTCACGTTTAATATCGAGTCGAACTTTAGCGAGGTGAATACTTTGTAAGTGGACAAAGTAGGCAGTAATGCAAATATATAAAGCAGCAAAGAGTACGCTGACGACTGAAACTAACAGTGGTGCTTCAAATTGAATGGTGGGCTGCAATAATAAGCCTGCTATGCCAGCCACACTGACTGAGCCAATCAGCATAGGCAGCATCAAGCGCAATCCGCCAACGATTAAAGTGCTCAGGGTAATAATCAGCAGTCCCATCAATGATGGAATGATAGCGAAGCCTATCAGGGCAAGGACAGTACCGGTATGCAGTGAATCGAGAAAGAGTTCGGTTGTGTAAGTGAACTTTGGATAGTGAGTCTTAAAGCGCGAAGTGAAGAAATAGGCTAAATGTGGATATAGCAAAGCATAAGGAACAACCCATAAAAGGCTATATGAGAAAAAACCAGTGTAAGTACCTGCGGCGATCAATGCCGCAATAAACATATAGGCTAAAACGCGAGAATAGAACTCTTGCAATGGCGCGTTCGGAGTGATGCCTGCTGGCTTTTTTGAAGTAATGGCCTTCATTTACCCACTATATCCCTAATGATCTATTTATTATATTTATGAGCCGACAACAGTTATTAACTGGCGTAATAATACGGGTGACTGGCACGCGGGTAAAGCGACAGACTGACACAGCTCTTAGTCATTATGAATTGCCCATGTAGAAAGTGTGCGTGCATAAAAAAATATGTATTTGATACTACCTTGTTTTTTTAACAAGCGCTAAAATATTGCTGCACCGGCCTTGGCCGGTATCATTTGGTTTTTACCTATCATGTCCGACAGCAATCCTTGCTTAACCTGTGGCGCCTGTTGCGCTTTTTTTCGAGTTTCTTTTTTTTGGGGTGAGTGTGAATCAGCCGGTGGCTCCGTGCCCGACAGTATGGTTATTCCGATAAATTCAACCTATGTAGCGATGATTGGTACTGATCGCAAGCCTGCCCGCTGCAACGCACTGATGGGCGATATCGGGCAGGGTGTGCGCTGTACTATGTATGAGAAACGTTCATCCAGTTGCCAAGAGTTTCAGGCTTCCTGGGAAAATGGCGAGCATAACCCGCATTGTGATGCTGCCCGTGCTGCTCACGGTTTACCGCCGATAGATCCACCAATAGAGCCTAGCATCAGCCCTGACCGTGTTGCTTGAGCTAGCGCACTAGACGGGCGAATGAATAACTGTTGGTTTTAGCTTTCACTGCGAGAAAGATCATAAAACCTAGTGTTTTGGTTGGTTATTCTCGCAGATTTGATTAATATCATCAGCAAACAACATAAATGCATACTCATACAGTTCTCAATCAGCTCATTAGGAGGGATATCATGGACGCGCTAGAGCTTCTATTAAAGCGAGTATCAGTGCCGCGCTTACAAGACCCAGCACCCACTGCCGAGCAAATTGATCTTATGCTGCGCGCAGCTTTGCGTGCACCAGATCATGGTCAAATTCGTCCGTGGCGCTTTGTTACTGTGCAAGGGGATGATCGTAAAGCTTTAGGCGAGTTATTCGTAACCGGTTTACTTAGCACTACGCCTGAAGCAACTGTTGAGCAGATTGAGAAAACGCGGAACATGCCGATGCGAGCACCGTTGATTTTAATTGTCGTCGGCGTACTGCATGAGCATTTGACTGTTCCTAAACATGAGCAACTGCTCGCAGCAGGTTGCGCTGCACATGGCATTTTATTAGCAGCGCATGCACAAGGGGTCGGCGCGGTATGGCGTACGGGGGCGATGGCTGAAATTACGCATATTAAGCAAGGACTAGGCTTGCAAGAAAACGAGACAATTGTTGCGTACATGTACCTCGGTACGCCAATCAATAGCTTACGTAATCCACCTGCAGTTGATCCAGGGCCTTTGTTACGAACTTGGCCTGAGCAGTAACTGCTGAATTAGTCAGTGATAGGCAACTGCACAGTGGCGATAAAGCCGCCTTGCGGATGATTACTCAAGTGCAATTGTCCACCAAGTTGTTGCACCGCTCTTTTTGCAATCGCCAAGCCCAAGCCATAGCCAGGTTGTGCTTGGCCTGGTACACGAAAAAAAGTCTCGCCGAGTCTGTCGAGCCATTGCTCACTGACACCTGGGCCATGATCGCGAATACTGATGGTTAAGCCCTGCGTCTGCTGGTGCACATCTATTTCAATTGGTTGCCCAATAGGGTTAAAGCGCAAAGCATTGCGCAATAGGTTATCTAATGCGCGCTGTAGGCTGTCTGGCCAGCCGTTATAGAGACAATGTTGCGTGCCTGTGATGACAATATTCTGTTCAGGCTGCAACAGCAGCGCATCCTCCCGCAGCTTGCTGAGTAACTGAGCGATATCAATCGGTTGTTTGGCCGTTTGCTGCTGATCTAAGCGCGCCAAGGTCAGTATTTCATTGATCAAGCCGTCTAAGCGCTGACATTCGAGTTGTAAGCGGGGCCATAGCGCTTTCTGCTCCTCAGGCTCTGCTCGTTCGGCCAATGCTAAAGCAATTTGTAAGCGCGCTAGCGGTGAGCGCAGTTCATGGGAAACATCGCGCAGCAATTGCCGTTGACTACTGATCAAACCTTGCAGGCGCTGGCCCATTTGGTTGAAATCAAGCGCCAAAGTGCCCAACTCATCACGCCGAGTCGCCAGTTTCGCCAGTTGATGGTCCTGATAGCTGGTGCGACCCAGATCATGCACTGCATCGCGTAAGCGATTAAGCGGCCGTGTAATTGAAATAGTCAGCAGTAGGCTCATCAAAGTTAATACGCTCAGTGCGATGACTAACGCACTAATCGGTCGTAAACCATCACTGCGTTGCCATGCGCCGAGTTCGCTATGAGGAATGCGGTAAACAAACAAATAGATTGCGCCTTGCTTGCCTGTTACTTCTTGGGTGATGCGTCGCCACGGTAAGCGGTGCATACCGCGCTTGGCCTCCAAAGCTGCCGAGCGGGGCGAGATATCGCGACTCAATGACAGACCATTTTCATCCAGAATTTGTGTTTCAATTCGGTAATGGTGCTTTTGCTGCTGCAATAAACGTTGCGCTTGTTGCAGTTGCCCCGATTCATGCAATTGCAACCAGGTGCTAGCGAAGCTGTTTAAACTGGGGTGATGATTAAGAATCCAATCATCTTGATTGAACATACGCACTAATAAGTAGGTTAAAGCGCCAGTTACTATCAGTGCCAGCCAAAATGCGCCAAGAATTCGCCAAAACAATGAGCGCATAGTGTTGATCCTAATAAAAGCAGCGGTTCAGCTTAGGCATGAACCGCTGCGGGATACTTCTGAGTTATTGAGTCGCACATTTACCAGATGGTTGATTCTGGCAATCTGCGCGAGAAGTTTTGCCAGAGCGATGCATTTTCTGCTTCTTGTGCATATTGTTTTGCATGGTACTGATTTTTTTGTCGAACTTTATTTGTTGCTCTGCATTTAACACGCCACGCAGTTTGTCGTGATGGGCTTTACGCGCAGCTTGTTGTTGCGCTCGGTGCTGCTGCATTTCCTCTTGAAAGCTTGCGCGTTGTTCAGTGGTGAGTTCAAGTTCATCAAACCAAGCACTCTGGCGCTGCTGCATCATTTGTTGACGCTCTTGCATACGCTGTTCTTGTTGCGCTGTTTTGCCAACTTGTGCCGGCGCTTCAGTTGCAGCAAAAACGCTAAAAGGAAGTAGGGCACTGAATAATAGGGCAGTTAATTTGATTCGCATGGTGTTTCTCCTTAATAAGAGTCCCGATGTCTTCGGGATGGAACAAGTATGCCAAGATCAACGTCAACTGCGGTCAAGCTCATGTAAAGAATAGGTAAACTTTATGCGCTGTAGAAATAACCGCGTCCGCGCATAGCAATGATTCGAGGGCGTGAGTCAGCGTGCGCTCCGAGTTTACGTCGTAAATTACTGACATGCATATCTAAGCTGCGGTCATACAGGGTGAGCTTACGATCAAGCGCCAGTTGCGCCAGTTGTTGTTTGTCGATGGGCTCACCTGGTGTTGCCAGTAGCGCTTCAAGAATACGGCCTTCAGAGACGGTTAAGACAATGTCCGCTTGATCATTGATATTCACCACGCCGCGCGCGGGACTGTACTGCAAGTCGCCGAAGACGATATTGCTGGGCACACAGGGTAAACTAACGCTACGGCGCAATACCGCACGCAGACGAGCGGTTAACTCGCGTGGATCACAAGGCTTAGCCAGATAATCATCAGCGCCCAGTTCTAAACCAATAATACGGTCAGTGGGCTCACCGCGCGCAGAGAGCATCAGCACCGGTAGCTCTGCATGCTCTTGACGTAATTTGCGCAACAATTCTAAACCATTGCCGTCCGGCAGCATGACATCCAGAATCACTGCATCAACCTGATGTCCGTCAGCCAAGTAGGCTTGTGCGCCTGCAGTATCAAAGCAAGCATGCACGACAAAGCCTTCTTGACTGAGCCAATGACTTAATAGCTCGCATAACTCTTGGTCGTCATCAATGAGTAAAATATTGCTCATAGCGCTTTAACAACTCCAACAGCTCTAGTGAGCATCTTACTGCGGGAATACTTGCTTAAAAGGTTTCACCTGTACATCCGCATAAACACCCGCAGCGCAATACGGGTCAGCAGCGGCCCACTCTTGCGCGTCTTGCAAAGAAGCAAATTCGGCGACAATTAAGCTACCACTAAAACCTGCAGTACCAGGATCGTTACTATCTATCGCTGGATGAGGGCCGGCAATAATTAAACGCGCGCTATCTTGCAGTGCTTGTAAGCGTTCTAGGTGAGCAGGGCGTGCAGCCAAGCGTAGCTCTAAGCTATTGGTATTATCAGTCGCAATAATTGCATAAAGCATGGTTATTCCTTATTCGGGTTAACTGGAGTGTCTTGCATGTAACGTGACAAGAATATCCCTTGGCCAATCAAAAACAGCACCGTCATTCCTAAGCTGCCAAACACTTTAAAGTCGACCCAAATCGACGGAAAGTTAAAGGCTACAAACAGATTCGAGGTGCCTAAAAAGAGGAAGAAAACGATCCAAGCGATATTGAGTCTGGTCCAAATCCGATCAGGCAGGCTGACGGCATGGCCCATAACACGCTTGATTAAAGGCTGCTCACCAATAAAATGACTACCAGCAAAGCCCAAAGCAAATAGCCAGTTCACCACCGGTGCTTTCCACTTTAAAAAAGTTTCGCTATGAAAAGCTAACGTCAGTCCACCAAAAAACAAACAACCCACTAAGGTAATCCATTGGCTTTTTTCTAAGCGGCGATGGGCTAAAAACAAGCTGCCGTAGACCAGCACCGAGCTGATCACCAAGATTGCCGTGGCGCTAAAGATACCGCCGAACGAAATAACATGGCCTGCCAGCTCAATATCACGCGGTTCTAGCTTAAAGACGATAAAAAACAGCAGAAGAGGGATAAAATCGATGAATTGTTTCACAGTGCGCGCCATAACAGTAAGGAAACGGCATAATAGCAAACACAGCGGCTAGCGTAAGCATTGAAAATGGATATAGATCTACATTGTCACAGTACAGCATCTGACGGGGCTCTTGCGCCACGTGAGGTTGTGTTGCGCGCACATCAGCAAGGTGTTGAGGTTTTATCTCTCACCGATCACGATACACTGGAAGGCCTGATCGAGGCTCAGCAAGCAGCACAAGAAGTCGGCATCAAGCTCATCACCGGCATTGAGATGTCGTGCTTATGGGGTGGTGCCACCATCCACGTCTTAGGTTACGACTTTGCTTTAGATGATCCGACTTTATTAGCAGCAGTCAAAGATTTACATGAAGGGCGCTGGTTGCGCGCGCAAGAAATTGCAAAACGTCTTGCAGCAAAAGGCATGCCCGATGCTTTAGCCGGTGCGCAAGCCATTCAGGCGGCATTAGGCGACAGTTTAAATGCACCGGCACGTCCACACTTTGCTCAGTTCTTAGTGAATGCAGGCCATGTGCGCGATCATGCAGAAGCCTTTCGTAAATGGCTCGGTGCAGGCAAGATTGGTGATGTGAAGCAGCATTGGCCGTCTTTTGACGACACTATGGCCGTGTTGACTCAAGCTAAGGCTTCGATCAGTTTGGCACATTTGTACCATTATAATTTCACCCGCACTAAGCGCCGTCGTTTAGTGCAGGACTTTGTCAACGCTGGCGGCCATGCTATCGAAGTGGTCAATGGCATGCAGCCAGCCGAACAAGTCGGCACACTATCGATTTTAGCCCGTGAATTTAATTTAAAAGTGACTGCAGGCAGTGATTTTCACCTGCCACGGCAATGGTCAGAATTAGGTAAGTATCGAGCTATACCAGACGATCTCACCCCCTTATTCGTCCATCATTCCAATAACTCACTATAAGGACATCATTATGAAGTTTTTCCAGATTCATGCGGAAAACCCGCAAGAACGTTTAGTTAAACAAGCGGTGGAAGTGATTCGCAAAGGTGGCGTGATCATTTATCCGACTGACTCATCCTATGCATTGGGTTGCCGTTTAGGTGACAAAAGTGCATTGGAACGTATTCGCAGAATTCGTCGTTTAGATGACAAACATAACTTCACTTTAATGTGCCGCGATCTGTCAGAGTTAGGTGTGTTTGCTAAAGTAAATACCACCGCCTTTCGCCTATTAAAAGCTTATACACCAGGACCTTATACCTACATTCTTAATGCAACACGTGAAGTTCCACGTATGCTGATGCATCCTAAGCGTCGTACCATCGGTTTGCGCGTCCCAGGCCATCCGATTGCACAGGCGTTATTAGCAGAACTGGGTGAGCCGCTGATGAGCGTGACGCTGATTCTGCCTGATGCGACTGAGCCGCTGAGTGATCCTTACGAGATTCGTGACCTGCTAGAAAGCCAAGTTGATTTGATTATTGATGGTGGTTATGGCGGCATTGAAGCCTCTACTGTTGTTAGTTTTGTTGATGAAGAACCCGAAGTGCTGCGTATTGGTTGCGGCGATCCCGAACCTTTCCAGTCGCTTTGATGGCAGCACATGTCTAATCCGTCAGCACCAAGTGTTTCGACAATAGAGCAGGGCGTCGATGTAATGCCTGCGGAAGCTCTGCAACTGCCTTTAGCGCTGGTGTATGGCGAAGCGATGACCGCTTTGCCTATGGATTTGTATATTCCACCTGATGCTTTAGAAGTGATTTTGGAAGCTTTTGAAGGGCCGCTGGATTTACTGCTGTATCTAATTCGCAAAGAAAACATCGATATTCTTGATATTCAAGTCGCGCAAATCACCCATCAATACATGGGTTATGTCGAGCTAATGAAAGCGGTGCGCCTTGAGTTGGCCGCTGAATACCTAGTGATGGCCGCCATGCTGGCTGAAATTAAGTCGCGCATGCTGTTACCACGCAGCCGCCACAGTGCAGCCGATGAAGAAGACGATCCGCGCGCTGAGTTGATTCGTCGCCTGCAAGAATACGAGCGGATTAAAACGGCAGCAGAAGACTTAGATGAAATCCCACGCTTAGGTCGCGATGTGTTTATTGCAAAGGCTGTGGCACCGGATGCGCGCAGCCGTCGCTTAGTACCTGATGTGGCTTTTGAAGAGGTGTTATTGGCCATGGCTGAAGTGTTACGCCGCGCCAATATGTTTGAAAGCCATCAAATTAGCCGTGAAACCTTATCCACCCGTGAGCGCATGAGCATGGTGCTAGAAGCCTTGCGAGATGGCAGCTTTGTGCCCTTTGCGCGCTTATTTAGCATAAAAGAAGGGCGCTTAGGGGTGGTGGTGACCTTTATGGCGATTTTGGAACTGGTAAAAGAGTCGTTAATTGAACTGGTTCAGAATGAGCCTTATAGCGAAATCCATGTACGGACTAAACAGCATGAATGAGCTGGATTTTGATGATGTAGAGCAATTTGCTTTAGTGTTGGAAGCCTTGTTGTTGGCCGCCGCCAAACCCTTAAGCCTAGAGCGTTTAACCGAGTTATTTGATGAAGAGGAGCGTCCGAGCAGCAGTCAATTAAAAGCCGCACTGGCCAAACTGGCTGAAGATGTGGCGACACGCAGTTATCAACTGACTGAAGTCGCTTCTGGATACCGCTTACAAGTGCGCTCTGCATACAGCGCTTGGGTTGGACGTTTATGGGAAGAGCGCCCGCAGCGTTATTCTCGCGCCATGCTCGAAACCTTGGCGCTGATCGCTTACCGTCAGCCAATCACACGCGGTGAAATTGAAGATGTGCGCGGCGTGGCAGTCAACACGCAAATTATCAAAACGCTCTTAGAGCGTGAATGGATACGCGTGGTTGGTTATAAAGATGTGCCGGGTAAGCCAGCCATGTTAGCCACCACCAAAGTGTTCCTCGATTATTTCAATCTGCGCGGACTCGATGAACTGCCAAATCTCGCTGAGTTAAAAGGCTTACAACCAGAACCAGAAGATGATCTGCAGCAGAGCGTACAAGCACAGGTTGCGACTACAGCCGAAACCGCAAAAAACGCAGAGCCTGAAGATAACAACATCACTTTTAGTTCGTTACTCGCTGAGTTGGACGACATGGAGCAAGGTTTGAAAACAGAGTTTACCGATCAGCCGTTAGAGCTGAGCATCGATAAACCTGAAGCTGACTCACAGAGCACTGATCAGATTACAGCTAAAGAGTGATCTCAGTTGCTACGTTTATATATGCCATAATCAATATTATGTTAAATCGACTATATTGAAGACCATACGACTAAACCCCTTTGCATCGACAGACACCTCCTTCCTGCTGGGTTACAGCCTCAGCTAAGACATGAATCTGCTTCAGTCAATACGTACCTGCATCAACAACAGCTACTCGGCTTTACTAACTGATGATAAAAGCAGCGCCATGCGCACAGATGTTAATTTAGCTGCCGCATGTCACTTATCGGTTTTTACTGAGGATAAGATCTACTGTTCATCATCCTTCGCAGTTGTTTTCAGTTGCCGGATGATGATTATCAGCATGGCAGCCAACACTACAACGCCAGCCGCTAAGATTGCCCACAATAAATATGGTGGACGCTCAGATTGTGATTGTAGCGCCGCAGGCGTAACCGGCTCATCTAGGCTAAAGCTGGCTTCAGGTAATTTGTCTTCGTGACCTTGCTGATAGCCAGGAATCAATTGTGCTAGCTGCAACCATGTGTTTTCTTGGTTTGTACAGGTTAACCGATACGGCGCATGGCCCTGTGCTAAAAATGCAAGCTGCTGCAACGGCACTAAAGCTACGGCAGTCATATCGCTTGGCCAAACAGCATTATGCCCCGTGGTTAAAACCTGTAGTGCTTGCCAACGTTCTTTACTCACCCTAAGCGGTTGGTTGTTATGGGTTTTGCCATCGTATTGCACGTGCATCACTGAGCCGTGACTAAGTGTGCGCCAAGGTGATTCTGAGCTTACCCTGCCCTGTAATTGCACAGCTACATTTGTACCTAAAGTCTGTGTGCTTAATTGCAAAGCATCAATGGCCAAAGGCGGGTTGAATTGCCAGATCAAAGCCTGTTTACCCTGCATAGTTTTACTCTGGGGTGCGCCTAACTCAATACGTTCCTGCGGGGGCGCAGTGTTTTGCTGTTGCTCACTGATAATTTCTGCACGGTGAATGACTATTTCGCCGGCCAAAGCCTCGTCCCAGCGCAAGCGAATAAAGTGCTCATTTAACGCTATGTATGGCAGGTCAATGCTCATTTTATTAATGACATTACCGTCTTCGCTGTGCCAGCGGCCAAGAAACGCATCGGTGTGCAGTGGCTGCCAGCGCTTGAGATCCTTGCTGATATCGATTTGCACAGGAATCATTTCGCTTTCTGGAATATCAGCGCTTAGAATCAATTGCACAGCCTGGTGATCTTTATCAAATAAGCGGCTGTCGAGTAGTACCCCGCGTTGCTTGCGCTGAGAGGTTTCGCTGCTGGTGACAGTGTTCCACTCAAGACTGCGCAGCCCTTGCTGCTCAATCACGCGCAAGGCGGACCGATCAGGCAAGGCCTGCCTGTCCCATAATGGATATACAGCGTTAATTGCGGTTGTTGTATTCAAAACTGTGCGCGCTTTTTTAGCTGAAATACGCGCCATACTCATGTTTTTACCAGCCCCATCGATGACATGAATATTTGCAAAACCAGCTGTTTGACACTCAACCAACAGCTGACTAGGCACACTCACACGATGAATACTGTCTTGGCTGTGTAGCTGTAAATCAACTAAAGGTGCCGCAGCAAGATGAGTGACGCACACGAGCAAAAATAGCGCGGCGCTGGATTTTTTATGCTTCATGCTGATCTCCAGTCGAGGGTGGAATCGGGGCAAAGTATCCAATAATCAAAAGCATCACCCCCACTACAATAAAGGCGATCACTCGTTCCATACCGCCATGATTGGCAAGGTCAATTAACACCAGTTTGACCACTGTCAGTGCCAATAAAGCCGCCCCTACCATCCAAATCCAGCGAGATAAACGACGGTGCGCGACCAGCATCAGCACTAGGGCTAACGTTGACCATAAAATGGCATAGCCTGTCTGCACTGCAAAGCTTTTAAATAAAGCCTCAGCCTGCCAAGTAACATCAAAGTAATGATGCGCTGTGCGCAACCAAGCAGTATTGAGCCAAACAAACAATGCAACAGCCATGCATACATAAAAGTTTCGCAAGGAAATTGCACTAGAAAACATCTGCATCTGTGGATGATTGCGTAGCGATGAGAACCAAACAGCAAGACTGCCAATGCCGAGCAATACGGTTAAATCTGTCGGGTTAATAATAGGGATAAATGGCAGCGGTTTAGCTAAACCTGATGACGTCAGCATCAGTAAGGTTGCTAGCCAAGCGATTAATGCCACCAAGGGTATAGCGCCCGCTTGCAGATACACCGAACTGTAATCACGTAATGGCCAGGAGTTGCGTACTTTTCCAGCCCATGTAGTCAGCAGTATTAAGCAAACCGTTGCACAGAATAAAAATGTGACACTTTGCCAAGCGCTGGTTACCAAGCTGCTTTGATGTACCACCTGATAGAGGCTTTGTCCGAATACCGCCAAAAGAATGTAGACACTGCTTGCATGCGCAAATCTACGCACAGATTTTGTGAACAGTTCGCTGTGATGATCGGCCCAATATAAACTGTAGTAATGCAAAACAAAGGCTAAAAGCCAAAATGCCCAACCATAATCTGCTAAAACTGTTTGACTGCTATGACTCACGGTTACGACAAGAAAGGTACATAGAACCACCGGCAAAATGCAATACGCGGCGGCATCGGCCTGCGCGTAAATCCTGCGCCCCCAGCGCATTGATGCAAATACGAGTAACAGTGCTGTCGCTGCTACTAAATAGAGCTGTAGCGCGTTGTCTCCCGTGCTATCAGCGAAGCGGTTGAGCAACCCTGCTTGATCAAGCGTTGCAATTTGAGTTGCGCAGGCGAGCCATATTAAGAGCAAACCTAAGGCATAGAAAATCGGGTGCAAGACCGGCTCAACAGAACTGTATGTCTGAGCCAGGCTGCTATTGCTATGGGCTAGAGGCTTTTTCAACCAAAACGCAAGAATCAGCGCAAGAACAGCCATTATTAACGTACTGAGTACTGGGCTACTTAACTCTGACCAGGTCATTGGCTCTAATAAAATCGCCAAAGAAGTCGCATATAAAGCCAGTCCGAGTAGACGAGGCATCCAGCGTGCTTGCCTGGCACCGACCCAAAAAGCCGCCGTTCCTTGTAAGGCCCATGAAATGGCTAAGAATTCTCCATCCAAAGCTAAGGGAATTGTTACCGTGATAAAGCCGACGCTTAAAGCAATAAAGCTCTCCGCCAGTAAGCGATAATGTTGCTTACCTTGTTTTATTTTGTTCAATAGCAACATGCTTAATAGTGCATACAAAAACGCTAAAATCAGAGCAGAAAAAGCAGCGCCCAATGGTAAATGTTTAATCAAACCGTATTGCAAAGCAAAACCGATGATTGGCGCACCAAAAACTAAAGTTTGATCAACAAATTCTAAGTGTGTCTTGGCAGCTTGACGTGCCGCATTTTTGGCATAGAACAGAGCTGTAATCAGGTAAATCAGGAAAAACCCAATTAAAAAAAGTTGGGTTGGCAGGTAGTTTTCTGTTGTGAATGAAAGCAGTCCCCAGCTTGTACCTACACCAAATGTGGCTAAAAAACCAAGTAAGTTGAGTGCGCGCCAGTACTTAAAGTAAGCAATCAGCAAAATCGCAAGGTTTAGCACCATGTAATAGCTAAATAAGCCAATGTAATCACCGCTGCCAGTCGACAGCAGCACAGGCGCTGCGAATCCGCCCGCCAAGGACATCACTGCTAGGGCTTGGCTGTTTTGCAGCAAGGCCAGCAGGCAGCCGGCGGCACAGACTAAAATAATAAGCGAAAAAGTAATGGGCATGCCTAGTAAGCCATAACCTTTCATCGTTGCCAGCAAGGTTAAATAGAGCACTGCCACGCCCCCACCTTGTAAGGCTAAGGCATAATTGGGCATCATTTTGCGCTTGATAAAGCCAAATGAGAGCAGCGCTAAGCCACATAATGCGATAAAACTTAAGCGCAGTTCAATGGGCAATAAGCCCTGTTGTGTGGTGTATTTAGCTAAAAAAGCCAAGCCAATAAATACTACAACCACACCGACTCGCACCATGGTGTTGCCGCCAAGCAACCAGTCAATACCGCGCTGTATCAACGCGGAAACACCGCCTACTGGAGAGGCTTGCGGCTCTTGGTGAGCCTTAGGCGTTGGTATGTAGTCATTCTGTACACGCGGTTTGCTCGCGCTCGGTATAGGCTCAGAGCGCAGCTGAATCGGCGGCGCAAGCACACCTTCATCAAGCGTGAGCTCGAGCTCAACAGTAACGGGCTCGATAGCTTGAGCTATGGGGGGATTGATCGGCTGAGCTGCTGCTTTAACCAATGACTGCGCTTTTAGCTGAGCAAGTTGTTGGGCATTCTTGCGATTGTTTGCAGCAATGGATGCTGCTACTTCTTTACGGATCTCATGTCTTAAATGCAGAGCCGCACCTAAGCCAAGCAGTGGCCATAAAAACCAAGAATCCATACCGAATGGTCCAAGTTGCACAGCAAGGAAAGCCACACTTGCCCAAATAACGCCCCACAAACCCATCAGATCATTCCTTGTTCAGTATTAAGTGTTTATTGTTATCAGTAATTACCAAATTAGCGGGTGCTGGATGACCTTGCCCTGCTGCATGAGCATGATGGCGCATTATAGTATTATTTTTGTTTTACCCTGTGATGAGCAGCGCTGTTAAGAAATTCATTTCATTGATCGCATAAAAAATAACGCGCATCCACATGCTCCAGTGACACAACATCCTAAGCAGACGATACAAGGGAGCTTGGCATGGACTCATAGCTATCTTTGTTGTTAAGCAAAACTGCTGCGCAATGCCGCATACCTCGATCAGCAGCAACATGCTAAATTAGCCGATCTAGACAAATATCAAGATTCGTTCATTACCCGGAGGCTTCATGCGCTTAACTGCCCTTACCGCAAGCGTGTTCGCACTAACACTTGGCGTTGCTGCTGCAACTTCTGCAGAACAGCAAGAAATGGATCAGCAGCAGCTAACCAGCAAAACCCAGCAAACTGCTCTTGTGGTTAAGTCGGCTTGGTCACGTGAGCTACCACCTACAGCACCGGTTGGCGCAGCCTTCTTAAGCTTATCTAATCATGCTGACCAGGCTGATCGATTGCTGAGCGCTGAAAGCTCAATTGCCGAAGTGACAGAGTTGCATGCACACGTGCATGAAGGCGACGTGATGCGCATGGTAAAAGTCGATGGTATTGATATTCCTGCGCATAGCGACCTGACTCTTGAACCAGGTGGTTATCACATTATGTTGATTAATCTGCATAAGCCTCTAGTTGCAGGCCAAAGTCTGCCACTGACGCTGCACTTTGAGCGTGCCGGCCAAGTGGATGTCACTGTGCAGATTAAAAGTAGCGATGCTGGCACTTCTGCTGCAGCGCCAGAGATGGATCACTCTCAGCATAACCAGCACTGAGAGCGTGTGGCTTGATCGGTGAAATGCAAAACGGCGCAGAGTATGCGCCGTTTTGCATTGAATCGAAGTTGCCAGCTTATTTAAGCACTGGGTGTGCGCATGGTAACAAACTCTTCCGCAGCCGTTGGATGAATGCCGATGGTGTCATCAAACACTTGCTTGGTTGCACCAGCTTTGAGTGCGACGGCAATCCCCTGCATCAACTCCCCCGCATCTGGTCCGACCATATGGCAGCCTAGAACCCGGTCAGTTTTTTCATCAACAATCAGCTTCATAAAGATACGTTCTTGCTGCTCTGACAAGCTGAGCTTCATCGGTCTAAAGCTGCTTTTGAATATCTGCACAGCAAAGCCGTCTGCCCTTGCCTGCTCTTCGCTGAGGCCGACAGTGGCAATGTTAGGCAGACTAAATACTGCCGTAGGAATTAAGTTGTAATCGACAGGACGATACTCCTCTTTACGGAATAAACGTCGTGCCACAGCCATACCTTCTGCTAAGGCGACTGGCGTCAGCTGCATGCCTCCGGTGACGTCGCCAATGGCTAAAATGCTACTTTCTGAGGTTTGGTATAGCTCATTAACGGCAATGTAGCCTTGCTTATCCAGCTTAACATTGACGTTTTCTAAGCCTAAATTATCCAGCATCGGACGGCGACCCGTAGCATAAAAGACGCAGTCCACTTCAGTGGTTTGACCGTCTTTAAACGTGATTAATAAGCTCTTATCTGCTTGTTTATCAATGCTTTGCACATCGCAGTTAAAGCGTAAGGTCATATCTTTTTTCAACAACTCTTGCTGCAAATGCTCGCGTACATCTTGATCAAAACCACGTAAGAACAGATCACCACGATAGGCCAGCTGCGTCTGTGAACCGAGGCCATGAAACACTGAAGCAAACTCCACGGCAATATAGCCACCACCCACCACTAAGACTCGCTTAGGCTGCTCTGGCAAAAAGAATACTTGGTTGGAATCTGTCACGTGTTCACGGCCTGGAATATCAGGCACCTGTGGCCAGCCACCAACGGCAATAAGAATATGCTCAGCACTGTACTGTCGCTCATTAACCTCAACAGTATGTGCGTCAATGAGTTTGGCATGACCGTTAAGTAGAGTTACGCCACTGTTAAGCAGTAATTTTTCATAAATAGCATTTAAACGCTCAATCTCAGTGTTTTTATTGCGAATCAGTGTCGACCAATCAAAGCTCTTAGCTTCTACGTCCCAGCCAAAACTGCGGCTCAACTGAAAGTCATCATGAAAATGCGCGGCATAAACCATTAGTTTTTTCGGTACGCAACCCACGTTGACACAGGTGCCGCCTAAATAACGGCTTTCCGCTACGGCAACACGCGCACCAAATGAAGCGGCAAAACGAGCAGCGCGTACACCACCTGAACCAGCACCGATGACAAACAAATCAAAATCATAGGACATATAACACTCTCCAATTCAGGTGGTTAATACGTTGTGTTAGTGAGATTTATTGACCTTCTTGGTAAAGGTTCTCATAACAATAGTTGGTGGCATCAATGTAGCCCTCTACACTGCCACAATCAAAACGCTGGCCTTTAAACTTATACGCCATCACGCAGCCTTGCTGTGCTTGCTTCATAAGCGCATCAGTGATCTGGATTTCACCACCTTTTCCGGGTTCGGTGCTGGCAATCAGATCAAAAATATCAGGGGTTAAAATATAGCGGCCAATAATCGCAAGGTTAGACGGTGCATCTTCAGGCTGGGGTTTTTCAACCATCGAATGTACGCGGTAAATATCCTCACGGATCATTTCACCAGCAATCACACCGTATTTTGCTGTGTCTTCCATCGGCACTTCTTGGATGGCGACAATGGAGCAACGAAACTGATTGTACAGTTTGATCATTTGCTGCAAAACACCGTCGCCTTCGGGGTTGATGCACAAGTCATCAGCGAGCACAACGGCAAAGGCCTCATCACCAATTAAGGTGCGGCCAGTGAGGATTGCATGCCCTAACCCTTTCATTTCAATTTGGCGGGTATAAGAAAAGCTGCATTGTGTAATAAGGTTTCTAACCCCGGTCAGGTATTGTTCTTTATCAGTGCCTTGAATCTGCTGCTCCATTTCATAACTGATATCAAAATGGTCTTCAATTGCCCGTTTGTTGCGACCCGTTACTACAGCGATTTCGTGCAAACCGGCCTCAAGCGCTTCTTCGACGCCATATTGAATCAAAGGCTTATTGACGATGGGCAGCATTTCTTTCGGCATGGCTTTCGTTGCCGGTAAAAAGCGTGTGCCGTAGCCCGCAGCTGGGAATAAACACTTCTTAATCATGACAGATCCTTTTGCTATGTGGATGCGTGAACAGGCTATAATTTTTTGCTGGCCAGCATATTAATAAAGTCGGAGTTGTAAAAAAGGCCCTATTGTAAACCAATAGAGCCTTCATTTGCTGTGTATCTGATCCGTATTTTAGTCGTTACTGGTCACACCAAGGATGTGTAGCAGGCTTAAAAACAGATTGTAGATGGATACATATAAAGTGATGGTCGCCATAATGTAATTGCGTTCGCCACCACTGATGATTGCACTGGTTTGAAACAAAATCATTGCTGATGAAAACAGTACAAAACCTGCACTAATCGCCAGTTGCAAACCGGAAATATCAAAAATAAAGCCGGCAATCATCGCTGCGATTAAAACAAAGCAACCCACAGTGATGAAGCCACTTAAGAAGCTCATGTCTTTACGGGTAATCAATACATAGGCCGACAAGCCGGTGAATACGAAAGCTGTCATCGCAAAAGCTGAGCTGATGACACTGCCACCATTGGGCATGCTCAAGTACATGTTTAAAATTGGACCCAGTGTATAGCCCATAAATCCGGTTAACGCGAAGGTGGTCAGTAAGCCCCAGCCTGAGTTACGCAGTTTCATGGTTAGAAAAAATAAACCGTAAAAACCAACCAAGGTCAGCATAATGCCTGGGTGCGGCATATTCATTTGTTGCGAAATGTAGGCAACCAAGCCACTGAACGCTAAGGTCAGAGCGAGTAAACCATAGGTGTTACGTAACACAGCACTGCTTTCTGTTCCTGTAGCAGTGGTTTGCTCTAACGAGTAATTCTGTTGTTCACGCATTTTAAACTCCTGAAATAAGTATGCTGCGAGTCATCATAGCAACAAATTCAATAAATTAGCGGAAATAGTTTGACAGTAAAAAATAATGCGCTATTATGAGCGCCGTTGAAAGGGAGGAGTGGCCGAGTGGTTGAAGGCAACGGTCTTGAAAACCGTCGATGGGCGACTATCCGTGAGTTCGAATCTCACCTCCTCCGCCAAATTTAAAAATAAACCCTTGATTTTCAAGGGTTTTTTTTCGCCTGCAGTTTGCGGTATACAAGTTGGTATACAAGTCTGCAGCAGCACAAAATCAACGTCTCACAAGTTTTACTACGATCTATATGGTCCTTGCCGCTAACCAAGAAAATTTTTACAAAACTTGCTAAGTGCAACTAGCTCTCAACTGGTAGGCATAACCAGCCCTATGGTACTGATAGAGCTGGTCATTATGGCTAAAAAGCGCTGGCTACTACTTTTCCAAATCTTGCTCAATAAGTTTGTTTACCTCAACTAAACGCATCTCTAGTCGTTTTTTTTCTGCCAGTAATTCGTCTGGATCAGCTCTCCCGCCACTCGGGAGTACCTCAACTTTCAATTGACCTCCATATTCATCGACCAGTTGTTTAGGAGCTCCGCGCATAATAAAAGTCGTATCACTGTAGGCGTAGACAGTCCAATTAATATAGCTGCCCCCTGTGGAAAATCCGCCCGATTCTAAAATAATACCTTGACCTGTCGTAGCGCCAGAATCTCGGCCAAAACCTTTAGCCACTACTCTACCGAATAGGGTTAGCGACTTTTTACAGCTACGTAAAACTCCGCCCTCCCCAACGCTAACACGAATATCGACCTGCTCAGTTAGTACGCCATCCGTCCCGTAATAACGTAAACAGGCGTTTCTGACGGCCAGTTCCTCTTGGACATTAAAAACCCAAGCTTTAGACTTATCATCCCACTTCCCGTCTAAGCTTCTGGCTGTTTGTATAAAAAGCTGATTATAGGGTGCTTGAACCGACACTCTATTGTGTTCAACCTGAATTTTTACTGACATTTTATTTCCCTCTGTTATTAGGTGGGAGCAATTGTTAGCCAGTTTTATTAAAAGATACGCACTGTTAAGTGACATTTTCTGTCACTTAACAGTGGTCGTAGTTCAGCGTTGCGTGTGGTTCGTGCCTTAACTTAAATGCTTGGACGGTTGTTGACTCTAATTTATGACGCTGTCGCCGTTACTGGCGAATATCATGCTCGATTCTCTGGATAAAGAACTTGAAAAACGCGGCCATAAGTTTGCCCGCTACGCGGATGATTTCACGATTCTAGTGAAGAGCCAGCGAGCTGGAGAGCGCGTGTTGCGCAGTATCAGTCAGTACTTGCAAAGCCGTTTGAAGTTAGTGGTCAACACTGACAAAAGTCGTGTGGTTAAAACCAATGAAAGCCAGTTCTTGGGCTTTACGTTCAAGGCGAACCGCATTCATTGGCACCCGAAAACACTGCTGAAGTTTAAGCAGAATGTTCGCAAACTCACGAATCGTAACTGGGGTGTGTCAATGAAATACCAGCTGTTTAAGGTCAGCCAATATTTACGCGGCTGGATAAACTACTTTGGTATCGCCAGTGGCTATCAGCACTGCGTTGAACTGGATCATTGGATCCGGCGCAGAGTGCGAATGGCCTATTGGCGACAGTGGCGCAAGCCGCGCACTAAAGTAAGAAACTTAATGCGGTTGGGCGTTCATGTGCAAGCTGCAGTTGCATGCGGTATCACCAGCAAAGGCCCATGGCGTAGCTCTAAAACTCCGGGAATTAATCAGGCGTTATCAAATGCTTACTTAAAATCTCAGGGTCTGTACGAATTACGCGATGGTTGGATTAAGCTTCATCACTCTTAGTGAAACGCCCTGTGCGGAGCCGCATGCAGGGTGTTGTGGGGGCTGAGGGCTAGAAACCCTCGGCTACCCGATTACACGTTGAGCTTGGATACATGCTTAGCCAATTTCTCTTCAATTTGCATAAGCCGAAGAATAGGAGATTTTAACTCCTTTGTTTCTTTAGCAGCATACTCTCTAAGCTGTGATAAGCAGTTGAAATACGCTTGGTTTATGATTGGCTCAAGCTCAACACCAAACTCTGCACGTAAATTCTGCTGAATTTCTTCAATATCTCTCGTTTGGTTATTCTTTGCACCCGCACCTTGATTTTTGACTATGGGCGACCAAAGCATGAAATGCTTTTCATAACCCTCGAAATACTTGTTGGCATATTGAATGTTTTTTCGGAATTTTTTTGTAAAGCGATCCACGTTGTCTGGCTGGCGATCTTTGACGTACTGAAGCCCCGTTACTAAATGGGTAGCGACCTCGCAGATATAAACAATTTTGTTTTTAGGGTTTATGCCAACAACGTCAATTTCTCCCTGAACGTCTGGAGTGTATAGGTTGTACTCAACGAAGTCGCAGCCCAGAAAGTATTTCAGATACTCTCCTACAATTTCTTCTCCTGGGTTTTGCACGATCTCTCCTTAAGACGTGTAACGCCCGGCTCACGCGCCGGTTTGGAGCCGCTAAACGGCGGAAAATCGGTCGCTGTGCAGCCGATTGTTATGCGATTCTGCCATTTCAATTGCCTGATCTATATAGCTACTACTCTGACCCCAGCGAGGGTGGTTAGTCCTGAAACAAGTAGTTTCGTCAATCTTGAAGCCCCATAGCCTCCTGGGCTCAAACACTTTCAGTGTTTCATAACTAGGGAAGCACTCTTTTATGAACCTATCCCTGCCGGAACCCGTAAAAAATAGAGCTATATCTGGCTTCAATATACTCATTTGAGCTCTAAGCAACTTGTATGACATTTCTTTTACTAGATCAAAACTTTTAGATTTTACTGGGCTACCGCCCTTGTAGCTGATACAAAACTGATTTGCCCATACCGCGGCTTCAGAAGGTGAAGGTGAATCTGAGCAAATACGAATAGAAGCTTCTTTGTATCTTTGTCGAAATTTACTGTTTCCGGGTTTTCGCCTATTAAAGCTATTTGCAATCCTCATCGACTCTAAAATTGATCCCTTTCCAAGATCATTATAATTTTTTATTGCGCAAGTACTATTGCGCCAGCTACGAGTCTCTTGACCTATAACCATTAATTTTTTAGATGACAAAAAATAGGCTTCTGATGGACATGCAAGAAAAATTCCTGAAAGAGCTTGATCGATATATATCTGGCTGAGCTGTGATTTTTTCAAAATATCGACATAAGCTTGAGTAAGCTCTTCTTTTACATCGTCATGCTTCATAGAATCAGTCACCTTTGCGATAAATCCGTTGACCCGTCGGGTAACCATTCGATACTAATTTCGCCACCAGAAAAACGAACAACACCTTCCTTATTCGGCAGTTCATTACATTGGCACCGATACTCAATGAAATTATCTATCAACTCAATTAGGTGCACTTTGAACCCTGACTTAGTAGCCTGCTCAAAAATGTTGTCCGCAACCGTCCAACGAGTGCCGCTCAAGCGAGATTCATTATCTTCCGCACAGAAAATCACTTCACCGGTAGCTTTCACAATCTCAGGGTATTGCTTGGCAAGCATAGTAAGGCGAGTAGCTTCAAAGTTTTGATCAAAATTCGGCATATTGTTTCCTTTTGCTCATTATTCTTTCAGCTTACGACATCTGAGCGACAGATTGCGTCGTAGAGGAGCATAATCGGGATAGGGAGACGCCTCACGACGTCTCTCCTCCCACACCACCGGGCATACGGGTCACGTACCACGGCGGTTCAAATCTCTTTAAATTTCATCTTGCCGCCAGTTCTGGCAGCCCCAAGTTCTTAAAGTATCTGTTTGGTAACGCTCGGTAAAGGGCAGGACTTGCGCTTAATCGCCACGGGCCATGAGCCGACTTAGCAGTATTCCATGCCAGCCATCGATCCACACCCAAGCGCCTAAGCATCCGATAGCCTTTGCGCCCCCATTGCTTCCAAATATAACTACGCAATCGTCGTCGAATCCATTTATCCACATCACGCAGAGGGCTCAGCACTTCAGCTATGTCGAAGTACGCTTTCCAACCAAGCAGGGACTTTCTTAGCTCTGCGATAATGTGTTTGAGTGAATGGCCTCTTGTTCGACGGCTCAGCAATTTAACCGTAGCTTTGAGCTTCAGTAGCGAGTTATCCGCCACCTTGATTCCCTGGTCTCGTTGACTGAACGTAAAGCCAAGAAAGGTTCGTTTCCATGGCCGATCTACTGCACTCTTTTGGGTATTCACTTTGAGCCGTAGCGAGTCGCCAATATAGCGCTGCAGACCTTTCATCACGCGCTCACCCGCTTCTCGACTTTTAACAAACACAACAAAGTCATCAGCATAGCGAACGAAACGGTGCTCCCGACGTTCTAGCTCCCAGTCCAACTGGTTCAACACAATGTTCGAGAGTACCGGTGACAACGGCCCACCCTGTGGCACGCCTTCGGTACTGGTTTGTGTTACGCCATTTAT